>CANBNK010000109.1 GCA_947371015.1 Acetobacteraceae bacterium | reverse complement strand
CCACATCCACGTCCAGCTCCATCAGCCGGGTCAGCGCCGACTGGCCGATGCCGAAATCGTCGATGGCGAGTTGCAGCCCGAGGCGGCGCAGCGCCGCCAGGTTCTTGGTGGCGCGCTGGTCCAGCAACGTGGTCTCCGGCACCTCGATGCAGAAATTCGCGGCGCTGACCCCATTGGCGCGCAGCAGGGCGCGGACCGCGCTGACCGCCAGCGGGCTGCTGAGCAGCGCCGCGGTTACATTGATGGCGATGACCAGGCGGGGATTGGTACTGAGCCAGGGGCGGGCCTGGCTGACGGCCTGCTGCATCACCCAGAAGTCGAGCGTTTCCAGCAGATTGGCGCGGGCGGCGAGGTCCACCACCTGCAAGGGCGGTACCTGCTGGCCGTCTGGCGTGGTCCAGCGCAGCAGGGCCTCGAAGCCCAGGATGGCGCCGGAGATGGCATCGACCACCGGCTGATAGTTCAGGGTCAGGCCGGATTGCCGCGCCAGCAATGCGGCGTGCAACTGGTCCGCCAGGTCCACGGCGGCGGTGCCTTGCGGCGCTGGGCTGGCAGGCGGGGCCGGGGTCGGCGGTCGCAGCGGCACCTGCTCCGCCACGGGCATGAAGGACGGCGGAGCGCGTTCCGGCAGCGCCAGGGGCCGGTCCGACAGGGCACGCAGCAGGTGCATGATGGCGTCGCGCACCGCGGGGGAAGGCAGGTCCTGGAGCAACTGGGTGATCTCTCGCATCTGTTCCTGCGACCTGGCGGAGGGCGGCTGGGCCGCGGCGGTGGCCAAGGTGGCCCGGACCCGTTCAACCGTGGCGGGTGGGCCGAGGCTGAACGGCAAGGCCTGGCCGATGCCGGGGAGGGCGCTGTTCTGCATGCTCATCAGACGGTCTTCCCGACGAGCGGTGCCAAGGCCGGCCGGCCTGGCCCGAACGGGGCAGGCGAGCAGTGTTCAATACTGTTATCGAGCGGCGATCTATGCGGATGCCGATGGTAATCAAGCGCAACATAACAATATTCGGCAGCCACAAGATCCGCCAACTTGCGTAAGCGATTCGCCTGTTCGGCCATGGCGAGGCCTTCCAGCCGGCGTGCACTGGCAAGCAGGTATGCAACCGCTTCCAGGCCGACACCGCGAATGGCTATGCAGGATTGCGCCGATCGGTTGTCGCTGAACGTGTTGTCACTGGCGTCATTACGGTTCTGCATGAACACAACCACAACCTCTGCGTGCTTTTTGTGAAAGTTATGCAAGCATGAAAAGCCAGTGGGTGCTCGTGAAAATTTGTCTTTCGTTATTCGAGATAAAAGCTATTACGTATAAATACGTGGGCGCAGTTACTTCCGTATCCCTTCAGAAATGCACGCCAGGGTTTAAAATTGCGGACGCCAACTGTGTTCTTGCAACCGACAACGTACAAAAAAATGGACAGATGGGATGAATGCGCTACATGTCATGGGAATAGGTGCGCGCGGGCTGGCGAGCAGACGTGGCAAGGCGTCCGGTCGTTGCGCTGTCTGTCGCCGCGCGGCCGGGCCGGGCTCGAATCACGACGTCGCGAGGAAAAGGGAGGCGGCTGGCAAGCCGCCGGCGCGGGGTCAGCCGCGCGTCACGCTCCAGCTTCCGCGGCTGTTCAGCGTGGCCGGGTCCATGCCCGCCGTGCGCTTGTAGCCCATGATGATCGCCTCCAACTCGCCCGGCTGCACGACGTCCTCCAGCTTGGCGAAGCCTTCGGGCGCACGCTCATGCACCACGTCCATCACCCGGTCGGGGCCGTCGCCGCGATTCGCCTGCACTACGGCAGCGGTGGCCGGGCGGCGCTGGGCTTCGTAGCTGGCCAGGCCGGCGGCCCAGCCGGGTTGGGTGGCCAGTTCGCGCGCCAGGATGCGGGCATCCAGGATGGCTTGCGAGGCGCCGTTGGAGCCGATCGGGTACATCGGGTGGGCGGCGTCGCCCATCAGCGTGACGCGGCCTTGGGTCCACCAGGGCAGCGGGTCGCGATCGACCATGGGGAATTCATACACCGCCTCGGTGCCGCGGATCAGCGCCGGCACGTCCAGCCAGCCGAAATTCCAGCCCTGGAACAGCGGCAGGAAGTCGCTGACCTGGCCCCGGCGGTTCCAATCCTCGCGTGACCAGGGGACATCGGTGGGGAAGCGCTGCTCGGCGATCCAGTTGATGATGCTGCGGCCATCCCCGGTCTTCCCGATGGGATAGCAGACGAATTTCCGGTCGCGGTGGCCGGCCTGCACCATGGAGGCGCCGGTCAGGAAGGGTGGTGCCACCGAGACCGCGCGCCATAGCAGGGCGCCGTTCCACTTCGGCAGGCCCTCGGTCGGGAAGAACTGCTGGCGCACGGCGCTGTGGATGCCGTCGGCCGCCACCAGCACGTCGCCGCGGGCCTGGCCGCCATCCAGGAAGCGGGCGGTGACGCCCAGCGCATCCTGCTCGAAGCCGATGAGGCGGCGGCCGGCCTGCACCCGCTCGGCGCCGAGGCGCTGGGTGACGGCTTCCCACAGCATCACCTGCAGGCGGCCGCGATGGATGCTGTATTGCGGCCAGTGGTAGCCCGCCGCCAGGCCGCGCGGCTCGCGCCAGATCATCTGGCCGAAGCGGTTGGCATAGACGAACTCCTGCGTCGCCACGCCGATCTCGGCCAGCTGCGCACCCAGGCCAAGCTCGATCAGCTCGCGCACGCTGTGCGGTTGCAGGTTGATGCCGATGCCGAGCGGGCGGACTTCCGGGGTGGCCTCATGCACCTCGCAGTCGATGCCGGCCGCGTGCAGCGACAGCGCCGCGACCAGGCCACCGATGCCGCCACCCGCGATGATCACCTTCATGGCCTGAGCCTCCCCTGGCTGGTTGCTGCCGGCATGCCGCAGCCGGGCGGCGGCTGCAACTGGCCAGCATGTCAGCCCTTTAGGCAGCGCTGGCGCCGGGCCGGGTTGCGGCTGGGGCGTTGTGCTGACACCGCAGGCTCCAGCGTTCTGCAGGCCGCGGGATTCAGCGCTTTCGGCGATTACGCCGCAATGCATCCCGCCCTATCCTGCGGCCGGCGACGGAGGCGGCAGCGATGGACAGCACGAGCAGGCACCTGGCCGCGCTGCATCGGCGCGGCCTGCTGCGCGGTGCCACGGCGCTGGCGGCGCTGGCCTGCACCCAGCCTGTGGCGCGGGCGCAGGTGGTGGCGGGCGGGTTGTTCAGCCTGGGCGTGGCAAGTGGCGACCCGCTGCCGGATGGCGTGGTGCTGTGGACCCGGCTGGCCAGCGCGCCGTTGCAACCGGGCGGCGGGGTCGCCGAGCCGCTGGTCGCGGTGGGCTGGGAGCTGGCCGAGGATGCCGGCTTCCGCCGTGTGGTGCAGTCTGGTGCGGCCGAGGCGCGGGCCGAGGCCGGGCACAGCGTGCATGTCGAGGTTTCCGGCCTGGGGGCGGGGCGGCACTACTGGTATCGCTTCACCGTGCAGGGCCAGCGCAGCGCCATCGGCCGCACCCGCACCGCGCCGGCGGCCGGCAGCACGCAGCCGGCACGCTTCGTCAATGCCGGCTGCCAGATGTACGAGCACGGCCACTTCACTGCCTGGCGCCACATCGCCGCGGAGGAACTGGACTTCGTGTTCCACTATGGCGATTACATATATGAGTACGCCGAGGTCCCGCCGGGTGAGCGGCGCTGGGGCCGCGAGGTGCGGCGCCATGTCGGCGAGGAGACGCTGACGCTGGCGGATTATCGCCGCCGCTACGCGCAGTATCATGCCGATGCGGATCTGCAGGCGGCGCATGCGGCGCATCCCTTCATCGCCAGCTTCGACGACCATGAGGTGCAGAACAACTGGGCCGGCGACCACAGCGCGACGCTGGGGTTGGACCCCGCCTTCCTGTTGCGCCGCGCCGCTGCCTTCCAGGCCTGGTGGGAGAACATGCCGGTGCGGCGCGCGCTGCTGCCGCGCGGCCCGGCGCTGGTGATGCATCGGCGCCTGGGCTTCGGCGCGGTGCTGGACCTGCACGTGCTGGACACCCGCCAGTACCGCGACCCGCAGCCCTGCAATGACGGCTTTCGCGCCCCGTGCGAGGCGGTGGCGCGGCCTGGCGCGCAGATGCTGGGCGCGGCGCAGGAGCGATGGCTGCTGGACGGCGTGGCCCGCTCCCGCGCCGCGTGGCAGGTGGTGGGCCAGCAGGCGATGATGCTGCAACGCCGCCGCGGCAGCACGCTGAACATGGATGCCTGGGACGGCTACCCCGCCGCCCGCGCCCGGCTGCTGGCCGGCCTGGCGGAGCGCCGTGCCAATGCGGTGGTGCTGACCGGCGACGTGCATTCCGCCTGGGCCGCCGAACTGCGGCTGAACCCGGATGACATGGCCAGCCCGGCCGTGGCCACCGAGTTCGTCGGCACCAGCATCACCAGCGGCGGCGATGGCAGCGATGGCGGGGCGGAGAGCATCCTGCGGCAGAACCCGCATGTGCGCTTCTTCAGCAATCGCCGCGGCTACACGCTGCACCAGGCGACGCCGGGGCGGATGACGGCGGTGTTCCGCGGGGTGGACTTCGTCTCCGCGCCCGGCGCGCCGTTGCTGGACAAGGCGCGCTTCGTGGTGGAGGCCGGGCGGGCCGAGGTGCTGGCGGGGTAGCGCTTGATCCACGAAGGCGGAATCGCCGTGGTGGTGGCTCAATCTCTCGACCATTGGCTACCGCGTGATCCATCAAGGTGAATCACGCGGCCGCGCCGGGTCGTCGGAGACGGAAGCGTCGAACGGCGTGGATCAGTCTCTCGAACGGGGACGGACGCTGTCATCCGCGTGGCGTTCGGTCCAAAGCCCTACGCTTCCGCCGTTGCCGGCACGTCCAGCGCGGCCGTAGGCACCTCCGGCTTGCGCGCCACCAGCAGGCGGTAGCGCACCGCGCGCTCGCGCAGCAGGTGCTCCAGCGTCATGCCGCCGATATCGGCTTCCTCCCGCACCCCCAGCCCCAGCCAGCCGAGCCACCAGGCGCGGCGCCGCTGGCGGGCCAGCGGCGCGGCCAGGGCTTCGGCGCTGCGTGGCAGGGTCAGCGGGGTCAGGTCTGCCTCGCGTTCCAGCTCCAACCCGGCGGCCTGCATGGCCGCGACCCAGCCGTTCCGCGTCGGCGCCACCGGGCAGCGCCACATCGCCTTGAACAGCGCCAGCTGGGCCTGCGTCGCAGGCGGCAGGTCGGGTTCGGGCATGTCGTCCACCATCACCAGCCGGCCGCCCGGCCGCAGCGCGCCGGCCAGGTTGGCGATGGTGCGGGCGGGGTCGGCGCTATGGATCAGGCTCTCGATGCCGATGGCCAGGTCGAAGCCGCCGGGCAGCGGGTCGTCATAGCTTTGCAGCGCGAAGCTCAGCTGGGCGCCGAGGCCACGGCGCTCGGCCTCGGCCTGGCCGCGCTGGGCCTGCACGGTGCTGAGGGTAACGCCGAGCCAGGTGCCGCCGATCACCGGGATGAGGTCCAGCGCGGTGGCGCCATAGCCGCAGCCGGCATCCAGCACGCGCGGGCTGGCGGGCAGGTTCAGCCCCTCGATCATCAGCCGATGCACCAGCATGGCGCTGGGTGGGCCGCCGGCGGGGTCCCGCAACTGGCGATGCACCGGCTGCGCCTGGCTGCCGCTCTGGCCGCGCAGCTCCCGCAGGAAGGTCAGGCGGTCCAGCCAGCGGTAGTAGCGCGCCACGCGGCGGCGCTGGCGGTCGTCGGCGGTTGCCATGCGGCGGAGACCCTGGGTTGCCGTGCCATGTTGGCCGCGCTGCCCGCCGCTGCCAATGGCCGGGGCGTGACGAAGCCAGCGCTGGGCCTTACCTTGGCTGCCAGCAACGCGAAGGGGAGGCCACATGGCACGCATCGGTTTCATCGGGCTTGGCAACATGGGCGGGCCGATGGCGCGCAACCTGCTTAAGGCGGGGCATGAAGTGCTGGGCTTCGACCTGTCGCCGGCGGCGTTGCAGGCCTTCGCCGCGGCCGGCGGCACGGTGGTCTCCGGCGGCGTGGCGGCAGCGCAGGGCGCCGATTTCCTGGTGACAATGCTGCCCGCGGGCAAGCATGTGCGCGACACCTACCTGACCCAGTCCGGCCTGGCCGCCTCCACGGCGCCGGGCGCGGTGCTGATCGACAGCTCGACCATCGACGTGGCGACCGCCCGCGAAGTCGCCGCCGCCATGCCGCGGCCGATGCTGGATGCGCCGGTTTCCGGCGGCACCATGGGGGCCGAGAACGGCACGCTGGCCTTCATGGTCGGCGGCCCGAAGGAGGCTTTTGACAAGGCGCAGCCGGTGTTCCAGGCCATGGGCAAGACCATTGTCCACTGCGGCGGGCCGGGCAACGGCCAGGTGGTGAAGGCCTGCAACAACATGATGCTGGCGGTGACCATGATCGGCACCTGCGAAGCCTTCATCATGGCCGAGAAGCTGGGGGTTTCGGCGCAGACGCTGTTCGACGTGACCAGCAAGGCCACGGCGCAGAGCTGGGCCATCACCAGCTACTGCCCGGTGCCCGGCCCGGTGCCGGCCAGCCCGGCCAACCGGGACTACAAGCCCGGCTTCGCCGCCGCGCTGATGGAAAAGGACCTGGGCCTGGCGCAGCAGGCCGCGGCCGATGCCGGCATGGAGGCCACGATGGGCGCCAAGGCGCTGGCGCTGTACCAGGCCTTCTCTGCCGCTGGCGGCGGCGGGCAAGACTTCTCCGGCATCATCGAGATGCTTCGCCGCGGCTGAGAGGTTTGCAACGTTCCTGACGCTTTTGTGAAGCGCCAGGGCTTCACCGATGGGTGACAAAGGGGGGTGAATGTCGCCCCCCGCCCTCAACCGAAGATGTCGCCGCGCCGGTGCCAGCCTGGCCCGGCGCCCTTAGGCTGATGACCCAGTTGAGGCATCAGGTCGCGGCCACCCCCGCATCGGCCCCCGGCCTCGCCCCTGGGGCAGCGTTGCGGGCCTTCCTGGAGGCGGTGCCGGTGGCGCTGGTGCTGCTGGACCCCGCCACGCTGGCGGCCGAGGCCGGCAATGCCGAAGCCGCGGCGCTGCTGGGCTGCGACGCCGCGGGGCTGGTGGCGACCTGGCGGGCAGCGCTGCGGGTGGCCCCGGCAGGGGCGGCGCTGGCGAGCCAGCTGATGGCCGCCGCCGAACGCGCGAGCGAACCCTTCGAGGCCTGCCTGCACCTGGCCGACGGCACCCGGCGGGATGTGCTGGTGCGGCCGCGGCTGGCGGTGCTGGAGGAGCGGCCCTGGCTGGCGGTGAGCCTGCAGGACACCATCCGCCGCCGCCGCGCCGAACTGGCGCAGGCCGAGGCCGAGGGCCAGGCCCGTCGCCGCCTGGTGGAACTGGAGACGCTGTACCGTACCGCGCCACTGGGCCTGGCGCAGCTGGATGACAGGCTGCGCTTCGTTCGGGTGAATGACGCACTGGCGGGCATGAACGGCCTTGCCGCCGAAGACCACCTGGGCCGTTCCGCCCAGCAGGTGGTGCCCGATCTGCACCAGAAGATCGAACCGCTGCTGCGCCGGGTGCTGGCCAGCGGCGAGCGCATCACCGGCGTGGCGTTGAGTGGCCAGACCGCCGCCGCGCCGGGCATGACCCGCGACTGGGTGGCGCAATACTACCCGGTGCACGACCCCGAGACCCAGCAGGTGGCCGGTGTCGGCATCATGGTGGAGGAGACCACCGGCCGGCAACGCGCCGAGCGCGCCCAGACCCTGCTGCTGCGGGAGTTGGACCATCGGGTGAAGAACCTGTTCGCCGTCATCGCCGGGCTGGTCACGTTCAGTGCCCGCGGGGCCGCTTCTCCGCAGGAGATGCGGGCGACGCTGCTGGGGCGGATCGACGCGCTGGCCCGGGCGCATGACCTGGTGAAGCTGGCGATCGGCGGCGGCTTTGCCGAGGCGGCGAGCGACGCCGACCACACCACGCTGCACGCCCTGGCGGAAGCGCTGCTGGCGCCGTTCCGCACCCCAGCGGAACCGCAGCGGCTGCGGCTGGAAGGCGAGGCGGTGACGGTGGGCGCCCTGGCGGCGCCGCCCCTGGCACTGGTACTGCACGAACTGGCCACCAATGCCGCCCGGCACGGTGCGTTGGCGCAGCCCGGTGGCAGCCTGGCGGTGCAGTGGCTGCCGCCCGACGCGGCCGGCACGCTGCGGCTGCTATGGGATGAACGGGCGGTGGGGACCATGTCGGTGCCAGCCAGTCAGGGCTTCGGCCAGCGGCTGGTGACGCAATGCGCGGCCCAGCTTGGCGGCCGGGCCAGCTTCGACTGGCGGGAAGGCGGGCTGCTGGTGGAACTGGCACTGCCGATGGGCCGGCTGCAGGGCTGATCGGCCGCGCCGTCGCGGCGTCAGCCGCGCCAGCACTGTCCTGGCGTCAGCCGCGCCAGCACTGTCCTGGCGTCAGCCGCGCCATCTTCTGTGCATCCATAGCCACTGGCCCGGCGTGTCGCGCACCCAGCCGGCGATGACGTCGTTGATCATCTGCGTGGTGCCGGCGACATCCACGCGGCCCTCGGCGTCACGCGGCAATTCCAGCGGTCCCACCAGTTCCAGCCGGAAGCGACCCTTGGGCAGCCGCACCGCGCGGGCGCCATAGACTGGGCAGTCGTCGCGCCGTGCCAGTTGCGGGATCAGCGGGTTGGCCGAAGCCGGGCGGCCGAGGAAGTTGATGCGCGGGCCACGGCTGAAATGCTGGTCCACCAGCATGCCGACCAACTCGCCCTGCTCCAGCGCTTCCGCCATGCGGCGCGGCGCGGCGAAGCCGGCGGGGATCAGCGTGCCCATCATGCCGCGGCGCAGGCGCAGGATTTCCTCGGCCACCACCGGGTTGTTCGGCGTGCGGTACAGCACCGCGCTGGGGATGCCGTGGCGCGCCGGGACCAGCGCAGGCAGTTCCCAGTTGCCCAGGTGGGCGCTGAACAGCAGCACCGGGCCGGCGGCGCGCAGCGCCTCGGTCCGGGCGATGACGTCGGGGCTGGCCTCGATGCGGCCTGTGTTGGGGTGGGCCGGGTCGAAGTCGTAGATGCGGCCGAGGTGGACGTATTCGCAGGCAACGCGGCCGAGATTGTCCCAGGCGTCGCGCACCACCTGGCGCTGCTGGGCGTCGCTGAGCTCCGGCAGTGCGGCGCGGACATTGGCCAGGGCGATGCGCTGCTGCGGCAGCAACGGGCCGATGCCGCGGGCGACGAAGGCGCCCAGGCCGGCGGCGTGGTCCGGCCCCAGCGCGCGGACCAGCGCGAAGGCCAGGCGCAGCCCGCGCGCGGCAAGCCAGGCGGCGGTGGGATGCATTACAGCGAGACGATGATCTTGCCGAAGACCCGGCGCGATTCCAGCCGGTGCAGCGCGGCCTCGTAGCCGTCCAGCGTGACCAGCGTATCGATGACCGGGGTGATCCCGGCGGCCATCTTCTCCAGCCCCTCGGCCACGTTGTGGATGGCACTGCCGAAGCTGCCGATCAGGCGGAGCTGGCGCTGGAACAGCATCATCAGGTTGGTTTCCGCCGAAATGCCCGAGGTGCTGCCGCAGGTCACCAGCCGGCCACCCATGCTCATGGACAGCAGGCTGGCGGCCCAGGTGGCGGCGCCGACATGCTCGAACACCACATCCACACCGCGCTTCTGGGTCACCTTGCGGCAGATGCTCTCGAAGCGTTCGGTGTTGTAGTTGACGACGTGGTCGCAGCCCAGCGCGATGGCCTTGGCGCGTTTTTCCTCATCGCCGACCGTGCCGATGACGATGCAGCCCAGCGCCTTGGCCATCTTCACCGCCACGGTGCCGATGCCGGAGCCGGCGGCCTGCACCAGCACGGTCTCGCCGGGGGCAAGCTTGGCGTTGTCGAACAGCATGTGCTGCACGGTGGAGAAGGTGACGGCGGCGCAGGCGGCGTCCTCAGTGGCGACGCCATCCGGCACTGCCAGCAGCAGGCGGCTGGGGATGTTGATGAGGTCCTGCGCGAAGCCATTCACATGGAAGCCGCGCACGCCCGCGACGTTCTCGCACAGGTTGTCGCGGCCGGCCTTGCAGTAGCGGCACTGGCCGCAGACCAGCGCGCCATAGGGCACCACGCGCTGGCCCACCTGCCAATGCGTCACGCCGGGGCCGATGGCGGCGACTTCGCCCACTGCTTCCACGCCGACGGTGACGGGCAGGTTGCGCTTGGCGAAGGCCATGCCGCGCCAGCCCCAGACGTCGATGTGGTTCAGCGCCACGGCGCGCATGGCCAGTTGCACCTCGCCCTCGCCGGGCGGCGGGGGCGGCGCGATATCGGTGATACGCAGGTCGCGGTCGCCAAACAATTGCAGGGCGCGCATGGGATAGTGCCTCGGGTCAGGGATGCACGCTGTAGCCCGGCAGCGGGCCGGGGCGCAATTAGGGCTCGGCGCCCAGCATCAGGCAGGAATTCTGCCCGCCGAAACCGAACGAGTTGGACAGCACGCGCGCCACCTTGGCCGCCCGCGCCACGTTCGGCACCACGTCCAGCGTAATCGCTGGGTCCGGCGTGCCGTAGTTGATGGTCGGCGGCAGCATGCCGTCGCGGATGGTCAGCAGGCTGAACACCGCCTCGATCGCGCCGCTGGCGCTGATGGAATGCCCGATGCTGGACTTGTTGGAGGAAACCGGCGGCGGCGTGGCGCCGAAGACGGTGTGGATGCCCGCCGATTCCATCTTGTCGTTTTCCGGCGTGCTGGTGCCGTGGGCGTTGATGTAGTCCACCTGCTCCGGCGCGATGCCGGCATCGGCCAGGGCGCGCTGCATGGCGGTGACGATGGTGCTGCCATCCGGGTTGGCGCGGGTGCGGTGGAAGCCGTCGGCGTATTCGCCGCCGCCCAATACCCAGCCCAGCGGCCGGGCGCCGCGGGCCTTCGCGTGGGCGGCGCTTTCCAGCACCAGGCAGGCGGCGCCCTCGGCCATCACGAAGCCGTCGCGGGTGGCGTCGAACGGGCGGGAGGCCGTCTCCGGGCTGTCGTTGCGGGTGGACAGGGCCTGCAACAGGGAGAAGCGGATCAGTGCCTCGGTCTGGATGCTGCTTTCGGCGCTGATGCACAGCACGCAATCGGCCTCGCCGAAGCGGATCGCTTCCATGGCGACCTGGATGGCGGTGACGCCGGTGGCGCAGGCGGTGGTCAGCGAAATCGGCGCGCCCGACGTGCCGAAGCGGGCCGCCAGCCGGGCCGGGGAGGCCATCATCAGCGTGCGGTCGGCCAGGCCGGGTTGCACGGCGGCGGCGGCCAGGCCGGCATAGCCGGGCGCGTCGGCGCGGGCGAGCAGCGCCAGGCGGTCGGTCAGTTCGACCTCGATCGGCGGCATGCCCAGCACCAGCGGCCCGGGGAAGCCAGCGCGTCCACCGAGGCCGGCCATGGCCAGCGCTTCCTCGGCCGCGCTGCCGGCATAGGCATGCAGGCGGTCGGCGGCGGAGACGAAGCGGCCACCGCTTTCCTCCGGCAGCATGATGCTGGCGGCGAAGCGGGTCTTCAGGTTGTCGGTGGCGAAGCGGGTGATGGGGCGCACGCCGGACTTGCCGGCCAGCAGCGCGGCCCAGCTGTCCACCACGCCGAAGCCGAGCGGCGTGACCAGGCCGATGCCGGTGACGGCAATGGCGCGCGTTTGGCTCATACCGCCTCCACCAGAGCCAGGGCCTCGCCCCGATAGGCGCCGAAGCCGCTGACCAGGGTTTGCGGCGCCAGCCCGGCCTGGGCCTGCAAGGCCGCCAGCGCCACGGCAGCGGGGAAGCTCGCCTCCACGCCATGGCCGATGAGGTCGCCGGTATGGCGGATGGGGCCAGCGCCGGTGGTGGCCAGGAAGCCGGCTTCGGCCGCCGGGTCAACACCACTGGCGGCACTGAGCACGGCGGCGCCGGGGCGCAGCCGGTCGCGCAGTTTCCCGAACAGGGTGGCGGCGCTGGCGGCGGCGGTGTCGTCGGCCTCGCGCCGGGCCATGCCGGTGCCGACATGCGCCAGCCGGGCGAAGGGGGGGGCGCCGCGGGCGCGGGCGTGGTCGGCCGCCTCCAGCAGCAGGAAGCAGCCGAGGCCGCCGAGGCAGAAGCCGCCGGGCGCCGGGCGTTGCGCCACCGGCTGCCATGCGCCGGCCAGGTTCAGGCCGGCGGTGCCATAGGTCATCAGTTCGTCCCAGCGGGCCGGGTTCAGGCTGGCGCCGACCAGCGTCATCTGGCTGGCGCCGTGGGCAACGCGGGAGAGCGCGAGCCGCAGCGCGTCGGCGCCGGCCAGTTCCATGCCCATCAGGCTGCGGGAGGAGTGGGCGACGCCGTGGACGATGGTGATGCTGCCGGCCAGCAGGTTGGGCAGTTGCGCCAGGAACAGCGTCGGCCGCAGCCCGCCGGCAATGCGCTGGTTCAGCCAAGCCGGGCGCTCGGCCGGCGGCACGGCAGTGATTTCGGTGAAGATCGCCTCGTCCAGCGCCACATCGCGTTCGCCACCGCCGGCGGCGACCATCAGGTCGATCTCGGCGGCCAGCGGCTTGGCGGCGGCGCTGTCCAGCGCCAGCCCGGCGGCGAAGACGCCCAGGCGCTGCCAGGTCTCCATCTGCCGCAGGTCGCGGCGCGGCATCTGCGTCTCGAATGGCAGGGCGGGCAGCGGGTGGATGGTGAAGGGAGCGAAGCTCTCGCGGTCCAGCACCGGCTGGAAGCCAGGGTCCGCCAGGGCAGCCACATGCGGCGCCGCGCCTTCGCCCAGCGAGGAGACCAGGCCGATGCCGGTGATCCAGACCTCGGCGGTCATGCCGGCTCCGGCACCGTGAGGCCGAGGCTGCGGGCGCGGTCGCGCACCATCGCCGCGAGGTCCGGCGAGGGGAAGGGCAGGGCGCGGAGCGTCAGCTCCACTTCGCACACCTTCTTGCCGTTGCTGGTGATGCGGCCGGTGGTGACGGCATAGCCGGAGCCGTCATGCACCAGGGTCGCTTCCACCTGTAGGCTGGCTTCCGGCAGCACGAAGCTGCGCAGCTTGGCTTCCTTGACGCTGGCCAGCAGCGGCATGCGGGTGAAGTTGAGCCGGTGCAGCAGCAGCCAGCCGCTGGCCTGGGCCATGGTCTCGATCAGCAGCACGCCCGGCATCAGCGGGAAGCCCGGCATATGGCCGGCGAAGACCGGGTTGCCCTCGACCCCCGGGACCTTGCACTCGGCGGTCAGGGTGTTGTCATCGACCGCGGTGATGCGGTCGATCATCTCGAAGTATTCCAGGCGCATGGCGGCTAGCGCCGGCCGCGATCAGGCACCCTGTCAGCCACTGGGCGCCTGCTTCGCGGCAACCAGTTCCTCGACGCGGATGGCCAGGTTCTTCATGACGAAGAAGTTCTCGGCCGGGGCGCGGCCGGCATTGACCTCCTGCGTCCAGGCTTCGACCGGCACCTTGATGCCGAATTCCTTGTCGATGGCGAAGACGATATCGAGGAAGTCGAGGCTGTCGATGCCAAGGTCGTTGATCACGTGCGAATCGGGGGTGATCTTCTCGCGCGGGACGTCTGAAGTCTCGGCGATGAGGTCGGCGATGCGGTCGAACGCCGAGGCCATGGGCTTCTCCAGCGGCAGGAATGGTACAGGGAAAGGGGTTTGGCCCAAGCCGGGGCGGAAGGCAAGCCGGTCCGTGCCGGAAGGCAAGCCTTGCCAAGGGCTTCGGCGCCGCCCGGCCGGCTGCCTCAGCGCATCGAGAGCAGCGGGAAGTCCGGCAGGTTGGGGTCCAGCGGGTAGCTGATGGGGTTGCGCCGGTAGGTGCTGCGCATCCACTGCTTGGAATAGGCGATGAGCTGGTCGGTATAGATCAGCCCCTCGGCATCCGCCGTGGCGCCGCCGCGCAGCGCCCGCAGCACCGCGTCGGTGAAGGCGCCATTCTGGCCGCCTGGTACCTCGATGGCGGTCTCGGCCGCCGGGGTGGCGGCCAGCACCATCACGCCGGCGCCGGGCTTGCGCATCTGGTTCACCAGGCCGGAGACGTCCGGCAGGCGCTGGGCGGCGAACAGCGCGTTGCCGGCATGGCAGATGTCGAACAGCACCAGCACGCGGCCGTGCAGCCCGGCGATCAGCCCGCCCAGTTGCCCCGGGTCCACCGCGGTGGAGGCCAGCCGGTCCACGTCGCCATCCTGCGGCATGAAGTGCGTGGCGCCGTCATCCAACACGCCATGCCCGGCGAAGCTGACCACCGTCACGTCGTCCGGCCGGGTCGCGCCGCGCAGCGCCCGCAACGCGTCCAGCAGCGCGCCGCGGCTGGCCTGGGCATTGGTCAGGGTCTGCACCTTGACCTGGTCGCGGAACAGGCTGCGCTGTGCCTGGGCGCGCAGCACCTCCGCCAGGTCGGTGGCGTCCTTGGCGGCGAAGCCGACGCCGGTGCGGTAGTCCGGGTTGGCGTAGTCCGAAACGCCGATCAGCAGCGCGTTCAGCCGGGGTTTGGGGGCGCCTGACGGGGCCAATGCCGGGGCTGCCGGGCCAGCGGAAGTACCAGTGGAAGCGGCGGTGGCGGTGGCGGCGCGAAGCCGGCGGGTGGCGACCACGCCCTCGCGCGTTGCGGTATCCGCCCGCACCGCCAGCAGGCTGGTGCGGCCGGGCGGCAGCGGCAGGGTGAAACGGTAGTATTGCTCGCCATGCGCCACGACCTCGGGCGGGGTGGGCAGCGCCGTCAGCGGGCTGACGCCGACCGCCGGGCTGCCATCCAGCAGCGGCACCACCTGGCTGATCGCGGCGCCGCTGGGGGAACGCAGGCTGATGGCGATGGTGGCCAGGCCGCCCGTCACCTCGGCTTCCTCGGCTGGCTCCAGGATGGTGATGACGGCCGGCAGGTCGGCGGTCAGTGCCACCGGCAGGGTGGGGGCGCGGCCCCGGTCCCGCGTTGGCTGCCGGCGGGCGGCATTGGCCTGGGCCAGCGCGGCGGCCTCATCCAGCGTGGCCAGCACCAGGCGGACCACGTCCGGGCGGTAGAATCGGTCGCGGAAGCGGCTGCCGGGGAAGAAATCCCCCGCCTTGTCGGCGCCGCGGTTGACGTGCCAGCCGATCAGGTCCTCGCCCCCCGGGCTGGCGGCGTAGTGGCTGCCGGGGGTACAGGCCACCCAGCGGGTGGCGTCCGGGGTGACGAACAGCGCCAGCAACTCGGCGCCATCGGTGAGGCGATGCCAGCGGATGGTGCCGTCGCCAGCCGCGCAGACCGCCAGCCGGCCATCGGCTGAAAGGTTCACCCGCAGCGCCTGGGCCTGCAGCGGCTGATGCCACAGCTGCTTGGCATCGGCGCCGTACAGCCGCAGGTTCCAGCCGCTGCCGAGCAGGGCCCGGCCGCCGCCGACCGCCACGGACTGGGCCCGTTCGTTCGGGAAAAGCTGCAGGGCCGTGCCGTTCAGCTTCGGCGCCAGGCTGGCGGCCCAGTCGGTCATGACCAGGCCGTCGTCCTCGGTCCGCGTGTTGGTCATGGTGTCGGCCGGCGGCTCGCCCAGCACCAGATCGGCACGAGTGGCGTCGAAGCGCTGCCAGCGCTGCTGGGTCGGCGTGAACACCCAGGCAATGCTTTGTCCGTCGGGCGAGAGCGGCAGCCGCTGGGTAGGGTTGTTGCCGGCCTCCCGCCGCAGGCTGCCAGCGCCGCCCAACCGTTCGGCGAGCAGGCCGCCCTGGCCATCCAGCACGGCGATGTCGCCCGACAGGGAATGGTACACCAGCCTGCCGCCCGCCAGCGGCTGCAACCCACCGGCGCCATTATTGTAGCCGGGCGCCACCTGCCGGCGCGGCCCGCGGCCCTCGGCCGCCCAGGCATAGACCGGGCGCAGCGGTGGCGCGTTGGTCGCATCCGACCGGCCGCCGGCATAGAGCGTGCCGCCATCCGCGCTCCAGCCGATGGCGGTGGTTCCGGTGAAGCCGGACCCGACCAGGTCCGGCTGGCCCAGCATTGCCAGGCTGTCGCCGTCGCGGATTTCCAGCGCCAGCGCGTCCCAATAGGAAACGGCCAAGCGGCGGCCATTCGGGCTGAAGGCCAGCCCGGCCGGGTTGCGGCCGGCGGTGGTGGCCAGCTTCTGGCGGCGCTGCCCGGCGGCATCGTACAGCCGCAGCGCGCCGTCGCTGGCCGCGGCGAGCAGCCGGCCATCCGGGGCGAAGGCCAGGCCGGTGACGCCGGCGGCGTAGTCGGTATCCCGGTGCAGCAGCGCGCCATCGGCCAGCCGCCAGAGGACCACGCCGCTGGTGCCGCCGCAGCCGGCCGTCAGCCGGGTGCCATCGGGCGAGATCGCCAGGCGGGTGACGGTGCTGGTCACCTCGGCGAAGCGGCGGAGCACCTGCTGGCTCACCAGGTCGAACAGCAGCACGCCGCCGCGACCATGGCTGCCGAACCAGCCGCCGACCGCGGCCTGCCGGCCATCCGCCGTCATGGCCACCGCGAAGATGCTGCCGTCGCGGTCCGGGCCGAGCGGCGGACGCAGCACGCCAAGCGGGCGCAGGTCCGGCAGGGACCACAGCCGCGCGGTCTTGTCGTCGCTGGCGGTCAGCAGCAGGCGCCCGGCGGCATCCACCGCGCAGTCGCTGGTGCGGGCCAGGTGGGCCGCGGTCTCGACGCGCAGGAAGGGGTCGCCTTCGGCAGGCGATGCCGGGCGCGCCGCCGGTTGCGCCTGGGCGTGCGGCGGCAGCGCGAAGGGCGCCAGGCCCAGCCCAGCAGTACCGACGCCAAAGCCGAGTTCGGCAAAGCCACGTCGTGTCACCCGCATCGCGACGTCTCCGGCATTGTTGCGCGGGAGGGTGCTGGTGGCGGCGGTGGATTGCAAGCGTGGCGGTTGCTTCGGCGGCAGGGCGCCTCATCCCCGGGTTACCGGCAGGCGGGGTTGGCCAGCCAACGCGGCGCGAGGCTGGCGATGCTCATGGTGCCCCCGGCCAGACTCGAACTGGCACGTTATCGCTAACAACGGATTTTGAGTCCGCCGCGTCTACCATTCCGCCACAGGGGCCTGTGCGCCGGGGGTTTTTAGCTCCGCCCGGCCGGGGCGTCCACCACGCGTGTGACGAACTCGGCCGGAGAAGTGATCTCGACCAGTTCCATGTCGTCGGAATGCGCGACCTCGACATGCTTGACCAGCGGCGGCTGATAGACGCTGTCGCCGGCCTGGAGGGTCACCTCGCCGATATCCTCGTAGCAGAATGTCACCCAGCCCTTGAGCACCAGCACGAACTGGAATTCCAACTCATGCGTGTGCCACTGGGCGTTGGAATGCTGGCCTGGGATGGCGCGGATGATTTGGGCGGTATAGCTGCCGCCGGTGGCGGCGTTCACGCCGAGGTCGCGGTAGCCGAAGAAGGCGCGCAGGCCGACCTCGTACTCGGCGCCGGCGGCGTGGGTTACGGTGGTGCGGCGCTGGGCGCCGGCGGCGGGGCCGTCATCGGGCATGGGTGCCTCCCGGTTTTGTGTTGGCTTGATCGCGGTATTGTGTATCGTATGCGAAGTGCGGGCGCGACCCCGCGACAGCGTCAGCATGAAGGGCCACGGGCCATGCGGGAAGCCCCATCCGGGCCTGATATCTGGCCACCGCGAACCGCCATGGCCGTGGCTGTTAGCTGGATGCTGCTGGCCCAATTGGGCTGCGTGCTGGCCTGGGAGGCCGGCTGGTTCGACCGCCCGGCGGCGCTGGTGCATTGGCTGCTGGTGGGGGTGCTGCCGCCGGCGATGGCGCTGTGGCGGGCGGAGCGCGACTTGGCGCGTCCGCTATAGGCGAGCGCGACTTGGCGCGTCCCCGGTAGGCCGCTCGACCATCGGCGCCGGGTCGCTTTCGCGTCAGCCACGGATCGCGATGCAACCCTTGGCGCCGCTTGGGCTTACCGCTGGCATGAGTGGCATGACCCTGCCGCCGCCGCCGCTGTTGCCCGACCAGGCGCCGGTTGCACGGGCGGCGTTGTTCCTGGATTTCGACGGCACGCTGGTGGAGATAGCACCGCGGCCGGATGCCGTGCTGGTGCCGCCGGGGCTGCCAGGCCTGCTGTTGCGGCTGCGGGCCGCGTTGGGCGGGGCGCTGGCGGTGGTCAGCGGCCGCCCCCTGGCCGAGCTTGACCGGTTCCTGCCGGTGCCGCTGGCAATGGCCGGCGACCACGGCGCGGCGGTTCGCCTTCAGCCCCACCTGTCGGCCGAGGTGCCGGTGCTGCCGGTGGCGCCGCCGGGCTGGCGCCTGCAGGCCGCGGCCTTGGCCCAGGCGCATCCCGGCATTTTGCTGGAGGACAAGACCCACGGCTTCGCGCTGCATTTCCGCCAGGCGCCGGCCGCCGGCCCGCTGGCCGAGGCCTTGCTGGCCGGGCTGGCGGCGGACAGTCCGTTCCAGGTGCTGGCCGCGCGCATGGCCTGGGAGGTCAGGCCGCGCGGCCCCTCCAAGGGCAGAGCGGTGCAGCGGCTGATGCTGGACCCGGCCTTCGCCGGGCGGGTGCCGGTATTCATCGGCGACGACGTTACCGACGAGGAAGGCATGGACGCGGCGCGCGGGCTGGGCGGCTTCGGCTGGCAGCTGCAGGACGCTTTCGGCACCCCGGCGGCGCTGCGCGGCTGGCTGGCCCAAGCGGTTGCCGAGGGCGAAACCGCGCCGGAGGAGCGACCATGAGGCGCCTGGTCATCGTCTCCAACCGCGTGCCGGACCCAGGGGAGCGTGGCCCGACCGCCGGCGGCCTGGCGGTGGCGTTGCGCGATGCCATCACCCGGCGGGAGACCTTGTGGTTCGGCTGGTCGGGCCACACCGCCGACCGCACCGCCGCCCAGCCCACCGAAAGCCAGCATGGCAAGCTGACCACGGCGACGATCGACCTGGGGCGGGAGGATTATCGCCGCTACTACCAGGGCTTCGCCAACGCCACGCTATG
>CANBNK010000108.1 GCA_947371015.1 Acetobacteraceae bacterium | reverse complement strand
CTTCGCCGGCAGCGGGCGCGACTACTTCGCCAGCAGCGCCTGGCGCGAGACGCCGCCCCGGCTGGTGGTGTGGGAAGTGCTGGAACGCGCGCTGGGCCAGCCGGTCAGCGAGGAGGAGCGCGCCTTCCTGGCCGCGCCGATCCGGTAGCAGGGGCGCCTCGCGCTATGGCGCGTAGGGCTTGTTGCCATCCGCGGTGATGAACGCCGTCAGCGCGCCACCCGGTGCCATCAGCCAGATCGAATAGCCAGCGCCGACTTCCAGCCCACGCAGCGGCACCATCGGCGCCTGGCCCGAGGCGCAGGCGGCCTGCACCTCGGCGGTCACCGGGTTTACTGCGCGCATGCGGGCCTCGCCCGGCGGCACGTCGCCGAAGACGCGCGTGCCCGCAGGCTGCACCGCCAGCCCGCCGCCGGGGCAATCCGCCGTGGCATTGTAGAAGCGCAGCCGGGCGCGGGTCTGGTTGAACTCCACCTCGTCGGTGATGGCCTGGGCGCGCAGACCGGCGGCATCCGGCACCAGCAGCACCGTTACCTGGCTGTTCGGCGGCAAGGTCAGCGGCAATTCCTGGGACCCGACGCTGAGCGTGAAGCTCTTGCCCGCCACCGCCGGCACCACGCTGTAGCGCCCGATGCGCGCCGCTGGCACGACCCCCAGCGTCACCGCCGCGCCGAAGCTCGGCCGCAAGGTGAGCGGCGCGGCGGTGCCATTGACGAAGCGCACCTGCGCCGCACCCGGCGGCGGCGGTGGTTCATACAGCACCTGTTGGGCCGCGGCTGGCGTGGCCAGCAGCGCCAGCCCTAGCAACGTGGGGCGCATCAGCGGCCCGCCAGCGCGGCGCGCAGCCCGGTCATGAAGGCGTCGGGCGCCATGGCGCCGGCGTCGCCCCACCACTCCCGCGCATCCGGCATCTGGTCGGCGCTGCCTTCCAGGAAGTGCCAGATGATCAGCTTCGGCTTGGGCTGGCCCTTGAACTGGCTGCTGCCGAGGTAGTCCAGCATGATCTTGTACGGCCCGATCCGTTGCGCCTTCAGCGACAGGCCGATCGGCCGGTCCAGCTGGTTGGACAGCATCTGCGGAAAGCCGAACTGCGGCAGCATGTAGCTGTTGCCGACGATCACCACGTCGTTCGCGTCGTCGTCCACCAGCTCGCCCTGGGCGCTGGCGAAGCGCGCTTGGGACTTGTGGACGCGATAGGCCTCGGCCGCCGGCACCTTGGCCGCCTCGGCTGCGGTCATCAGGCGGCGGAACTCGCCGGGGTTCTGCCGTGTCTCCCAATCGCCGATCTGGGTGCCGCGCTTCTGGCTCGGTGCCAGGCGGAAGCGGTCCTTGATCGCCTTGGCCACCTCGGTCGCCGCGCTTTCGGCGCCGACACCGGTCCAGTGCGTATCGGCCTTGAAGTACAGCAGGTCCGGCTGGCTCGACTTCAGCCGGTCGAACAACTGGTTCATGTCGGGCACCAGGGCGCCGGACTTGCGGAACTCGGCGGTGATGGCGCGGTAGCGTTCCTGCGCATCCGCGTTCATCTGGAACTCGGGCGGCAGCATGTCCTTGTACGTGCGGTAGCGCCCGGGCGAGACGGTCAGCACCAGGTCGATCCCGGCGCGGCGGAACTCACCGGCGGCCTGGTTGACGAAGGCGCCGGTGCTGCGGCTGCGCGCCAGGCTCACCCGGCGGATATCCTCCCACAGGCCGAACAGCCAGCCATCCTTGCCCACCACGATCTGGCCGCGGATCTCGGCGCTGGCCGGGCAGTGCAGGAACGGCGCGGTGAGCATGGCGGCGCCGAGGCCACGCAGCGCCTGGCGGCGGCTTGGGGCAGGGGTCACGATTCGTCTCCGGGTTGATCGGCTTGGCCGTGGCGCGCGTCAGGCGTGGCTCATACCCAGGCGCCCCGGCGATTTCAACGCTGCGAGACGCGCAGGCGTGGGGCCAGGGGCGTCGCCCGGGCCTGCAGCGCCGCCTTGACCACCTGGCCATAGGCGCTGGGGGTGAAGGTTCGGGGTTCCGCCAGCAGGCTGGGTGGGAAATCATGGCTGAAGGACCAGGCGCACCAGCCGATATTGGCGGCGTCGAAGGCCTGGAAGATCGCTTCCCGATACGGCACCGGCCCCTTGTGGTCGCTCTCCGGGTGGCGCTCGGCATCCCAGCCGAACTCGGTGGCCATCACCGGGTAGCGGCGCGACAGGCGCAGGAAGGCGTCCTCCCAGCTGAAGCGCCAGTCGGCGCCGGCATAGGGGTGGGTGGCGTAGATCACGTTTGGCCGCCGCACCGGGGCTGTTTCCGCCCAGGTCAGGTTGTAGCCGAATTGCAGCCCACCCACCATCACCGGCTTGCGCGGGTCGAACACCCGGATGCCGTCGATCAACTGCTCGCACCAGGTGCGCCAGCGCTCCCAGTGCTCGGCACGGTCGTCGGTGGCGAAGCTGCCATCGGCCAATATCCGCGCCGGCTCGTTCAGCAATTCGTAGAAGGCGACGGCCGGCTCCCCGGCGTAGCGCTGCGCTATGCGCTGCCAGAAGCGGTAGATCTCGGCGCCATCGGTGCGGAACAGCTCGCCATAGAACCAGTCCTTCAGCGACACATAGGCGCCGTCCGGCGGGAAGCCGATGCTGTGGAAGCAGAGGATCAGGTACTGCCCATAGCGCCGCGCATAGGCCACGGCGGCGTCCAGCACGCGGAACATCTCGGCATCGCCGTGCCGCCGCCAGACCGCAGGCATGATGGAGAGCCGCAGCACGTCGGCGCGCCATTCGGCGGCGGCGCGGAACATGCGGCGGTCGAAGTAGCCGATCCGGTCGTCCTGCCGCTGGGCGATCCAGACCACCTCCGGCACCGCCACGCCACGGAACACCCGCACGCGGCCATTGCCATCCAGGATGCGGTTGCCGTCGGTGCGGAAGGTCTGCGGGTAGTCGGCGGCCACGGGCCAGGGTGCCTCGGGCGCGTCGAGGTCGGCCGGGGCGTGGCCGCCACAGCCTTGCACCCCCGCCAGCAGGCCGAGGGCACCCAATCGGAGCGTTTGACGTCGTCTCACCACGGTGGACGATGCTAACAGAATCACCCTCATTTCGGGAAGGGGGGATAAGAATTTCGACTTTGCGTTGTAACGCAGGCGCGATCACACCGCCGTGAACGCCAGCCGGTGGCGGCAGCGCCCGTGCTTGACGGCGGCAGGGGCCGGTGGTCCGCTGCCGCCGGGACGGAGGAAACACATGCTCGACAGGCGCGGCATATTTGGCGCGGCCATGGCCATGGCGGCAGCGCCGGCCGGGGCGCAGGCCGCTTGGCCGGACCGCTCGGTGCGCGTCATCGTCGGCTACCCTGCCGGCGGGCCGACCGACTTTCCGGCCCGGCTGCTGCAGGAACCGCTGCAACAGCTCTGGGGCCAGCCCATCGTCATCGAGAATCGGGCCGGCGCCAGCTCCATCCTGGCCTCCGAGGTCGTGGCGAAGTCTCCGCCGGATGGCTACACCCTGCTGATGGGCGCCAGTGTCCACGCCTCCAACCCCGCGGTCTATCCGCGGCTGCCCTATGACACGCTGCGCGACTTCACGCCCATCGTGGCGATCTACAACAGCCCCACCGTGCTGTTCGTGGCGCCTGACAGCCCCTGGAAGTCCGCGCTGGAATTGGTGGCGGAGATGCGGCGCAGCCCGGGGCTGGTCTATGCCACCTCGGGCAATGGCTCGTCGGGGCATTTCGCGGCGGCGATGTTCTCCCTGGCGCACAAGGTGGAGCTGACCCATGTGGCCTATCGCGGCGCCACCCCGGCCTTCCAGGATGTCATCACCGGCCGGGTGCCGATGACCTTCGCCACCCTGTCCGGCGCGCTGCCGCTGGCCCGCGACCACAAGCTGCGGGCGCTGGCGATCTGCGGCCCGCAGCGGGTGGAGGCCATGCCGGCGATTCCGACGCTGGGCGAACTCGGCCTGGCGATTCCGGATACCAGCCCCTGGTACGGCTTCATCGGCCCGGCCGGCATGCCAGCGGCGCTGGTGCAACGCATCGCTGGGGACGTGCAGGGCCTGCTGCGCCGGCCTGAGATCGCCCGTCGCCTGATCGACCAGGGCGGCATCATCATGGCCGAGGGCCCCGGTGCCTTCGCCCACCGCATCGCGGAAGAAATGGCGGAGACCGCCGCGGTGGCGCGCCAGGCGCATATCCGCTCCGAATGACCGGCCGCAAGGCAATGAGAGGAACGCCCAAATGAAGATGAAGGCCGCGGTGATGTACCAGCAGGGGCTGCCGCGCCCCTTCGCGCAGTCGAAGCCGCTGGTGATCGAGGAATGCGACCTGGACGGCCCCGGCCCGGGCGAGCTGCTGATCGAAGTGGCCGCCGCCGGGCTGTGTCACAGCGACCTCTCGGCGATCGAGGGGCTGCGCCCGCGTCCGCTGCCGATCGTGATCGGGCATGAAGGCGCCGGCATCGTGCGCGAGTGCGGCCCCGGGGTGGAGGGCATCCAGCCCGGCGACCACGTCATCACCGTCTTCGTGCCCAGCTGCGGGCATTGCCGCCACTGCGTGCGCGGCCGGCCCAATATCTGCGCCAGTGGCACCGCGGCCCGCGCCGCCGGCACGCTGCTCAGCGGGGCCAAGCGCATCAAGGTCAACGGCGAGAGCATCAACCATGGCAGCGGGCTGTCGCTGTTCGCGCAGTTCTGCGTCGTCTCGCGCAATGCGGTGGTCAAGATCGAAAAAGACATACCGCTGGATGTCGCCGCCATCTTCGGCTGCGCGGTGATGACTGGCGCCGGTGCCGTCTTCAACACCGCCAAGCTGCAACCGGGCGAGAACATCGCTGTGGTCGGGCTGGGCGGGGTTGGCATGAACGCGCTGTTCGCCGCCGTGGCCGCCGGGGCGGAACGCATCGTCGCGGTGGACACCAACGCCGAGAAGCTGCGCCTGGCCAAGGAATGGGGCGCCACCGATGTGTTCCTGGCCGGCAATGCGGATTGCGCCAGGGCGGTGCGGGACGCGACGGATGGCGGCCTGGACACGGTGATCGAGACCGCCGGCACGGTGCCCGCGATGGCGCTGGCCTACGACATCTGCTGCCGCGGCGGCAGCGTGTTCAGCGCGGGCCTGCCGGCGCAGGACGCCAAGTTCAGCTACCTGCATGCCGAGCTGGTGGGCGCCGAGAAGAGCATCCGCGGCAGCTACATGGGCAGCTGCGTGGCGGAGCGCGACATTCCGCGCTTCCTCGGCCTGTACCGGCGCGGCAAGCTGCCGGTGGACAAGCTGAAGGCCGGCAATGTCAGCCTGGAGCAGATCAACGAGGGCTTCGACCGGCTGGCCGAAGGCACCGTGCTGCGCCAGTTGCTGCGGCCGAACGGGTAGGGACTGAGCGCCAGGGGCGGAAGCGCCGGACAGTGCGGTTGGGTCGGTTTGGCAAGGCCTGAAGCGGGATCACTGCTTCAGGCGGCGGGCGACACCTCGGCGGCCAGCTGGTCGCACAGGGTGCGCCAGCTGGCCATGTCCGGCCGGGCCGCCAGGGCGCGGCGCACCGCGGCCAGCGCCGCCTTCAGGTCGGCGTTATCCTGGCGCAGCCGGGCGCGATACCGCAGCGCCTGCGCCAGGTCGTACTGCGTGCCGGCCCAGATCGTCTCCTCGGCCTCGCGGTCCAGCAGCTTCAGCGCGTCCCGATAGGCGAGGATCGCCAGGTCCAGCTGCGCGGCATCCCGGCTGCGCAGGCCCAGCCGGCTGAGCACCTGGCCCTGGCTGCGGCGCAGCTGCGCCCATTGCTTCGGCGCGGTCTCGCGCGGCCAGGTGGCTTCCGCCTGGCGCAGGTCGGCGGCGGCCTCGGCCAGCAGTTCATGCTGGCCGGTCAGCCCGGCCAGGGAGCGCAATACCCGCGCGGCTTCGCGCAGCCGCAGGCCCCAGGCCTCGGTGCCCATGCCCAGCGTGCCGATCTCCTGCCGCAGCACCTGCAACTGCGCTTCCAGGTCCTGCCGCCGGCGCTCGCCGGATTCGCCACGCTGCGCCTTCGTGGCGCGGGCCAGCGCCTCGGCCAGGCCGGCGGGCGGCTCGCTGCCCTGCGCCGTGGCTTCCCCCTTCAACTGCTGCCAGGTGGCGATGGCGGTGTCCAGCTGGCCGATATCCGCCAGCGCCTGCGCCGCGGCCATGCGAACCTCGGAGCCGAACAGCCGGCGCCGGCCATCGGTGCGGCGCAGCTCGTCCTGCGCCACCACCTGCAGCAGCGCCAGCGCCTCGGCATGGCCGGTGGCGGCCAGCGCCTGCAGGCGGGCCAGCGCCGGCAGGTCGTCATCCTCCGCTTCGCTCTCCAGCGCCTCGCGCAGCTCGCGCAGGTCCAGGCCGCGGGTCACCCGGCCGGCAATCTCGAACATGCGCTTCAGCGCGGTCAGGATGATCAGGTCGAAGACAGCGCGGAAGCCGAGGGTGACGTATTTCGCCACCTGCGAAGGATGATGCGCCTGGGCCAGCGGACCGAAGGCGATCTGGTCGGCGAACAGGTCGTAGTAGTCCACCACGGTGCCGAGCTTCAGCAACTCGATGACCATGTAGAACACGAAGGCGAAGGGGCCGGCGCCATCGTTCAGCTGGAAGCCGAGATCGGCGGCATGCAGCCGGGCGAAGGCCAGCGGCACCACCACCAGCAGGTAGCCGCAGGCCAGCGCCATCTCGATGGTCAGGTCGCCGTCGATCTGCACGGTCAGGCGGGGCGGCTCGGCGCTGCCGGCCGGGGTTGCGGCGCGCTCGGTCTCGTCGCGCGACCAATGGCGGAACACCAGCAGAATGGCGAGCAGCCCCAGCGTCAGGGAGGCCATGGCTGCCGGGAAGGGCAGGGCGATGCCCCCGGCGGTCAGCAGTGCGAAACTCAGCAGCAGCCGCGGCACCCGCTGCCAGGGCTGGCGCATGGCCGTACCGGTCAGCCGGCTGCCGGCGCGGACCATTGCCCGGTCCGCGGTGCGGATGCCGAGCAGCAGCCTGGTGCCGAGGCCGGGGCGGCTGTCGGTGGGGGTCAGCCGCAGCAGCAGGCCGACCAGCACCACCAGCGCCATGATCCCGCCGAAGACGATCAGGCTGGCGATGAGGGTACCGAGCGGCGTCGGCAGCATCAGGTCGAGGAACGGGTTCGGCGCCATTCCGGCATGATGTCACGCGGCGGTGGCAACGTCTCGCCGATGTGAACCAACGAGGCGAGAAGGCGGGCCGGCTGGTGCGATCGCCGGCACGCTCGGGTGGGTGCGTCAGCGGCTACTTCGCCCTGCCACCGGAGCTTACGCTTGCGGGCGGGGAATCGTCGGCGGGATGGTCGGGCTCAGCGGCGGCACTTCGGTGCCCGGGCCATCCGGCCCTGGGGAAGGCGCCGGATCGGCGGGGATGCCAGGGATTTCAGGCGGGATGGGGTCGGACACGGCGCGTCTCCTGCTTGGGTGAAGCTGCTGCAGACGCGGCGCGCGGCTGGCTGTTCCCGCCGGGGTGAGCGCGTTGCCACCGGGGCGGTTTTCCGATCCCGGGATATGTTCCCTCAATGATGTTCGCGCTATGCGATGCCGATGAACCCAACCCCGCCCGAGACGGCCGCCTCCCATGCGGAGCTGGCCGATGCCGTCGCCGTGCTGGAGGCGGAAGTGCTGAGCGTGCCGGGCCGCGCCGCCCTGGCGGTGCTGCGCCACGCCCTGCTGGGCGGCAGCGCCGCGCCGCTGGCCCGGCTGACGGCGCGGCAGCGCCAGGTCGCCGGGCTGTTGGCGCAGGGCGTCAGCAACCGGGGCATCGCCGTGGTGCTGGGCATCCGCGAGGGGACCGCCAAGCTGCATGTCGCCGCGGTGCTGAACCGCCTGGGTGTCTCCAGCCGCGAACAGGTGGCGGTGCTGGTTGGCGGTGCCGGGATCGACAACGCTCATTGATCGGAACAGCCGATCTCATTGGCGCGGCCGGATGGATCGGGCAATAACCGCCCCACGCAATCGGGGGGAAAACCCACATGGCCTATTATCAGTCCAAGCCCGTGGCCGGCCGCCACTTCCTGCAGATACCCGGCCCGAGCAATGTCCCGGACCGCGTGCTGCGCGCCATGGACAACCCGACGATGGACCATCGCGGGCCGGATTTTGGCAAGCTGGGCAAGCAACTGCTGGAGAAGGTCAAGCTGGTGTTCAAGACCGCCGGGCCGGTGGTGATCTTCCCGGCCAGCGGCACAGGTGCCTGGGAAGCGGCGCTGAGCAACACCTGCTCCCCTGGCGACCGCGTGCTGATGTGCGAGACCGGCTGGTTCGCCCATCTGTGGCAGGAAATGGCCGAGCGGCTGACGCTGAAGCCGGAGCTCATCAAGACAGATTGGCGCCGTGGCGCCGATGTCGCCGCGATCGAGCAGCGCCTGCGGGACGACAAGTCCCACGAGATCAAGGTCGTCGCCGTGGTCCACAACGAGACCAGCACCGGCGCCACCAGCCGCATCGATGAGGTGCGCCGCGCCATCGACGCCGCCGGCCACCCGGCACTGCTGCTGGTGGACACCATCAGTGGCCTGGGCAGCATGGACTACCGGCACGACGAATGGGGCGTGGATGTCACCGTCAGCGGTAGCCAGAAGGGGCTGATGCTGCCGCCGGGGCTCAGCTTCAACGCGGTTTCGGCCAAGGCGCTGAAGGCGGCCGAACTGTCCAAAATGCCGCGCAGCTATTGGGATTGGCGGCCGATGATCGCCGCCAACGCCACCGGCTTCTTCCCCTCCACCCCCGCGACCAACCTGTTGTACGGGCTGGATGCGGCCGTTGACATGCTGTTGGAGGAAGGGCTGGACAACGTCTTCGCCCGGCATGACCGCTTGGCCGAAGCCACCCGCCGCGCCGTGCGGCATTGGGGGCTGGAGGTGCAATGCGTGGAGCCGCGGCACTATTCCAGCGTGCTGACCGCGGTACGCCTGCCGGAAGGCCACAGCGCCAACGCGCTGCGCGGGACCATCCTGGAGAAGTTCAACATGAGCCTGGGCAATGGCCTGGGCCAGTTGAACGACCGGGTGTTCCGCATCGGCCACCTGGGCGATATCGGCGACCTGCATCTGGTCGGCGCGCTGAGTGGCGTGGAAATGGGGCTGCGCGCCGCCGGCGTGCCGATCACCCCGGGCGGCGTGCAGAAGGCGATGGACCACCTGAACGGCAATAGCTGAGGCTGCGAAGCCGGCGCCGCCAGGCCTTGCGCCCGGTGGCGTCCGGCCGCCAAGCTGCGTCAACCTGACCGGGAGACGCAGCCATGCCCGCCCCCATCGCCTCGCCAGGGGCGTCCCAGCCCATCGAAGTCTGGACCTGGCCGACGCCGAACGGCCACAAGGTCCACATTCTGCTGGAAGAACTCGGCCTGCCCTACACGGTGGTGCCCGTGGCCATCGGCAAGGGCGAGCAGTTCCGCCCGGAGTTCCTGGCGATCACGCCGAACCACCGCATCCCCGCCATCATCGACCCCGATGGCCCGGGCGGCCGGCCGCTCAAGCTGTTCGAGAGCGCGGCGATCATGATCTACCTGGCGGAGAAGACCGGCACCGACCTGCTGCCGAAGGACCCCGCGGCGCGCTACACCTGCCTGCAATGGGTGATGTTCCAGATGGGCGGCGTCGGGCCGATGTTCGGCCAGTACAACCACTTCGCCAACTACGCGACCGAGAAGCTGCCCTACGCGATCGAGCGCTACACCAATGAGGTGGCCCGGCTGCACCGCGTGCTGGACAAGCGCCTGGGCGAAGCGCCGTACCTGGCCGGGGACGGCTACAGCATCGCCGACATCTGCACCTTCCCGTGGATCCGGAATGCGGATCGGCGTGGAATTGATCTGGCGCATTACCCCAACGTCAAGCGTTGGCATGATGCCGTGGCAGCGCGGCCGGCCGTGCAGCGTGGCGTCGAGGTGCTGAGCGAAAACCAGCGCCGCGGCACCATGACGGCCGAAGAACGCGAAAACATGTTTGGCAAGACCCAGTTCAACGCCCGCTGACAGGCCGCCCGGGACGATATCGCCCTGTGCAGCCCAGCCAGCCGGGTAGCCTGGGCAAAAGGAGCCGCAATGGCCGAGATCGACCACATCGTGCTGGGTGCCAGCAGCCTTGAAGCCGGCGCCGCCTGGGTGGAACAGCATTTGGGCGTGCGACCGCAGCAAGGCGGCGTGCATGAGGGCTTCGGCACCCACAACATGCTGCTGGGCCTGGGCCCTGCCTGCTACCTGGAAGTGATCGCGCCGGACCCGAACCAGCCGGCGCCGGCGCATCTGCGCCCCTTCGACCTGGACGACCCCAGCGTTCGCACCATGCTGGAAGCCGAGCCGCGTCTGCTGGCCTGGGTCGCCCGGACGCCGGTATTCGATGCGGTGGTGGCGCGACTCGGCCCGCGTGGCGGCGAGGTGAAGGAAATGCGCCGCGGCGACCTGCATTGGCGCATGGCCTTCCCGCCGCAGCAGCAGGACATGGACAACCTGGTGCCGGCGTTGATCCAGTGGAACGGCGCGGGGGCGTCGTCTCGCCTGAAGGACTCTAAGTGCCGGCTCAAGGTGCTGGAAGCGGAGCATCCGGAGGATACCGCCGTGCGCGCCGCCTTGGCCGAACGCGGGCTTGAGGAGGTGGTGAAGGTTCGCCGCAGCCCGCATCCGCGTCTGGTCGCGCACCTGGTCCGGCCGGATGGCGCCGAAGTGACCTTCAGCAGCGGCTGATTGTTGCATTCCGGATGAAGCTTCCGTCTCTGCCGCGGCGCAAACCTGTGCTAGTGCAGCGGTCGTGCCGCAGGTTGTCCTCGGCGCAGCCTGAGACAACCTTGGGATGAAGTAGCGGTGCCTCCAGCGCGTGGGCAAAACAAGCCGGAGACCGGCGCAGGGCGGCATGTCGCGCCGGCCTGCGCTGTGCGTTTCCTTGCGGTGCAGCGGTTGGCATGACAGCGCGCATCCTGGTGGTGGACGACATCGCCGCCAACCTGCGGCTGCTGGAAGCCAAGCTGCTTGCCGAATACTATGAGGTGACGCTGGCTGCCTCGGGGCCGGAAGCGCTGGCCGTGGTCGCCCGCTGGGCGCCTGACGTCATCCTGCTCGATGTCATGATGCCCGGCATGGACGGGTACGAGGTCTGCCGCCAGCTGAAATCGAGCGCGGCGACCATGCATATCCCCGTGGTCATGGTCACCGCCCTGGTTGACGTGGCGGAGCGCGTACGCGCGCTTGAGGCCGGTGCCGACGACTTCCTGTCCAAGCCGGTCGATGACGCCACACTGTTTTCCCGCCTGCGCGCTCTGCTGCGGGTGAAGCAGGTGCAGGACGCTTGGCGGCTGCGGGCGGAAACTGCGCGCGACCTGGGGTTCGATCCCGAGCCCGGCCCGCTGCCGGGCGTTCGTGGCGCCAGCTGCCTGGTGCTCTCCGCCGACCCGGCCGAGGTGGCTGCGGTTGGTGCTATCCTGGCGGAGGATGGCGTGATCTGCACTGGCGTCTCAGCGCTGGACCAGGCCTGGGCCGCCATGAGCAATGCCAGCTTCGACCTGGCGGTGCTGGCGCTGTCGGCCGAGGGCACGGAGATGCTGCGGTTCGCCTCCCGCCTGCGCGCCCACGCGACCACGCGGGATATGCCGGTGCTGCTGGTGGCGGAGCCATCGCAGCGCGGCCTGGTGTTGCGCGGCTTCGACCTGGGCGCCAACGACCACGTTCTGCGCCCGATGGACCCCAACGAACTGCGCGCCCGCGCCCGCAACCAGATCCGGCGCAAGCACTACCAGGAACGGCTGCGCGCCGACCTGGACCGGTCGCTGGAACTGGCGGTGACGGACCCGCTGACCGGCCTGCGCAACCGCCGCTATGTGGTGCGCCACCTGGAAGGCGTGCTGCGCGGCGGCGAGGCGGCGGTGCTGATGCTGGACGTGGATCGCTTCAAGGCAATCAACGACACCCATGGCCATGCCGCCGGCGATATCGCCCTGCGGGAAGTGGCCGAACGGCTGAAGTCCCACCTGCGCGCCGCAGATGTGGTGGCCCGCTACGGCGGCGAGGAGTTCATGGTTGTGCTGGCCGGCGCCCCTGCGGAATACGCCGGCGCTGTGGCCGAACGCCTGCTCGCCACTCTGGGGCAGGACCCCATCGCGGTGGGTGGGGTGTTGCTGCGCATCACCGCCAGCATCGGGCTGGCCGTGGTCCCGCAGGGCACCACCGCGGCGGTGGCGACGGAAGCCGCCGACCTGGCGCTGTATCGCGCCAAGGCAGGCGGGCGGAATCGGGCGGAGGTCGCGCGGGCGGAGGATTTCGCCTTGGCCAGCCAGGGAATCCCGGCTGCCGTGACGCCCGCGGCAGACTGAAGAGCGGTGGCTTGGGCTGCGGCGGGACTGACCGCCGCGCCGGCTACTTGATCTTCGCTTCCTTGAAGACGACGTGCTTGCGCGCAACCGGGTCGTACTTCTTGAATTCCATCTTGCCCGTGATGTTCTTCACGTTCTTCGTGGTGACGTAGAAGAAGCCGGTATCGGCGCTGCTCACCAGCTTGATCTGAATGGTATTCGACTTGGCCATGGCATCAGGTTCCGGTCATGCGGTCGCGGCCCGGCAATGGGCCGGGCGGAAGGGAGCGGAACCTAGCCGCATGGGCCGCCACGTCAAGCAAAACTAGCGTCTGCCTACTGCTGTCGCGTAGGACTCGGGGGAGTTGAGCAGGGCTTTGGCCGCTTCGGTATCGGCATCGCGGCCTTCTGCTGGCGGGCAGGTGGCGCGCAGCTGGGCCACTTCACTGGCTGGCACCGGGGCGCGGGCGGCGCGCAGCCGGGCCAGGGCGCCCGCCATTGGCGCTTCCCCCCGGTGCAGCGCGGCAAGGCCCTGGACGGTGACCTCAGTTCCCAGGCTGGTGCACAGCGCCGGCAGCACGCCCAGGCCCTGCAGCGGCCAGCCCTGCGGCGCCAGCACGCGGGACCAGGTGACCAGCAGCTCCCCGCCATTCGGCAGCGGTACCACGGCCTGGATTAGCCCCTTGCCCATGCTGGCGCTGCCCACCACCACGGCGCGGCCGCGGTCGGCCAGGGCGGCGGCGACAATCTCGGCGGCCGAGGCGGTGCGGCCATCGACCAGCACGACCAGCGGTGCGCCCTCCGCCAGGTCCGGCCCGAAAGCCTGGTAGGTGCGGATGCTGCCGGGGTGGCGGCCACCGGTACGGGCGACGACTCCGCCGGGCAGGAAGGCGCCGGCGACGCTGACCGCCTGGCCCAGCAGCCCGCCGCGATTGCCCCGCAGGTCCAGCACCACGCCGGCCGGCGGCGGGGCGCGGGTGCCGAAGGCGGCGGCCAGGGCTTCGGCCAATTGCCGGTCGGTGGCGGCGGAAAACGCCAGCACGCGCAGCCACAGCGCGCCATCGCGCCGTTCCGCCAGCACCGAATCGGGCGGTACCAGGCTGCGCAGCAGGCCCACTTCCAGCCGGCGATTGCCGCGTTGCAGGCGCAGCGTCACCTCGGTCTCCGCCGGGCCTTCCAACAGCGCCGCGGCGGCGGCGAGGTCCAGTGTCGCCAAGGCAACGCCATCGATCGCCAGCACGCGGTCGCCGACGTGCAGCCCGGCGCGTGCAGCCGGGCCGTCCGGCAACAGCGCCGCCACCACGCTGCCGCGCCGGCCGGCCGCCAGCCGCAGCCCCAGCCCGGCCTGGCCGACCCGGCGGGCGCGGGCGCCGCGGGCTTCATCGGGCGTCAGGTAGCGGCTGTAGGGGTCCAGGTGGTTGAACAACTCCTCGAAGCCGCTGCGCAGCATGCGTTCCGGCCCGGCCTGGCGCAGCGCCGGCGAGGCGCGCCACGCCGCTTCATACAGCGCAGCCAGGGCAAAGGCGGTCGGCTGCGCCGCGGCCTCGCGCGGGGCATCAGGCGGCAGCGGCGGCAGCGGGCGGGCGCTCAGCACGCGTTCCCCGGCCGAGAGCAGCAGCGTGCCGGCGTTCAACTCGGGCTTGAGGGCAGGTTCCAGTACCTCCAGCCCGCGCAGGCTCCACAGCGCCAGGTCCTGCGGCGAGGGCGTCTCAAGGTGGCGTTCCAGCACGACACCCAGCGCCACTGCCAGGACCGCCTGAACGTCCTCCCGCGGGAAGCCTTCCTCCTGCGCGCGGACGGTGCCGGCCCAGCCCAGCGCCAGCGCCAGGACAAGCCAGAACGCCCGCGTCAGGTGGTTCAGCGTCGCTTGGACTTGGGCTTGGGCTTGGGCTTGGGCTCCGGACGTGCGCGTTGCCGGCCCTGCGGGATGCCCTGCATCAGGTTGAAGACCATGCCGCCCGTTCGTGGTGTCGCGGCGGCAAGGCGCGCTTCCACGGCCTCGCCAAGCGAGAAGGTCAACCCTGTCCTGCGACCGGCCAGCGAATGGCTGGCCTCGTCGTGCGTCCATTTGTCGTCCGGCAGTGAGGCGAGGGGGACCAACCCGCTAGCCCCATTCTCCTCCACCGTGACGAAGAGCCCGAAGCGTGTCACCCCGGAAATACGTGCGTCAAACACATGGCCGACCCGCTCCGCCATGAAAGCGGCGAGATAGCGGTCCACCGCGTCCCGTTCGGCCTGCGCGGCGCGGCGTTCTGTTGACGTGATGTGCTCGGCGCTCTCGGGGAAGCGCGCCGCCTCGGTCTCCTCCAGCGCGCCGGTGCCGAGCTTGAGGCCGCGGATCAGCGCGCGATGCACCAGCAGGTCCGCATAGCGGCGGATCGGGCTGGTGAAGTGGGCGTAGTGGCCGAGGCCGAGGCCGAAATGGCCGATATTCTCGGGGTCGTAGGCGGCCTGGGACTGGCTGCGCAGCACCGTCTCGTTGACGATGCGGGCGTTCGGCGTGTCCTTCACCTTGGCCAGCAGGTGGGAGAAGTCGCGCGGGTGCAACTGGTCCTTCGGCGGCAGCGCCAGGTCCATGCCGTGCAGGAACTGGCGCAGCCCTTCCATCTTCTGGTCCGAGGGCGGGGCGTGGACGCGGTACATGCAGGGCTGGCGCAGCCGCTCCAGCTCCTCGGCGGCGCAGACATTGGCCGCCACCATGAACTCCTCGATCAGCCGATGGCTGTCGAGTCGGGCACGCGGCACCACGGCGGTCACTTTGCCATGCTCGTCGATCAGCACGCGGCGCTCGGCGATATCGAGGTCCAGCGTGCCGCGCTTCTCGCGTTCGGTCAGCAGGGCGCGGAAGGCGCCGTAGAGCCGGCCCATATGCCCAGGCTCCAGGCCTTCGGGCTCCTCGCCGGATTCGTAGGTGGCCTGGGCCTGTTCGTAGGTCAGCCGGGCGTGACTGCGCATCAGGCCGCGGCCGAAGCGGTGACGGTGCTTCTGGCCCTCGGCGTTGAACCACATTTCTACAAATAGGCAGCCGCGCGGCTCATTCGGGCGCAGGCTGCACCAGCCGTTGGACAGCGCCTCCGGCAGCATCGGAACCACGCGATCCGGGAAGTAGACGCTGTTGCCGCGCGCCCAGGCCTCGCGGTCCAGGTGACTGTCAGTGCGGACATAGTGCGCCACGTCGGCGATCGCGACGGTGACCTTCCAGCCCTCGCCATCGGCCTCGGCATGCACCGCGTCGTCGAAGTCGCGGGCATCGTCGCCGTCGATGGTGACCAGCGGCAGCTTCCGCAGGTCCTCGCGGCCGCGCACCGTGACGCCCTTGGCCTTCTCGGCTTCCTGCACCGCTTCGGCGGGGAAGACGTCGGGGATGCCATGGGCGTGGATGCAGATGAGGCTGACCGAGCGCGGCTCGCCCATCTTGCCCAGGCGCTCGACGATCTGCGCCGGGCGGGGGCCGAGCGGGCGATGGCCCGGCATGGGTTCGGCCAGGACGATCTCGCCGGGCGAGGCGCCGCCCTCGGCGCCCTTCGGCACTACCCATTCGCCCTTCTGGCGGCGGTCGGTCGGGATGATGCGACCTTCCTCGAACACGCCGAGGATGCGCGCCGGCGGGGCGCCGCCGATGCGCTTGAAGCTCTGCCCTTCGTACTTGTCGCCGCCGAGGTGGCGCAGCTTGGCGAGTACCCGCTCACCAGGTGCCAGGGCGACGCTGCCGCGCTGTTCGGCGCGCATGAAGATGATCGGCGGGCGGCCCAGCGCCTTGTCCCACTCCACCGGGCGGGCCAGGGCGTCGCCATCGGGGTCGGTGCCGAACACCTCCACCACGGTCATCTCGCCCAGCTTTTCCGGCGCCTGCACCTGCTTGCGGCCCACCGGGGCGACGGCGCCCTCGGCCTTCATCCGCGCCAGCAGGTCACGCAGGGCGGGGCGCTGCTCGGTGCTCAGGCCGAAATGGCGGCTGATCTCGGTCTTGCCGACGCGGCCCTGCACGCTGCGCAGGAAGCCGCGGACCTCCTCGGTACTCGGTAGCGGGTTGTCCACGCGCGGCCGGGGGCGGCCGGTTTCCTCGGCGCGGCCGGTGGCGGTCTCGGTACCGTATTTGCCGAAGCGGGCGCGCACCGGCCTGGTCGGCGCGGGCGGCGGGGCGTCCTCCTCCGGGTCGCGGCGCTTCACCTTGCCGTTGGCCTTCGCCTTGGCCTTGGCGGCGCGCAGCACCGGCTTGTCCTGCTTCGCCTTGGCCCAGCCTTTGCGATTGGCCGAAGCGCGGTTCGGGAAGCCCTCAGCGGGGGCGTCCTGGCGAATTGCCTCCGGGCGCTTGGCCTCTGGGCGCGGGGCTTCCTCGCGGTCGCGGCGCGGGCGGGCCGGGCGGTCGTCCTCCCGCGGGCGGCGCGGTTCTTCGGGGCGCTCCGGCCGGTTGCGCTCGCTGCGCGGCTTGGCCCATTCCGGCCGCAGCATCGGCCGGCTGAGCGGGTTCTTCGGCGGCGTCACCACGGCCTGGCGGCTGCGCACCGGGCGCGGCTCGGCCTCGTCCTCGCGCGGCTTGGCCCATTCCGGCTTGCCCTTGGAGCGGCTGGGCGGCCGGAAGCTCTTGGCCTCCGCCGGCTTGTCGGCGGGCGGGGCGCGCCGAGGCGCTTCCCCGGGCAGTGGCTTGTCGGCGAAGGGGCGGCGCGTGCGCGTGGTGCCCGAGAGACGCTTTGCCATGATGCTATGCCTTGCCCTTGCGGGCCGCTGGTTTCTTCGCTGCCGGTGCCTTGGCCTTCGCGGCGGCCGGCTTGGCCTTGGTAGCCGCAGCCGGCCGGGCCGGGGCCTTGCGCGCGGCCGGAGCCTGCTTCGGCGCCGCGTCGGCCGCAGGTTTCGGAGCCGCCTTCGCCGCCGGCTTGCCGCGCCCCTTGGCACCGGCCTTCGGCTTCAGCTCCTTGCCCTTCTCGGCCAGCAGCGTCACCGCTTCGTCCAGGGTGATCTCCTCCATCTCCACGCCGCGCGGCAGGTTGGCGATGGTCTTGTGGTGCATGGCGTAAGGCCCGAAGCGACCCTTGCGGATCTCCACGGGTGCCTTGTCCTTGGGGTGCTCGCCCAGCAGGCGCACCTTGGCGCGGGCCTTTGCGAGCAGGTCCATGGCGCGGTTCATGCCCAGCGTCAGCACGTCGTCGCCCGGCTCCAGGCTCTGAAAGGTGCTGCCGAGCTTGATGTAGGGGCCGAAGCGCCCGAGGCCGGCACTGATCTCGCCACCGGTTTCCGGGTCCAGCCCGATCAGCCGTGGCAGGGAGAGCAGGGCCAGCGCCTGTTCCAGCGTCAGCAGGTCCGGCACCATCTCCTTGGTCAGGCTGGCGCGGCGCGGTTTTGTCGGTTTGCCCTTGTCGTCGGTGCCGGCCTCGCCAAGCTGGACGTAGAGGCCGTAGGGGCCACGGCGCACCGAGACGTTCTGGCCGCTGGCCGGGTCGGTGCCCAGCTCGCGCTGGCCTTCGGAAAGGCCCGTAGTGCCGTCGCCCTCGGCGCCCGGCGCGATCAGCGGCCGAGTGTAGCGGCACTCAGGATAGTTGTTGCAGCCGATGAAGGCGCCTGTGCGCCCTAGCCGCAGGCCCAGCCGGCCGCCCGAGCAGGCCGGGCAGTTGCGCGGGTCGCCGGCGCCCTCGCGCTGTGGGAAGAAGTGCGGCCCCAGCTCCTCGTCCAGCGCGTCGATGACGTCGCTGATCTTGAGGTCCTTGGTCGCGTCGATCGCCTTGGAGAACTCCTCCCAGAAGGCGCGCATGACGGCCTTCCAGTCGGCCTTGCCGCCGGAAATGTCGTCCAGCTGTTCCTCAAGCCCGGCGGTGAAGCCGGTATCGACGTAGCGCTCGAAGAAGTGGGCCAGGAAGGTGGTTACCAGCCGGCCGCGGTCCTCGGGTACGAAGCGGCGCTTGTCCAGCTTCACGTATTGCCGGTCCTGAAGGACCTGGAGGATGGAGGCATAGGTGGAGGGGCGGCCGATGCCGAGTTCCTCCATCCGCTTCACCAGCGTGGCTTCCGAAAAGCGCGGCGGCGGCTGGGTGAAGTGCTGGGTGGCGGTGACGGCGCCCTTCTTCAGCGGGTCCTTCTCGTGCATCGGCGGCAGGGTTCGGGTGTCGTCCTCCTGCTCGGCACCGGCGGCGGCGGCAATGCCGGCCCGGGCGTCGGCGGCGCGGTCGTCCTCATCCTCGCGGTAGAGCTTCAGGAAGCCGTCGAAGGCGATGACCGAGCCATTCGCGCGCAGCTTGGTCTTGCCGCTTTGGTCCACCAGTTCCACCACGGTCTGGTCCAGCTCGGCGGATTGCATCTGGCTGGCGACGGCGCGCTTCCAGACCAGCTCATACAGCCGGCGCTGGCGCTCATCCAGGTAGCGCGCCATGTCTTCCGGCCGGCGGGAAACGTCGGTCGGGCGGATCGCCTCGTGGGCTTCCTGGGCGTTTTTTGCTTTCGTGCTGTACTCGCGCGCCTGTCCCGGCAGGTAGTCCGGACCGAACTCTGACTTCACATGGTCGCGGATCTCGGCGATGGCTTCGCGCGCCATCTGAACGCCATCCGTTCGCATATAGGTGATGAGACCCACGGTCTCGCCGCCGATCTCGACACCTTCATACAGTTGCTGCGCCGTGCGCATGGCCAGCTGAGCGCCCATGCCCAGCTTGCGGCTGGCCTCCATCTGCAGGGTGGAAGTGGTGAAGGGCGGCGGCGGATTTCTCCGGCTGCGCTTCTTCTCCACCGAGGCGACGGTGAAGCTGCCGACTTCCACCTTGGCCTTGGCGGCATTGGCCAGGGCCTCGTTGTTGATGTCGAACTGGTCCAGCCGCTTGCCGTCCAGGTGGGTCAGCCGGGCGGCGAAGGGGGCGCCGGCCGGGGTCTGGAACCGGCCCTCCACGCTCCAAT
>CANBNK010000107.1 GCA_947371015.1 Acetobacteraceae bacterium | reverse complement strand
ACGCTTGGCGATCTCACCGCCTTTTCCTGCGGGGCGAAGAAGATGACGGGTAAACCGTCTCTCGTCAACCCCGCCGTCTCTGCGGTGGCCACGATGTACCCCCACAGCACCCAAGGGTCAACACCCCACTTTCAAAAAATCATCATCAGGGAAGTCTTTTCCCAGCGGCCTCGCTGAAACGGCCGCTGGCCGCCATTTGGCGGCCAGCCCCAGGCTGCCCTGGGATCAGCTTTCCGCCGTGATGTGGTTGTCGCGGATCACCTTGCCCCAGCGCTCGATCTCGCTGGCCAGGAACCGGCCACAATCGGCGGCGTTGCTCGCCACCACATCGGCGCCCTGCTCCTCGATCTTGGCCTTCACCACGGGGTCGGCCAGGGCTTCCGCCAGCGCCGCCTGCATCCGCGCCAGAATCGGCTGCGGCGTACCCACCCGGCCGAGGAAGGCCCACCAGGTCGGTGCCTCGAACCCGGTGAAGCCCTGCTGGGCGAAGCTCTTCACCCCCGGCACATGGCGGGTCTCGCCGGCGGTGGTCACCCCCAGCGGCCGCAGCGTGCCCGCCCTGATGTGCTGGCTGATGATGACGACGTTGGACATGAACAGCGGCACATTGCCCGCCACCGCGTCCGAAACCGCCGGCCCGCCGCCCCGATAGGGCACGTGCACCAGTCGGAAGCCGCCTTCCTGCTGCAGCAGCGTGGTGGAGACGTGCGCCAGGCCGCCGACGCCCGAAGACGCATAGGCAATGCTGTCCGGCGCCCGCTTGGCCGCATCCACCACGTCCTGGAAGGTCCGGTACGGGGAGGAATGGTGCGCCACCATCGCCAGCGGCCCGGTCGCCACCAGGGAAATCGGCGCAAAGGCTTCCAGTGCCTTGTAGGGCAGCCGCATCACGGTCTGGTTGGTGGCCTCGTTGTCGTAGGCCAGCATCCAGGTATAGCCATCGGCCGGCGCGCGCGCCGCTTCCTGGCCGCCTACGGCACCGGAGGCGCCACCACGGTTGTCGATGACGACCTGCTTGCCGAGGATTTCCGACAGTTTCGGCTGGAAGATCCGCGCCACCGTGTCGGTGGACCCACCGGGCGGCCAGGGCACGATCAGCTTGATCGGCCGGTCCGGCCAGGCGCCCTGGGCACGCAGGATACCGGGCGCGGCGAGACCGAAAGCGCTGAGGGCAAGGATATGGCGGCGCCGCATTCGCGGTTTCCTCCGTTTGGTGGGCAGTCCCTTGGGGACATGCCGTCATCCGTTTGTCGTCTCAAGGCAAAAATGCGGTCACGACTGCCCGCGTCGGCGGCAAAGCCTACTCCGCCGCATCCAGCCTGGCTGGCGCCCGGCGCAGCGCTGCCATCTCGGCCCGCAAAGCCGCCACTTCGGAGCGCAGGATGGCCAGTTCCTCGCCCACGGGGTCGCAGGGGCCGAAGCCCAGGCCATAGCCCGGGCTTTCCGCCTGGGCTGGCTTCGCCGGCAGCACCCGATGCTCCCCAGGCGGCCGGGCGGGAATGCCAACCACGGTTTCGCCCGCGGGCACTTCGGCCACCACCACGGCATTGGCCCCCACCCGGGCACCGGCGCCAACCAGGATCGGCCCCAGCACCTGCGCCCCGGCACCGATCGCCACGCCATCCCCGATGGTCGGGTGCCGCTTGCCCGGGTGGCCCGAGAGCCCGCCCAGCGTCACGCCATGATAGATCAGCACGTCATCGCCCACCTCGGCGGTCTCGCCGATCACCACGCCCATGCCGTGGTCGATGAACAGCCGCCGCCCCAGCTTGGCGCCGGGATGGATCTCGATGCCGGTCACGAAGCGGCCGGTGTGGGAGATCATCCTTGCCAGCGCCTTCAGCCCCAGCCGGTAGCAGGCATGCGCCAGGCGGTGGATCAGCACGGCATGCAGCCCGGCATAGCTGGTCACCGCCTCCAGCCAGGTCGGCCGGGCCGGGTCCCGGGCGCGGATGGTGCGGGCGAGTTCCAGTAGTTCCATGCGCGCCTCCTACGCCATCCAGGGCGGCACCGGCAGCCCGCGTTCCCGCAGGAATTCCGGATTGAACAGCTTGCTCTGGTAGCGCGCCCCGCCGTCGCAGAGAATCGTCACGATGGTATGGCCGGGTCCCATCTGCCGCGCGACCTTGATGGCCCCGGCCACGTTGATGCCGGCCGAGCCGCCGATGGAAATCCCCTCATGCACCAGCAGGTCGTAGATCTGCTCCAGCGCCTCGGGGTCGGCCACCTGCACGGCGTCGTCGATCAACTCGCGCCCCACCTCCAGGTTGCCCGGCACCTGGGCGCCCTGGCCGATCCCCTCGGTGATGGAGTTGCCCGCGGCCTTCAGGTCGCCGGTCTTGATCCAGGAATGCAGGACGCTGCCCATCGGGTCCGCCAACACGATGCGGACCTTGGGATTCCGCGCCTTCAGCGCCCGGGCGGTGCCGACCAGCGTGCCGCCGGTGCCGCAGGAACAGGTAAAAGCGTCCACCCGGCCGGCGGTCTGCACCCAGATTTCCGGCCCGGTGGTGGCCTCATGCGCCGCCCCATTGGCCAGGTTGCCGAACTGGTTGGCCCACAGCGCCCGCTTGCCCTGGGCCGTCAACTCCTCGGCGATGCGGCGGGAGGTATGGACATAATGCCCCGGGCTGCTCAGCGGCGCCGGGTCTATCAAGCGCAGGTCGGCGCCGATCATGCGCAGGAAGTCCAGCTTCTCCCGGCTCTGGGTGCGCGGCACCACGATGATGGCCTTATAGCCCCGCGCATTGGCCACCAGCGTCAGCCCGATGCCGGTATTGCCCGCCGTCCCCTCCACGATGATGCCGGGCTGGCCGGGGATGAGTTGGCCCCGCCGCTCCGCATCCTCGATGATGCCGAGCGCGGCACGGTCCTTCACGCTGCCGCCGGGGGCCATGAACTCCGCCTTGCCGAGGATGGTGCAGCCGGTGGCCGCGCTGGCGCGGGCCAGGCGGATCAGCGGCGTGTTGCCGATGGCGCCGGCCAGGCCGTTGGCCACGCCCAGGGCGGTCTCGCTCGTTTCCAGGCTCACGCGCTCACTCCACGATTCGGTCTGAATGCTTTGCGCTAGGGGGGGCGGATTCAAGGGCCAACCGCATCATGGCCAATGTATACTTATTTCCAGGCATGAACCCCTGGATTCTGGACGCTTGCCTGGAGAGGGCTTTTCAGAACATAATAAGAACATCGCCATGGCCCCCTCACCCCTCCCCGACCTCGCTCCCAGCTTCGACCGGCCCGCGGTGCTGGCCGCCCTGCAGGCGCGAATCCGCCGGCTGGAACGCGGCGGTGCCACGGCCGGGGAGGTCGCGCCGATCCCGCTCTGCGAGGCGATCGACCGGCACCTGCCCGGCGGCGGCCTGGCCCGCGCCGGCGTGCATGAAGTGATGGCCGCCGACCCCGGCGCCGCCGCCGGCTTCTGCGCCATGGCGCTGGCCCGCACCGAGGGCACCGTGCTGTGGATTGCCGCCGAGCCGGATGCCTGGCCGCCCGGCCTGTCCCGCTTCGGGCTGAGTGCCGCCAACCTGGTGCTGGTGCAGGCCCGCCGCCCGGCCGATGCGCTCTGGGCCATGGAGGAGGCGCTGCGTTGCCCCGGCGTGGCCGGCGCCCTGCTGGTGCAGGCCGAGATCGACATGACCGCGGCCCGCCGGCTGCAATTGGCGGCCGAGTCCGGTGGTGCGCTGGGCCTGCTGCTGCGCCCGGATGCCGAGGCGGAAGCGGGCAGCCCGGCCGATACGCTGCGCCCGCGCGGCAGCGGCCAGGCGGCTTCCGTGGCGTTGACGCGCTGGCGGGTGGGCGCGCTGGCCGGGGCCGGCGGCGGCCGCCATGCGCTGGGCGACCCGCGCTGGCAGCTGGAGCTGCTGCGCTGCCGCGGCGGTCGGCCACAGCAATGGCACGCCACATGGCAGCCGGCCGCGGGGGAATTGCGGGTGGAAGGCGCCGAGGAAGCCGAGCCCGAGCAGCACCCCGCCCGCCGCCGCGTGCCGCGATGAGGCGCCGCTGCTGCCGCCCGCCCTCGCTGCTGGACGCGCTGCCGCCCCAGCCGGGGGATTTGTCCGAAAGCCGCGGTCCCGCGCCGGCCGGCGTAAATTCGCTCGCCATGCTTGGACACAGCGGCGCATCGCGCCCTGACGTGGCCAGCGGAGAGTATCCCCCCAGCGTCATGGCCGCGCACCACGGCGCGTCGCGTGCCGATCCGGCCAGCGCAGGGCATTCCCCCATCGTCATGGCCGGGCAGGTCCCGGCCATCCACGCCCCCGCGAACCTACCCTGGCCCGGCCAACACCTGCCGCCCCTGGCCTACCCGGCCAAGCATGCCCCTGCGAACATCGCCCGGCATCGCCCCGCCCCGTCCCTCCCCGCCCTGCTCGCCCCCGCCGCCCCGCGCCGCAGCCTGGCGCTGCACCTGCCCTGGCTGGCGGCCGAGCGCCGCCGCGTCGCCGGGCCTTGGGCGAGTTGGGAGGCGGAGCGCCAGCAGCGCCGCATCGCCGCGGTGGATGCCACGGCCGCTGCCGCCGGCATCTCCCCGGGCCAGACCCTGGCCGATGCCCAGGCCATCCTGCCCGAGCTTCTCGTAGAACCGGCCGAGCCAATGGCCGACCTGGCCTGGCTGCGGCGCCTGGCGCTGTGGGCGCAGACCATCTCGCCGCTGGCCGCGCCCAACCCGCCGGACGGGCTGCTGCTGGACATCACCGGCGTGCCGCATCTGCATGGCGGCGAGGCGGCACTGCTGAACAAGGTAGTGCGGCACCTGGCCCACCTTGGCCTGACGGTGCAGGCGGCCATCGCCGGCGCCCCCGCCGCCGCCGCCGCACTGGCCCGGCTGGCACCTGGCCAGATCACGCCCCCGGGTGCGGAAGCCGAGGCCCTCTCCCCCCTCCCCCTCTCGGCGCTGCGGCTGCCGCCGGCCACCGCCGCGGCGCTGCATCGGCTGGGGCTGCGCCGGGTGGGCGATGTGCTGCGCCAGCCGCGCGGCCCGCTGGCCCGCCGCTTCGGCGCCGCGCTGACCCAGGCGCTGGATGCCGCCACCGGCCAGCACCCTACGCCGATCCAGCCCCTGCGGCCGCCCGCCGCCTTCCTCGCCAGCCGCGAATTCCTGGAGCCGCTGATCACCCGGGAAGCGCTGGACGCGGTGTTGGAGGTGCTGCTGGGCCAGCTCTGCCGGCAACTGGCCGCCGCCGGCAAGGGTGCGCGCCGGCTGCTGCTGCTGGGCTTCCGGGTGGATGGCACCATGCAGGCGCTGCAGATCGGCACCGGCCTGCCGGCGCGGGACCCGCGCCACTTCGCCCGGCTGTTCCAGCCGCGCATGGAAAAGCTGGAACCCGGCTTCGGCTTCGAGCGGCTGACGCTGGAGGCCCGCTTCGTCGAGGACCACGCCGCGCCGCAGAACAGTCTGCCCAGCCAGGGCGGCCTGGCCGCCGAAGCCCGGCAGGAAGCCCTGGCTGCGCTGCTGGACCGGCTTTCCCAACGCCTGCCGGTCTGGCGGCTGGAGCCGCGCGAAAGCCACATCCCCGAACGCGCGGTGCTGAAGCGCGACGCCTTCGCGCCTATCGGCGCCGCCGCCTGGCCCAGCATGCCCCGCCCGGTGCGGCTGCTGCGCCGCCCCCTGGCCTTGCAGGTGACCGCCCTGCTGCCGGACGAACCACCCCTGCAGCTGCGCCATGGCAGCCGGGTATGGCGGGTGCAGCGCGCCGAGGGGCCGGAACGGATCGAGCCGGAATGGTGGCGCCCCGGCCCGCACCCGCCCTTCCGTGACTATTATAGAGTGGAGCTGACCAGCGGCGCCCGGCTCTGGGTCTGCCGCAGTGGCGCGGTGGTGCCGGGCGAGACCTCCCGCTGGTGGCTGCATGGCCGGTTCGAGTGACTTCGCCGAACTCGGCGCCCAATCCAACTTCAGCTTCCTGGAAGGCGCTTCCCACCCGCAGGAGCTGGCCGAACAAGCCCACGCGCTGGGCCACGCCGCGCTGGGCATCGCCGACCGCAACTCCTTCGCCGGCCTGGTGCGCGGCCATGTCGCGGCCAAGGAGTTGGGGCTGCGCTTCATCCCCGGCGCCCGGGTCTGCCTGCCGGATGGCAGCGACTGGCTGGCCTGGCCGACCGACCGCGCCGCCTATGGCCGGCTGGCGGAACTGCTTTCCCAAGGCCGCATGCACGCCCCCAAGGGCGAATGCCACATCACCCGCGAAGACCTGGTCAACCATGCGGAGGGCCTGATCCTCGCCCGCCTGCCACCGGAAACCCTGGACGACAGCTTCGCCCAGCGCCTGCGGCAGGACGCTGCCGCGCTGCGCCCCCGCTTGGCGCTGCCGCTGTTCTGCGCGGCGCAGCACCGCTTCCGCGGCAACGACCGGGACCGGCTGGACCAGTTGGCCGGCATCGCCGCCAGCGCCCGCGCGCCGCTGCTGGCCGCCGGGCAATGCCGCTACCACGCGCCGGAACGCCGCCGGCTGGCCGATGTGATCAGCGCCATCCGCCTCGGCCGCAGCGTGGAAACGCTGGGCCTGGCCGCCCAGGCCAATGCCGAGGCGCACCTGAAGCCCGCCGCCGAGATGCTGCGGCTGTTCCGCGGCCATGAGCAGGCCGTGACCAACACGCTGAAGGTCGTGGCCGCGTGCAGCTTCGCCCTGACCGACCTGGCCTATGAATATCCGGACGAGATCCTCGACCCCGGCCTGACCCCGCAGCAGACCCTGGAGCGCCGGGTGGAGGAAGCGCTGCACCAGCGCTGGCCGGAAGGCATCTCCGAGAAGATCCGCGCCACCGTCCGGCATGAACTCGCGTTGGTCGAACAGCTCGGCTACGCGCCCTACTTCCTGACCGTGCATGAGATCGTGCGCTTCGCCACCAGCGCCGGCATCCTCTGCCAAGGGCGCGGCTCGGCGGCGAATTCCGCGCTGTGCTACGTCCTCGGCATCACCGCCGTGCCGCCGGACAAGCACGACATGCTGTTCGCCCGCTTCATCAGCGCCGCGCGGGACGAGCCACCCGACATCGACGTGGATTTCGAGCATGAGCGCCGCGAGGAGGTGATCCAGCACATCTACCAGCGCTACGGGCGAGACCGCGCCGCCATCGCCGCCACCGTCATCCGTTACCGGGAACGCAGCGCCATCCGCGAGGTCGGCAAGGCCATGGGCCTCAGCGAGGACATCACCGCGCGCCTGGCCAAATCGGTCTGGAGCGCCGGGCAGCGCAGCCTGGCCGAGATGGCCGCCGAACAGGGGCTGGACCTGGCCGACCCCCGCCTGGCGATGACCTGCGAGTTGACCGAGGAGCTGGTCGGCTTCCCGCGCCACCTGGCCACCCATGTCGGCGGCTTCGTCATCACCCGCGGCAAGCTGACGCAGTTGGCCATCGTCACCAAGGCGGCGATGGAGGACCGCCACACCATCGAATGGGACAAGGACGATATCGAGGCGCTGAAGATCCTGAAGGTCGATGTGCTGGGCTTGGGCATGCTCAGCTGCATCCGCCGCTGCTTCGCTTTGCTGGATCAAGGGTTGGCGCTGGCCAGCGTGCCGCAGGATGACCGCGCCACCTACGCCATGCTGCGCCGGGCCGACAGCCTGGGCGTGTTCCAGGTGGAAAGCCGGGCGCAGATGAACATGCTGCCGCGGCTGCAACCCAGCTGCTTCCGCGACCTTTGCGTGGAGGTCGCCATCGTCCGCCCCGGCCCGATCCAGGGCGACATGGTCCACCCCTACCTGCGCCGCAAGAATGGCGAGGAGGAGGTGACCTACCCCTCCCCGGAACTGAAGCGCGTGCTGGAAAAGACGCTGGGCGTGCCGCTGTTCCAGGAACAGGCGATGCAGATCGCCATCGTCGGCGCCGGGTTCAGCCCGGAACGGGCGGACCAGCTGCGCCGCGCCATGGCCACCTTCCGCAACACCGGCACCATCTGGAACTTCCAGCAGGATTTTGTGAGTGGCATGGTCGGCAATGGCTACACCGCCGAGTTCGCCGAGCGCTGCTTCAAGCAAATAGAAGGCTTCGGCACCTATGGCTTTCCCGAGAGCCACGCCATCGCCTTCGCCTACCTGGTCTATGTCTCGGCCTGGCTGAAGTGCCACTACCCCGGCGCCTTTGCTTGTGCCTTGCTTAACAGTCAGCCGATGGGCTTCTACGCCCCGGCGCAGATCATCCGAGACGCGCGCGACCACGGCGTGAAGGTGTTGCCGGCCGATGCGCGCTACAGTGACTGGGACAGCACGCTGGAGAGCGGCGCGCTGCGGCTCGGCCTGCGGCTGGTACAGGGGCTTTCCGCCGCGGCCGGCCAGCGCATCATGGCCGCCCGGCCGGCCGCTTCGCTGGAAGACCTGGCCCGCCGCGCCGGGCTGGATCGCGGCAGCCTGAGCCTGCTGGCGGAAGCCGATGCCTGCCGCGGCTTCCGCCTGGACCGCCGCGCCGCGCTATGGGCCGCCGCCGCCTTCGAGGCTCCGGCGCCGTTGCAGGCCGAGACGCTGGAACCCGCGGCACAGCTGCCCCGCGCCACCGCCGGCGAGCAGACCGTGCTGGACTACACCAGCACTGGCCTGACGCTGCGCCACCACCCCCTCGCGCTGCTGCGCCCCAGCCTCGGCCCGACCGATACGCGCACGCTGGCCCGCGCACCCCAAGGAAAATGGCTGCGCCTGCCCGGCCTGGTGCTGGTGCGGCAGCGCCCCGGCAGCGCCAAGGGCGTGGTGTTCTTCACCGTGGAGGATGAGTGGGGCACCGCCAACCTAGTGCTCTACCCCCATGTCACCCAGGAATTCCGCGCCGTGGTGGTGACGGCCCGGCTGGTCATCGCCGAGGGCCGGGTGGAACGGCACCAGGCGGCCATCCCGATCATCCATCTGCTGGTGCGCAAGCTGCACGATGCGTCGGGCCTGCTGGCCAGCCTGCACGAAACCGAGGCCGACCCGCTGCGCCGTAGCTTGGCCCGCGCCGACGAGGTGAACCGCCCTGACCCCGGCAGCGCCCGGCCGCTGCGTCTGCCACCCAGCCGGGACTTCCATTGATGGGTCGCGCCTCAGCCTCGCGCCTGGTCCTTCGAGGCACGCTTGCGCAGGCTGCCGAACAGCCAGATGCCCAGCAGCATCGCCAGCAAGGTCAATGTCATCGGCAGCAGCGCCCGCACCAGCAACTTCTGCAAATCTCCCACCAGCAGGGAGAAGATGAACACCCGGTCCATCTCGCTGGATTTCGCATCCAGCCAGGTGCGCGCGTAGAAGCCCAGCCGCTCCCGGTGCTCGAAGCCCCAGAAGCCGACCCAGCCCAGGCTGCACAAAATCCACAGGCGCAGCAGCAGCCGCAATGTCCAACCTTCCCGGCCTTGCACGGCCAGCCCGCGCGGCGCGACGCTAGCCATCAACCACCGGTCGCAGCAAGCGCTAACCCGCTTCCCGCCGTTGGGGCACCCGCACCGGATGCCGCGTACGGAACGGCGCACAGGCCACCTCCACCCCGGCCCACCCTGGCGGCAGCAGCCCCAGCGCCAGCAGCGCCCGCAGCGCCAACAGCCGCGGCGCCAGCCACCAGCCGCCGCGCCGGATGGCCCATAGATAGGCCCGGCCCAGCGCGCGTTCCACCGCCAGCCGCCGCAGCGCCGGCGCCAGCGCCGGCCGGGCGGCCACGAAGCGCAGCGCCGCACGGTTCATGTCGTGCAGGGTTTGCGCTTGGTTGTCGGAAAGCCGGCCCGGCGCCTCCGCCGGCAGCGCCGCGACGGATGCCCGCAGCAGCGCCACCTTGCCCAGTGCGCCCAACCGCAGTTCCAGGGAATAATCCTGGATGAACACCCCGGCGTCGCAGCCGCCCACCGCCCGCAGCGCTTCCCGCCGCGCCAGCCACAGGCTGGGCATGGTCTGGGCGCGCTTCAGGGAAAGCGGCAGCAGGTCCAGACGTTCCGGCGTCGGCCAGGGGGGCTCGGCCCCCGGTTCAGCAGCAGCGCCGGGCAGGTAGCTGCGCTGGTCCCCCGGCAGGGCGCAGGCGGCGTGCGCGCCGGTTTGCTGCAAGGCCGAGACCATCCATTCCGTGCACCAGGGCAGCAGCACGTCGTCGCCATCCACCAGCTTGACGAAGTCACCGGTCGCCTCAGCCAGCCCGGCGTTGAGCGCCACCGCCGGCCCGGCATTGGCCTGGCGCAGCACCACCACGCCGGGGCTGCCGGCGGTCAGCTTTTCCAGCACCGCCAGGGTGTCGTCGGTGGAGCCGTCATCGACAAAGACGTACTGCGCCTGGAAGCCGCCGCGCTGGCCGACCAACCCAGCCCAGACCTGAGGCAGGAACCGCGCCTTGTTGTACAGCGTGACGACGTAACTGACGCTCGGCGGCACGGCTCAGGCGGTCTCGCGGAACAATTCGCGGCCGATCAGCATGCGGCGGATCTCGCTGGTGCCGGCGCCGATCTCATACAGCTTGGCGTCGCGCAGCAGCCGGCCGGTCGGGCTTTCATTGATGTAGCCCATGCCGCCGAGGATCTGGATGGCGTCCAGCGCCGCCTTGGTCGCCGCCTCCGCCGCGAACAGGATGGCGCCGGCGGCGTCCTTGCGCGTGGTACGGCCGCGGTCGCAGGCGCGGGCCACGGCGTACACATAGGCGCGGCTGGCGTTCAGCTGGGTGTACATGTCCGCGACCTTGGCCTGGATCAGTTGGAACTCGCCAATGGCCTGGCCGAACTGGTGACGCTCATGGATGTAGGGCAGCACCACGTCCAGCGCCGCCTGCATGATGCCGATGGGGCCGGCCGCCAGCACCGCGCGTTCATAGTCCAGGCCGGACATCAGCACGCGCACGCCTTCGTTCACCTGGCCCAGCACGTTCTCGGCCGGCACCTCGCACTCCTCGAACACCAGCTCGCTGGTGGGGGAGCCGCGCATGCCCAGCTTGTCCAGCTTCTGCGCCGGGCGGAAACCCTTGAAGTCCTTCTCCACCAGGAAGGCGGTGATCCCGCGCGGCCCGGCATCCGGGTCCGTCTTGGCATAGACCACGAGTGTGTCGGCGTAATGCGCGTTGGTGATCCACATCTTGGTGCCGTTCAGCACGTAGCGGTCGCCACGCTTGTCGGCGCGCAGGCGCATGCTGACCACATCGCTGCCGGCGCCCGGCTCGCTCATCGCCAGCGCGCCCAGGTGTTCGCCGCTGACCAGCTTTGGAAGATAGCGCTGCTTCTGCGCCTCGGTGCCGTTGCGGCGGATCTGGTTGACGCAGAGGTTGGAATGCGCGCCGTAGCTCAGCCCGACCGAGGCAGAGCCGCGGCTGACTTCCTCCATGGCGACGCAATGCGCCAGGTAGCCCATGTTGCTGCCGCCGTATTCTTCCTCAACCGTGATGCCGTGCAGGCCGACCGCGCCCATCTGCGGCCACAGCGCATGCGGGAAGGCGTCGTCGCGGTCGATGCTCGCCGCGATCGGCGCGATCTTCTCGGCGGTGAAGCTGCGCACCGTGTCGCGCAGCATGTCGATATCAGCGCCCAGGTCATGGTCCAGCGTGGGGTAGCCGATATTGCTCATGGTCCTGCCTTCCGCTCCGTCAATTGGCGCCGTAGCACGCCGCGCATCACCTTGCCCGTGGTCGTCAGCGGCAGCGCCTCGACGAAATGCACCTGCCGCGGATAGGCATGCGCCGCCAGCCGGGTTTTCACCAGCGCCTGGATTTCGGCGGCCAGCGCCGGGCCGGGCGTGGCGCCTTCGGCCGGTACCACCACGGCGGTGACAACCTCGGTCCGCAGCGCATCCGGCAGGCCCACCACCGCCGCCATGGCCACGCCGGGGTGGCGCAGCAGGCAATCCTCAATCTCGCCGGGGCCGATGCGATAGCCGGCCGAGGTGATCACATCGTCATCACGGCCGACGAAGCGGAACCAGCCATCCTCGCTCATCACGCCCTGGTCGCCGGTGAGCAGCCAGTCGCCGATGAACTTGGCCGCCGTAGCTTCCGGCTGGCCCCAGTAGCCCAGGAACATCACCGGGTCCGGCCGCCGGACCGCGATGCCACCCTGCTCGCCCGGGGCGCAGACGCTGCCCTCCGGGTTGACGATGGCGACCTGGTGACCAGGCACCGCGCGGCCCATCCAGCCCGGGCGCAGTGGTTCCAGCGCGCTGGCGGAGGCGACCACCAGGTTGCATTCGGTCTGGCCGTAGAACTCGTTGATTTCCATGCCAAAGCTGGCGCGGCCCCAGTCCAGCAACTCCGCGCCCAGCGTCTCGCCGCCGCTGCCGATGCTGCGCAGGCGGGCGCCGAAGCGCTGTGGGTTCGGCACCGCGCGCAGCATCTTCAGTGCGGTCGGCGGCAGGAAAGTATTGCGCACGCCGTGCTCGGCCATCAGCCGCAGGGCGAATTCCGGCTCGAACTTCGCCATGCGATGCGCCAGCACCGGCACGCCGTGGTGCAGGCTGGGCAGCAGCACGTCCAGCAGCCCGCCGATCCAGGCCCAATCCGCCGGCGTCCACATCAGGTCGCCCGGCTGCGGGAACAGGTTGTGCGGCAACTCCACGCCGGGCAGGTGGCCGAGCAGCACCCGATGTGCGTGCAGCGCGCCCTTCGGGCTGCCGGTGGTGCCCGAGGTGTAGATGATCAGCGCGGGATCATCAGCGGCGGTATCCACCGGGGTGAAGCTGTCCCGCGCGCGGGCCATCTCCGTGTGCAGGTCCAGCGCGTCCCCGCCATCCGCACTCAGCACCAGGCGCAGCGCCGGCAGCCGCGCGCGAATGGCGGCGACCTTGCCCAGGCCGAGCTGGTCCGTCACCAGCACTGCCGCGCCGCAATCCGCCAGGCGATATTCCAGCGCGTCCTCACCGAACAACTGGAACAGCGGCACCGCGATGCAGCCCAGCTTGTACGCCGCAAGATGCGCGATGGCCGCTTCCGGCACCTGCGGCAGCAATATCGCCACGCGCTCGCCGGCCTGCACGCCATGGCCGCGCAGCACGTTGGCCAACTGGTTGCTCGCCGCCTTCAGCGCGTCGAAGCTGATGCGCGTGGTGCGGCCCTCGGCCACATGCAGCAGCGCCAGGCGGCCGGTGCCATCCGCCCATTTGTCGCAGGCATCCACGCCCATGTTGGTGCGCGCCGGAATACGCCAGCGGAACGCCGCTGAAATCTCGGCGTGGCTGGCGCCGGCTGGCAGCATCAGCCGGGCACCGGGCGGGTGTCGTCGATCACCTTACCATCATTCGGCAGCGTGCCGGGCGGCACCACTTCCACCGTGCCGCGCAGCTTGGTGACGCTGGCCAGCGCTTCCGTCAGCCGCGCGGCATCGGCCGGCGCTTCGACGCGCAGCAGCATGGTGTCGCGCTCGGCTTCCAGCGCCACCACCAGCCGCGCCCGTGCGGTTACACCAGCCGAGGCCAGCACCTGCGCCACCTGTTCCGGCCGCACGAACAGTCCGCGCACCTTGGCGGATTGATCCGCGCGGCCCATCCAGCCGCGCATCCGCGTGTTGGTGCGCCCGCAGGGGGAAGCGCCTGGCAGCACTGCGGAAAGATCGCCGGTGGCGAAGCGCAGCAGCGGATAGTCGGGCGAGAGCGTGGTCACCAGCACCTCGCCGACCTCGCCATCCGGCACCGGCTCCGCGGTGCCCGGCCGCACGATTTCCAACACAACGCCTTCATCCAGGATCAGCCCTTCGCGCGCCGCGCTTTCATAGGCAACCAGGCCGAGATCGGCGGTGCCGTAGCTCTGCAGCACGGTCAGGCCGCGCGCCGCGTACCACTGGCGGAGTGAAGGCAGGTAGGCGCCGCCGGTCACATGCCCCAATTGCAGCGAGGACAGGTCGAGGCCGAGTTCGTCGCCTTTTTCCAGGATGGTCTTCAGGAAGTCCGGCGTGCCCGCATAGCAGCGCGGTCGCAGTTGCGCCGCCGCGCGGGCCTGCAATTCGGTGTTGCCGGTGCCGGCGGGAAACACCGGGCAATCCAACGCGCGGGCGCCGCTTTCCAGCATGCTGCCGGCGGGGGTGAAGTGATAGGCGAAGCAGTTGTGCAGCAACTCGCCGGGACGCAGCCCGGTGGCGAACAGCGCGCGGGCGAAACGCCAGTAATCCGGCCCGGCGCCTTCGGGTTCATAGATCGCGCCGGGCGAGGCGAAGACGCGCGCGAGCCGCCGCATGTCCGTCGCCGCCAGCCCGCCGAAGGGCGGCTGCGCTGCCTGGCGCTCCATCAGCACGGATTTGCGCGTCACCGGCAGGCGGGCCAGCGCCGCCAGGTCGGACACGGCGGTGGCGTCAACGCCGGCCAGCGCTTCCGCGTAGTACGGCGCGTGGCGTTGCGCGTGCACGACCTGCGCGGCCAGGCGCCGGCCGATATCAGCCGCACGCTCATCGGCGCTGCGGGTTTCCAGCCGGTCGAAATGCTCGGTCATAGCCACCGCTTCCTGCGCCGATAACTCTTCAGCCCCTTGAAGCTCTTGCGGTCGGCGCCGTGGCCGCCGAGGTAGAACTCCTTGACGTCCTCATTGTCGGCCAGTTCCGCCGCGGTGCCGTCCAGCACCACTTTGCCTTGCTCCATCACGTAGCCGAAGCTGGCGACGGAAAGCGCCATCCGCGCATTTTGCTCCACCAGCAATATCGTCACGCCGAGTTCCTGGTTGATGCGGCGGATGATGCCGAACACCTCCTTCACCAGCAGCGGCGACAGCCCCATCGAGGGCTCGTCCATCAATATCAGCTTCGGCCGCGCCATCAGCGCGCGGCCGATCGCCAGCATCTGCTGTTCCCCGCCCGAGAGGTAGCCGGCCAGGCCGGTGCGCTCCTTCAGCCGCGGGAAATAGGAATAGACCATCTCGATATCGCGGCCGACTTCGTTGTCGCTGCGCGTGAAGGCGCCGAGGCGGAGGTTCTCCAGGCAGGTCATGTCGCCGATGATCCTGCGGCCCTCCATCACCTGGAAGATGCCGCGCCTCACGATGTCATGCGGCTCCACGCCATTGATCCGCTGGCCGCCGAACAGAATATCGCCGCGGATCACCTCGCCATCCTCGGCCTTCAACAGGCCGGAGATCGCCTTCAGCGTGGTGGATTTCCCCGCGCCATTGGCACCCAGCAGGGCGACGATCTCGCCCTGCGGCACCCGCAGCGAAAGCCCGCGCAGCACCAGGATGACGTCGTTGTACACGACCTCGATGTTGTTGACCTCAAGCAAGGCCGGTGTCATCGCTGGTGCCGCGCTCATCGCCTTACCAGCCCAGCCACTCGCGCTTGCGGTCCAGCTCGATCGTCGCCACCGACTCCACCTTCATGGTGCCGGCGCGCATCAGCTCGGCCACACTGCCCTGGCTGGTGTCGCCGGTCACGCGGGCGCGGTACAGGCCGACGCGCAGCGTGCCGCGATGGTCATCCGGCGCGTAGTTGGAAGGATTGCACACGCCCTCCATGCCGCGCGGCACCCAGTTGCGCCGGGCATAGAAGCCCTCGCGGATGCGTTCGCCATTCACCGCGCCGTTGTTCTGCGCCGCGTGCTCCATGGCTTCCACCATCAGCAGCGCCGAACACACGCCGGCCACGTAGTGCACCGGGCGATACGCCGTGCCCGCCGTATCCGACATGCGGCTGATCGCCTGCACATTCGCCATGCCCGGCGCTTCCTGGCCCCAGACCACGGCGGTACGCACCGGGAAGACCACGCCATTGGCCGCGACACCGGCGGTCTTCATCGCGTTCTCATCCATGCCCCAGACATTGCCGAGGAACTGCACCTGCACCCCCGCCGTCTGGCAGGCGCGCAGCACCGAAATGTTGGAGCCCGCGGTGTTGCCCAGGTACGCGTAGTTGGCGCCCTGGCTCTTCAGCGTCAGGCACTGCGCGGTATAGTCGCCCGGCGTCAGCGCGAAGACGATGGCCGGCAGCACGTCGAAGCCGAGTTCCGCCGCCAGCGCTTCACCGGCCGCCTTCGGCGAGTTCGGGTAGGGATGGTTGCCGCCCATGTGGACATACTTCGGCTTACCGGTGCGGCCGCTGGCATCCCAGTCCCGCTTGGCCCAGATCAGCATCGCCCGCAGCGCATCCGAATAGGACGGGCCGTAGAAGAAGTTGAACGGCGTCGCCTCGGCGCCCGGGCGGCCGCTCGCGGCGGCGGCATCGGTCAGCGCGGCGGAGTAGGAGCCCGACACATAGGGCGTGCGGTCGCGCGTGACGAAGCGGGTCAGCGCCTCGGTATCCGCGGTGCCCCAGCCCATGATGGCAACCACGCGCTCGCGGCTCCAGGCCTGGTACTGGCTGACGGCGCGTGGCGCCTGGTAGCCGTAGTCGAAGGCCAGCACGTTCACCGGCCGCCCGGCCACGCCGCGTCGGGTCTGGTTCACCCAGGCCAGCGTATCGTTGACGCCCTGGCCATAGGGCAGGCCGACATCGGACGTGGCGCCCGAATTGTCCATCAGGTGGCCCAGGTTGATCCGCTGCTGCGCCACCGCCGGCAAGGTCAGTCCGGCGGCCAGCGCCAGGCCCAGCATCATGCGTTTCATGGTCATTGTTGCCTCCTTGGTTTCTTGTTCAGTGGGAGTAGGGATACAGCTTCCAATACGCCTTGATCAGCCGCCACCGGTGCGCCAGCCCATCGGGTTCGAACACCAGGAACAGGATGATGACAGCGCCGACCACCATGTCGCGCAGGAAGCTGATATTGGCGCCGAGCTTCAGCGCCTGGTCGATCCTTCCGCCGGCGATGGCATCGGCGCCGGCCTGCACCACCTCCGGCAGCAGCACCATGAAGGCGCTGCCCATCAGGCTGCCGGAAATGCTGCCAAGGCCGCCGATGATCACCATGCCGAGGAACTGGATGGAGAAGCCGATATTGAACGCCTCGACGCTGACGAACTGCAGGTAGTGCGCGTAAAGCGCGCCGCCGATGCCGGCATAGAAGCTGGCGATGGCGAAGCTGAGCGTGCGGTAATACGCCAGGTTGATGCCCATCATCTCGGCGCTGAGATAGTGGTCGCGCACCGCGATCAGCGCGCGCCCGTCGCGCGTGCGCATCAGGTTGGCGGCGGCCAGGAACATCAGCACCACGGCCACCAGCACCACGTAGAAATAGGTTTCCTCGCGGTCGAAGCTGAAGCCGAGCAGCGCCGGCGGTTCCGTGCCGCGGCCGGCGACGCCGCCGGTGAACCACTGCGCGCGGGCGAAGAAATCCTCGATGATGAACTGTGCCGCCAGCGTGGCGATGGCGAGGTACAGCCCCTTCAGCCGCGCCGCCGGCAGGCCGAAGACGGTGCCGACCAGCGTCGTCATCACCCCGGCCAGCGGAATGCAGAGCAGCACCGGCAGCCCATGTTCGTGCAGCCAGGCGGAGGAAAAGGCGCCGACGCCGAAGAACGCCGCATGCCCGATGCTGATCTGCCCGGTAAAGCCGACCAGGATGTTCAACCCCAGCGCGGCAACCCCCAGAAACCCGATCTGGATCAGCAGCCCCAGCCCGTAGCGGCCGATATCGAACAGCGCCAGGAAGTCGTCGTAGCTCTGCGCCAGGCCGCCGCCATTCTCCAGGTACTGCCTGAGCACCGAAGGCAGCGGCAGCAGCGCCAGCAGCAGCACACCGACAATCACCGCCCGCCGGGTGTTGCGCGTGGCGAACAGCGACATGTCCGCGCGGTAGCTGGTGCGGAAATCGCCCGCGGGGGTCATCGCCGTCATCGCGCTATACCCGCTCGATGTTCTTGGTGCCGAACAGGCCGTAGGGCTTGACCAGCAGGATCAGGATCAGCGCGTAGAATGGGGCGATGGCGTACATGTTGCCGATGTGCAGCCACTCGGCATCGACATACTGCGCCAGGTTCTCCAGCACGCCGACGATGATGCCGCCGAGCACCGCGCCCACCACGCTGTCCAACCCGCCCAGGATGACCGCAGGGAATACCTTGATGCCATAGAAGGACAGCGCCGAAGATACGCCGTTGACCACGCCCACCACCACGCCGGCGACGGACGACACCAGCGCCGATATCGCCCAGGACATCGCAAACACCTTCGGCACCGAAATGCCGAGCGACTGCGCAACCTGCTGGTCGAAGGCCGTCGCGCGCATGGCCAGGCCGTGCTTGCTGGCGGTGAAGAACCAGGCGAAGGCAGCCATGATCACCAGGGATATCGCCAGAGACATCAGATAGACCGGCTGCACCTGCAACCCCAGGAGATCGACCCGCTCGGTGGCGAAGATCGGCGGGAAGGGTCGGGCGAACACCCCAAAAATCCACTTCATCAGCGCCTGGAAGAAGATGCCGAGGCCGATGGTGGCCATGATGACGCTGATGACAGGCTCGCCGATCAGCGGTCGGAGCACCACCACTTGCAGCACGATGCCGAACAGCGTCATGAACGCCATGGTGAACAGGAAGCCTGCCCAGAACGGCAACTGCCATTCGGTCAGGAAGTACCAGCACACCCAGGCACCGACCAACAGGAACTCGCCTTGCGCGAAGTTCACCACCTGGCTGGCCTTGTAGATCAGCACGAAGCTCATCGCGACCACGCCGTACAGCGCGCCGACGATCAGGCCATTCAGCAGCAATGGCAGCAGCAGGTCCCAATCCATCGCTCAGGTCTCCATCACGTGCAGCGTGGTCCGCACCCGTTGGCGCGTGCCGTCCTGGAAGGCGATGGTGGTGTCCACGGGAATGGCGGCGTCCCCGCGATACATCGCCTCGATGATCTCGCCATACTTCTGGTTGATGACGCCGCGGCGGACTTTTCGCGTGCGCGTCAGTTCCTCGTCGTCGGCATCCAGCTCCTTGTACAGCAGCACGAACTTCTGGATGCGCTGGGCCGGCGGCAGCGTCTCGTTCACCCGGCGAACCTCGTCCGCCATCAGCCGCAGCACCTCCGCCCGGCCGGACAGGTCGGTATAGGTGGTGAAGGCGATGCGGCTGCGCTCCGCCCATTTGGAGACGATGGGGAAGCGGATGCAGAGCAGCGCGGTCAGCCCGGGCTTGCCATCCCCCAGCACCACGGCTTCGGCGACATAGGGGCTGAACTTCAGCTTGTTCTCGATGTATTGCGGGCTGAAGCGGTCGCCACGGCTGGTGACGGCGATGTCCTTGATGCGGTCGATCACCACCAGGTGGCCGGCCTGGTTGAAGTAGCCGGCATCGCCGCTGTGCAGCCAGCCATCCCGCAGGTCGGCGTTGTCGGCCATGCCGAGGTAGCCGCTGAACATGTGCGGGTGCTTCGTCAGGATCTCGCCGACGCCGTTGT
>CANBNK010000106.1 GCA_947371015.1 Acetobacteraceae bacterium | reverse complement strand
ATGAAGCCGTCAGCCGCCGCCTGGCCACGGGTTTTCCCGTCTTGCCCGGGCACTATGCGACAGAATCGGTTTTGGCCAGAACCCCCGGCATTGCCGCCGCCGGCGCGGCGCCTGGGGTGTGGCCCTGCTGCCGCACTGCGCGGCCGCTTCAGTGGCGCAAGGCGTGCAGCCGGCGGCGGCATTCTACCATGGCGATGGCGGTGCCGTGGCGGTGAGGACCCGGCTTCGCCGCTGCGGCGCCAGCGCCGGGTTGATCATCGCGTTGCGCGTGCCGCTGGCGCTGGCGCCGGGCCTGCGCGCCCGCCCTCCGGGAACGTCGCAGGCGCTGGTTCTCCCCCTGGTTGCGTTGCCTTAAAATGGCCGCGGCGGGTCGAAAGAAATCGCCGCCCAAAGTCACTGCGGCGTGGTTTGTGCGCTGCACTATCGGCGCGTACAGGAAGCCATGGTCATGACGATGCCTTTGCCCTCCACCCCGTTGCACGAGATGCTGGAACGCCAGCTCGGCGCCGGCCGTGCGCACCTGCTGCTGGAGATGTTCCGCTTCGGCGTGGTCGGCGGCGTTGGCTTCCTGGTGGATGCCGGCGTGCTGCTGGCGATGCTGTCGCTGGGGCTTGGCCCCTATGGCGGTCGGGTGGTGTCCTATGTGGTCGCGGCCAGTTGCACCTTTGCGCTGAACCGCGCCTGGACCTTCCGCGCCCAGCCGAAAAGCGCCACGCCGGTGCGGCAATGGGTGCTGTTCCTGGCGCTGAACTTGATCGGCTTTGCCTGCAACTACGGCGCCTACGCCGCCTTGATCTCCTCGGTGCCGCTGGTGGCGCGCTTCCCCGTGCTTGGGGTGGCGGCCGGTTCGCTGGCGGGCATGACCGGCAACTTCCTGCTCTCCCGGCGCTACGTCTTTGGCGCCGGCGCGGCAGCGAAGGCGGCCTCCCCTCCTGTCCACTGACCCAAGCGGGGTACCGATGCGCACTCCCATGCCGACTGCCGCGCCGTGCCCCCTGCCCCCGGAGCCTTGCCCATGCACGGCGTGATCCCGCCCGAGCCCGGCCAGGGCAAGCTGATGGCAGCCCTGGCCGAAGGCTGGCCACGCTACACCGGCAGCCTCGGTGCCCAGCGCGGCCGTGTCGTCGGCATGGGGCCGCAGCCGATCCCGGCGCCCTGGCTGGCCAGCGGGCAATTCGCGCTGGACGCGCTGTCCATCGGCGTGGCGGGCCTGCTGGCACGGGACCTGGTCGGCCAGGGCGAAGTGCCGGACGTGGGCGTGCTGCTGTTCGGCATCGGCGTGGCGCTGCTGCTGCTGGCATTGGCCGGCGGCTACCGGCACGCGGCGCTGTTCGGCGGGCGCCGTCCGCTGCTGGCCAGCGCCGGCGCGCTGGCCGGAGCCGTCCTGGGGCTGGCGCTGGCCGCCCCGCTGCTGGGCGTGCCCGAAGCGATGCCGGCCAACGCCACGGCGCTGTGGCTGGGCTTGGCGCTGCCGCTGCTGCTGGCAGGGCGCGTCGCCAGCGCCCGGCTGATCCGGGCCGAGGCACCGCGCACCGCCTTGCGCGCCGTGGTGGTGGGGGAAGGCCCGCAGGCCGCCCACCTGGCCAGCTTGGCCCGCAGCCGCCAGCCCGGCCCGGTCCGCCTGCTGGGCGTGGTCGATGACCGCCGCCGCCTGCCGGACGCCACCCATGGCGACAGCGGGCTGCCGCATCTTGGCCCCTTCGAGGTGCTGCAGGCGCTGATCCGCCGTGGCGAGGTGGACCAGGTGATCCTGGCGCTGCCCTGGTCCGCCGAGTCGCGCGTGACCGCCCTGCTGCGCCGGCTGTCCGACTACCCGGTGGACGTCTGCCTGGCGCCGGACCTGTGCAGCTATCGGGCCCGGCAGGACACCGCGCCGCTGCACCTGCTGCACCGGCCACTGGCTGGCTGGCGCGGCCTGGCCAAGCGGGCCGAGGACATCCTGCTGGCGGTGGGCGCGCTGGCGGTGGCGGCGGTGCCGATGCTGCTGGTTGCCCTGGCGGTACGGCTGGACAGCCCTGGCCCGGTGCTGTTCCGCCAGCGCCGCACCGGCTTCAACAACCGCGACTTCTATGTGCTGAAGTTCCGCACCATGCACACCGACCAGACCGACCATGAGGCCCGCGTGCAGGTTTCGGCCGGCGACCCGCGGGTGACGCCGGTGGGCGCGATCCTCCGCCGCACCAGCCTGGACGAGCTGCCGCAGCTGCTCAACGTGCTGTGGGGCGAGATGAGCTTCGTCGGCCCGCGCCCGCATGCGCCGGGCACCCGCGCCGCCGGCCGGACCTTCGAGGAGGTGGCGGAACGCTACGCCGCGCGGCACCGGATGAAGCCCGGACTGACCGGGCTGGCCCAGGTGCGCGGCTGGCGCGGCCCGACCGAAACCGAGGAAAAGCTGCTGCGCCGGGTGGAGGCCGACCTGGAATATGTCGAGACCTGGTCGCTGTGGCTGGACGCCGTGATCATCCTGCGCACCCTGGTGGCGGTGGTCCGCATGCGAAATGCGTATTGATGCGCTAGAACCGGTGGCCGTATCGCAACCGGGGACGCCCATGACCGCCATCGCCACGCCGCCGCGCATTGCCGTGCTGGTGCCCTGCTACAACGAGGAAGTGGCCATCACCCGCGTGGTCGCGGCCTTCCGCGCCGCGCTGCCGCAGGCCGCCATCTATGTCTATGACAACAACAGCCGCGACAACACGGTGGCGGTAGCGCGCGCCGCCGGCGCGGTGGTGCGGACCGAAACCCTGCAGGGCAAGGGCAACGTGGTCCGCCGCATGTTCGCGGATATCGAGGCCGACCTGTACCTGCTGGTGGATGGCGACGACACCTATGACGCCGGCAGCGCGCCCGAGATGATCCGCCTGGCGATCGAGCAGCGGCTGGACATGGTGACCGGCGTACGCAAGACGCCGGAGGAGATTGCCGCGGCGGCGTATCGGCGCGGTCACCAGTTCGGCAATGCCATGCTGACCGGCATGGTGCGCGGCGTTTTCGGCAATCGCATCTCCGACATGCTGTCGGGCTATCGCGTGTTCTCCCGCCGCTTCGTCAAAAGCTTCCCGGCACTGGCCTCGGGCTTCGAGACCGAGACCGAGTTCACCGTGCACGCGCTGGAACTGAAGCTGCCGGTGGGCGAGGTGGTGACGCCGTACAAGGAACGCCCGGTCGGTTCCACCAGCAAGCTGCGCACCTATCACGACGGCTTCCGCATCCTGCGCATGATCATGGCGCTGGTGCAGCGGGAGCGGCCGTTGCAGTTCTTCTCCATCGCGGGCGCGGTGCTGCTGCTGTGCTCGCTGGCGCTGTTCCTGCCGGTGCTGGCGACCTACTGGGAAACCGGGTTGGTGCCGCGGCTGCCGACGCTGGTGGCCTCGGTCGGCTTCGCCGTGCTGGGCTTCCTCGCCTTCGCCTGCGGGCTGATCTTGGATACCGTCACGCGCGGCCGGCAGGAGGCCAAGCGCGTGGCCTACCTGGCGATTCCCGCGCCGGATTTCGACGGCGGCGCATGAGCGCGGCGCGCTACCCCCAGCCTGAGCTGGTCGCCGGCGCCGCCACCGCGCCGGCCGCCTACGACGCCGACGTCATCATCCTGGCGATGGACCGCGCGGAGGAGACCATCGCCGCCATTGCCAGCGCCCGCGCGCAGGACGGCCTGGCCAAGCACGTCTGGATCGCCGACCAGGGCAGCACGCCGGAAAACCTGGCCCGGCTGGCCGCCGCCGTCGATGGTGCCGAGGATGCCACCCTGGTGCGGCTGGACCGCAACCATGGCGTGGCCGGCGGGCGCAACCGGGCTTCCGCGCTGGGCCATGCCCGCATGATCTTCGCGCTGGACAACGACGCAGAGTTCGCCGACGCGACCACCCTGGCCCGTGCCGTGGCGGCGCTGGACGAAGCGCCGGACCTGGGCGCGATCGGCTGCCGCATCCTGGTGTTTGCCAGTGGCGAGGAAGACCTTTCCAGCTGGGGCTACCCCCCTGCCCTGCTGCCGCGCGCCGCCGGCAGCTTCGACAGTTGCACGTTTGTGGGTGCCGGCCACGCCATCCGCCGCACCGCCTGGGACGCGGCCGGTGGCTATGACGACGCGCTGTTCTTCTGCTGGGAGGAGTTCGACTTCTGCCTGCGCGCCATCAACCTGGGCTGGCGCATCCGCTATCGCGGCGACATCGCGGTACGGCACAAGGTCTCCGGCGAGCACCGCTTCGCCTGGTCCGGCACGCGCTGGCACTACTTCGTGCGCAACCGGATCTACATCGGGTTGAAATCCGGCGACGGCGTGCTGGCGCTGTTGCCGCGCTACGCCGCCTACCTGGTGAAGGGCGCGCGCAACGGCGTGCTGCGCCAGGGGCTGGCGGCCGGGCCGGCGGCGCTGCGGCTGGCGCGCCACGCGCCACGGCAGGTGCCCACCGCGGCCGCGTTGGACTACATGGCGCGCAACGACGGGGCGTATCGCGGCGGGCTGCTGGGGCGGGTGCGGCGGGAGTTGCTGGCGACGCTGCCCGCGACGAAATAGCTACTGCCGCTCGATTCCGGCCTTGGCCACCACCTGGCGCCAGGTTGCCACCTGGTCCGCCACCAGCCTGGTGAACTCGGCGGGGCTGTCCGGCTTCGGAATCGCGCCCAGCGTGCCCATGCGGGCCTTCACCTCGGGCGAGGCCATCGCCTTGTGCAGTTCCGCGTTCAGCCGCTGCACGATCGGTGCCGGCAGGCCGGGCGGGCCGGCCAATCCGGTCCAGGACATCACCTCGAACCCCGGCACTGTCGCGGCCATCGGCGGCGCTTCCGGCAGCAGCGGCCAGACGCCGGGGCTGGTGACGCCGATGCCGCGCAGCTTGCCGTCGCGGATGCCGGGGCCGGTGGTGGTGATGGTGTCCATGTACAGGTCCACCCGGCCCGACAGCACATCCGGCAGCGGCGCCGTGCCGCCGCGATACGGCACATGGTTCAGCGTGATGCCGACGGTCTGCGCCAGCAGTTCCGCCGCCAGGTGCTGCGTGGTGCCGACTCCGCTGGTGGCATAGGTGATGCTGCCCGGCTTCTCCTTCGCCGCCGCGATCACCTGCGCCAGGTTCTGCCAGGGCGCATCTGCCCGCGTCGCCATGGCCAGCGGGAAGGCCACCCAGCTGCCGATGAAGGTGAAGTCCGCCACGGGGTCGAAGGGCAGCCGATTGTAGATGGCGGCGCTGGCGGTATGGCCGCCGGTCAGCATGACGAAGGTATAGCCATCCGGCCGCGCCTTGGCAGTGGCGTCGCTGGCGAGATTCCCGCCGGCGCCGGGGCGGCCCTCCACCACCACCGGCTGGCCGAGCGCGGCTGAAAGAGGGGCGGCGGCGAGGCGCGCCAGCACGTCGCCATTGCCACCGGGGCCGAAGCCTTGCAGCAGCGTGATCGGGCGGTCCGGCCAATGCTCGGAACCTGACGTCCCTTGGGCACGGGCGATGGCCGGCATGGCGAGCAACCCTGACGTGAAGGCCCTGCGGCGCATTATCGGCGTCTCCCCTTTTCGTGGCCGCAGTTTGGGCGGAATGTTGCGCCTGGACCAGAGGGAAGGAACCGATCATGGCCGATGTGAAGCCGGGCAATCTTGGCGAATATGACCTGAACGGCCGCGTGGCCGTGGTGGCCGGCGGCAGCAACGGCATCGGCGCGGCGACGATCAGGCGGCTGGCAGCCAAGGGCGCCACCTGCGTGGTCGGCTACAATGAGGGCGCCGAGCGCGCCCAGGCGCTGGTCGCCAGCCTGCCGGGCAAGGGGCATATCGCGCTGCGCATCCCGATGACCGACACGGCGGCGATTCGCGCGGCGGCGGCGGAGGTGACGGCGAAGCTCGGCCGCTGCGACGTGCTGGTGAACAGCGCCGCCGTCACCCGTGCGGTGCCGCACAGCAACCTGGAAGCGCTGGACGACGACCTTATCGACCTGGTGCTGAGCACCAATGTGCGCGGCCCCTTCGCCACCATCCGCGCCTTCGCGCCGCTGCTGAAGGCGAGTGGCGATGCGATCATCATCAACATCAGCTCGCTCGCCGCCATTTCCGGCAGCGGCAGCAGCATCATCTACGGTGCGTCGAAGGCGGCGATGGACACCATGGGCATGTCGCTGGCGCGCGCGCTGGGGCATGACGGCATCCGCGTCATCAGCATCTCGCCCTCCGCCGTGGCGACGGACTTCGTGCCGGGCCGTGGCCGCGAGGTGGTCGAGAAGCAGGCGGCGTCCTCCGCGCTGCATACGGTGACGGAAGCCGACGACGTCGCGGTCACGATCATGGGCGCGATCACCCATATGCGGCTGACGACCGGCACCGTTATCCTGGTGGACGGCGGCAAGCACCTGTAGCGCCATGCGCAACGCCCTTGAGCAGTTCATGATCCACCTGCTGGTGGACGCGACCAAGGGCGGCAGCTCCGGCCTGCTGGTGGACGGCATCCTCTACGCGCTGGCCGGGCTGGGCCTGCTCGGCTTCGCGTGGTGGCTGCGCTTCGGCAGCGGGTATCGGCCGGAAGCTGGGCTGGGCGGCACGCTGACGCTGGCCACCGTGACCTTCATCGGTGCGCTGGTACTGCTGGCGGGGTTGTGGCTGCTGCTGCGCAGCGTCGGCATCGGGCTTGCCTGAGCCCGCCCGAGCCGATCAGGCCCCGAGCGCACACAAAAAAGCCGCGCGGGCATTGCTGCCCGGCGGCCGTTCAGCCCGAAGCCTGGCCTTCAGCGGCCAGTGCGTTCCAGTGTCACGATACCGATGGCCGGCTTGCCGGAGGCAGCGGCGATCTTGGCATCCTGGGCTTCGATTTCGGTGCGGGCGGGTTCGTCGCCATCAAGGCCGCCGAGCAATTCGGTCGGTACCTTGCGATTGGAGCGGCGCGTGCCGTCCTCATACATCACGTCGAACAGCACAAACTTGCCGTCGTCCTTACGCTTCGCCATGTCAGGCACTCCTGGGTATTGCCGCTGTGCCTTGAGCGGCGAAAGATTCAGTCCGCGTCGGCCTCGTTCTCAGGAGAAACGGGGCGGCCGGCAGCAACATCGGCCTCACGCGCAGCGCGGCGTTCGGCCACGGCGGCGTCCTTGGCCCGCTGCTTTTCTTCCTGCTTGGCTTGCTTGGACCGGTTCACGTCGGCCCGGTTGAGGCCGTAATTGGGCTTGCGCGCCATGGCTCGCTTTTCATTGCAAGGGTTTCAGCGGAAGCCGGGCGGAGGCGGCCGAAGCCGCCCCCGTTTGGTACTTAGGCGGACTTCAGGTTCGTCGCGCTGGACTTGCCGTTCTTGCCGCGCATCAGCTCGAAGCTGATCTTCTGGCCTTCCTTCAGGCTGCCGAGGCCCGAACGCTCAACGTCCGAGATGTGAACGAACACGTCGGCAGTGCCATCTTCCGGCTGAATGAAGCCGAAGCCCTTGGTCGGGTTGAACCACTTAACGGTGCCAATGGACATGAATTGTATCCCTTTGAAAGGGGGGTTGCCACCACGCGAGATGCCTGGTGGGCCAAACCGATCGGACAGGGACGGACACCGGGTTCGGGGCTGCGCTCGCGATCCAGGGGACCACCAGGAGCTCGAAGGGAGGGGAAAGCCGAACCAAACGAGTTGACGAGGCTCATATGGACCCTGCCGCCCTCACTTGCAACTGAAAGAGCGAGTGATCCTACTCTTGCAACCAGCACGGGCCTGGGCCCGTGCCGGCTTCAACGAAAGCTTTACTTCGCCAGTCCGGCTTCCTTCATGGAATTGCCGAGCGAGATATCGGCCGCGGCCAGGTGGCGGGCGAAGCCGGCAGCGCTTTCGTAAACGGCGCCGAAGCCGCGGGACAGCAGGAAGTCCTGGTAGTCCTTGCTCTTGAACACCTTGTCCAGCGCCGCCTCCATCGCCTGCGCAACCGGCGCCGGCAGGCCGGGCGGGCCGGCAATGCCGCGCCAGGCACCGTTGTTGTAGTCCAGGCCCATCGCCTCCTTCAGCGTCGGGATCGCCGGGAAGGCGCTGACCCGCGCCGGCGCCATCACCGCCAGGGCCCGCGCCCGGTTGGCGTCCAGCATGGCGCGCGCCTCGGGAATCGAGCAGGTGGTGAAGTCCAGCCCGCCGGCCGCCAGGTCCTGCATGGCCGGCGCGGCGCCGTTGCTGGGCACCCAGCGCACATGGTCGGCCTTCAGCCCCATGGCGTTGAGCCAGCCGGCCAGCGCCAGGTGCCAGATGCCGCCCTGCCCGGTGCCGCTGGCCTTCAGCTGGCCCGGCCGGCTGGCCTTGATCGCCTCGGCCAGCGCCTTCACGTCGCGGTAGGGCGAGTTGACGTTCACCGTCACGCCCGGCGCATCGTTGTTCATCAGGCCCAGCGGCGTGTAGTTGCGGTAGGTGATTTCTGTCAGGCCCTGCCAGTGAAGCATGCAGATCTCGGCGGTGATCATGCCCAGCGTGTAGCCGTCCGGCGCCGCCTGGCTGATGGCGGCATGCCCGACCACGCCGGAGCCGCCGGTGCGGTTGACCACGTTGAAGGGCTGGCCGAGTTCCTTCTCCAGCAGAATGGCGCTCATGCGCAGCACGGCATCGGTGCCGCCGCCGGCCGCCCACGGGCACAGCATCTGCACCGGCCGGGCGGGCCAGCGCGGCTGGGCCATGGCGGGGGTGGCCAAGGGGGCAGCAACTGCAGCGGCGGCGGAAGCGCCAAGCAGAGTGCGGCGGGAAAGGTCGGTCATGGGTGTTCCTCCGTTTTACGTCGTTGTATCGAAGCTAGTGGAGAGGCGGCGCCGCACACAAGCAGCGCCGCTATTGCTCAGGCTGCCGCGCGGCGGCGCTGCATGCGGTTAAAAACCCACACCCCCGCCGGCCACAGCAGCGCGCCGAGGGTCAGCGAGGCCAGCACCGCCGAGACCGGCCGTTCAATGAAGGGCAGCGGGTTGCCGTCGCTCTTGATCAGGCTGGTGATGAAGTTCTGCTCCACCATGCTGCCCATGACGATGCCGAGCACCAGCGCCGCCACCGGGTAGCCGTTGCGTTCCATCACGTAGCCGACGCAGCCGAACACGCCGACCAGGAACACGCTGAACAGGTTGGCGCCGGTGGCGAAGGCGCCGACGGCGCAGAGCAGGATGATCACGGGCATGACGCTGGACCGCGGCGCCCGCAGGATCCTCGACGCCAGCCGGATCATCGCGATGCCCAGCGGGATCATGATGATGTTGGCCAGCACGAAGATGATGTAGAGCGCGTACATGCTGCTGGCGCGTTCGGTGAACAGCGTCGGCCCGGGGTTCAGCCCCTTCATGTACAGCACGCCGATGGCGATGGCGGTGATGGTATCCCCGGGGATGCCGAACAGCAGCGCCGGCACCCAGCCGCTGGCCAACGACGCGTTGTTGGAGGCACCGGCTTCCACCAGGCCCTCCACATGGCCGGTGCCGAACTTCTCCGGCTCCTTCGACCACTTCTTGCTCATGGCGTAGCTGACCCAGGCGGCCATGTCGGCGCCGGCACCGGGCAGCACGCCGATGATGATGCCGACGATGTTGCCGCGCCACATCTGCCATTGGTACTTTTTCGTCAGTCCCCACTGGCCCTTCAGGATGCTGCCGAACTTGCGGTCCGGCAGTTTCGGCGGCGCCGCGGTCACCATCGCCCGCATGACTTCGGAGACCGCGAAGACGCCGACCAGCGCGGGTATCGGCTCGATGCCGCCCAGCAGGTTGGTGACGCCAAAGACGAAGCGCGGCGTGCCCGCCGGGTTCTCCATGCCGATGCAGGCGAACAGCAGCCCCAGCAGCATGCTGGCGATGGCCTTTATGGGTGAGGACCGCGCCACCAGCGTCGCGCACATCAGCCCGAGGAAGGCGAGCCAGAAGTATTCATAGGTGGAGAAGGACAGCGCCATCTCCGCCAGCATCGGTGCCATGACGACGAGCGAGATGGTGCCGACAATGCCGCCGATGGCGCTGAACCACAGCCCGGCGCCCAGCGCCAGCTCGGCCTGGCCCTTGCGCGTCATGGCATAGGCTTCGTCGGTATAGGCGGCACTGGCGGGCGTGCCGGGAATGCGCAGCAGGCAGCCAGGGATGTCGCCGGAGAAGATCGCCATCGCTGACGCGGTGATGATGGTGGCGATGGCCGCGATGGGGCTGAGGTAGAACGTCACGGGCACCAGCAGGGCGGTGGCCATGGTGGCGGAGAGCCCGGGCAGGCTGCCGACCACCAGGCCATAGACCGCGCTGGCCATGATGGCGATCAGCACATCCCAGGCCAGCACCAGGCGAACGGCTTCGATCATGTCGTTCATGGCGGGCGCTACCAGAAAGCCGGCAGGATGCCATCCGCCAGCGGCACCCGCAGCAGCTTGGCAAACACGGCATGGACGAAGATCGGCGCACCGATGGCCAGCGGCACCGCCAGCTTCGGCTTCGCACCCAACGCCAAGGCCGCTGACGCGACGATGAACGCGGCGGTCAGCATGAAGCCAAGGTGGTCCACCGCCAGCGCGTAGAACAGCAGCAGCCCCGGCGGCAGCAGCGCGCGCAGGCCGTAGGCGCTGGAATGGCGCTCGTCCTCCGCTTCCTCAGGGACCTCGAAGCTATGGCCGATGCCAAAGGCGATCATGACTCCGCACAGGATCAGGCCGCCACCGATCAGCATCGGGAAGGCAGCGGGGCCGACATCCTGGCCCGGCACGGCGGGCAGACGAGAACCGCCCCAGGCCGCAGCCAAGCCAAGCCCAGCCAGGAACAGACCGGTGATCCGGTCGGATAATTGCATGGACGTCTTCCCTTTATTACCGGGAAACCTACAGGGGGGCGGCGGCGGTTGGGAATAGCTGATCCTTGGCCCCGCCTGGCGGCCACGGCCAGCGGATCAGCAACCGGCGGCCCCGCTGGCAGCGGGCACAACAACCTGATCCGCACGGGGCGGCATGATGCCGCGGTCAGTCGGGCGGACCGGTGGGGCCAGCGCCGGTCGCCAGGGCGACCCTGGCGCAGGTGCGGACCACGCTTGGCACTGAAGCCGCCGCCGACCACCCCGTCCTGGGGCTAACGTCATGAAAACAAAAGCCTTGCGGAGCCGACCACAAAATAGGCATAGCTCTAAAAATACGGTCACTTCCGTAGCGACGCCACATTCATGAGCGAAAATGCACCGCATGAGCCTTGTCATTCCGCCCGGTGCGGTCGATTGCCACGTGCATATCGTCGGCCCCCTGGCGCGCTTTCCGCAGGAACCGACGCGCCACTACACCGCGGCCGAGGCATCGCTCGACGCGCTGCGCCAGGCCGCTGGTCAGGTACGCCGCTTCGTCGTGATCCAGCCGAGCTTCTACGGCACCGACAACGAAGCCACGCTGCAGGCCTGCGATACGCTGAACGGCAACAGCCGCGCGGTGGCGGTGGTGGACCCGGCGCGGATGGACGACGCGCAGGCCGGCCAGCTGAAGGCGCGCGGCGTGGCGGGCCTGCGGATCAACCTGAACAGCAAGCTGAAGGGCGACCATCGGCAGATCCAGGGCGTACTGGCGCAGCATACGGCCTTGGCGCTGCGCATGGGCTGGCACCTGCAGCTGGTGCTGCCCTTCACCGCGTTGATCGGCGCCGCCCGCATGATCGAGCCGCTGCCGGTGCCCGTGGTCATCGACCATTTCGGCCTGCCGCTGGGCAAGACCGCGGATAGTGGCGAAGCCCACGCGCTGCGCGACCTGGTGGCCATGCAGCACGTCTGGGTGAAGCTGTCGGCGCCCTACCGGCTGGGCCTGGGCGAGACCAACACCACCACGCCGCGGGACTGGGCGGCGCTGCTGCTGGAAGCCGCGCCGGACCGGTGCCTGTGGGGCAGCGACTGGCCGCATGTGCCGCCGGCCAGCCAGCAGACCGGGCCGGACAGCACGCCGCCGAACCGCCCGCTCAGCTATGCCGATCTGCTCGGCGACTTCATCGTTGCCCTTGGGAACGCGGATTTGGTTCGCCGCGTTCTGGTGGAGAACCCCCAGCGGTTGTATGGCTTCTCCCCAATCTGAAACGCGGGAGTGGGGCGCATGCCGAAGATTGCAGCCGAGAAGCTGGAAACCATCTGCCGAAGCCTGCTGCTGGGCGCCGGCGTGCCGGCCAGCGAAGCCGCCACCGTGGCGCGGCATTGCGTCAACGCGAACCTGGTGGGGCATGACAGCCATGGCGCCATCCAGATCCCGCAATACATCGACCGCATCAAGGCCGGGCATATCGTGCCGGGCGCCCCGTTCGAGATCGTGCGCGAGAGCACCACCACCACGGTGGTGGATGGCCATTGGGGCTTTGGCTACGTCATCAACGAACAGGCGATGGCGCTGACCATCAAGAAGGCCGAGACGCAGAACATCGCGGCCTGCACCGTGTTCCGCCAGGGCCATGTCGGCCGCCTGGCCAGCTACCCGCTGATGGCGGCCAAGGCGGGCATGATCGGCATGGCCTGGGCCGATAGCGGCCGTTCCCCCAAGTCCGTCGCGCCGTTCGGCGGGCGCGAGGCGCGGCTGGGCACCAACCCCTGGGCCATCGCGGTGCCGTCGGACCTGGAAGGCCCGCTGTTCATCGACATGGCGACCAGCAGCGTCGCCGTCGGCAAGGTGAAGCTGGCCCAGGCGCGCGGCCAGAAGATCCCGAAGGGCTGGGTCGTGGACAAGGACGGCCAGCTGACCGACGACCCGAGCAAGCTCTCCCCGGGCGGCGCGCTGCTGCCGCTGGGCGGCACCGAGGGCTACAAGGGCTACGGGCTGGCCGTGATCGGCGAAATCCTGTGCGGGCTGATGACCGGCCTGGGCTTTGGCGTGGAGCCGACCGGCCGCCACAACGACGGCACCTTCATGCTGGCGATCAAGGTAGAGGCCTTCCGCCCGCTGATGGCCTTTCGAGGAGAGGTCCGCGACCTCGCTGACTACCTGAAGGCGACGCCGCCGAGCGAGGGCAGCAGCGGCGTGCTCTACCCCGGCGAGATCGAGCACCGCACCGAGTTGGAGCGCCGCGAGAGCGGCATCGAGATCGAGGACGCCACCTGGAAGAAGCTTTCGGCGTTGGCGCAGGGCTACGGCATCGCAGGCGAGTTGGGCCTGGAGTAGCGACCCGCTCACCCTGCCCGGGCTTGACCCGGGCGACGGGCGAGGCAATGGCCGGGGCTTCACCCGGCCATGACGCGGCGTCGCTACTTAAGCGCGTAGTCGCGCAGCACCTCCGGCCGGAAGCTCAGCCCGTGGCCGGGCGCTTCCGGCGCGGTGATGATGCCGCCGGCGATCTTCGGCAGCCCCAGCATCACGTCGTCCAGCAAGCCCATCTGTTCGGCCCAGATGCCGTTGGGGATGCTGGCCAGCAGGTGCACGTTCAGCTCCGGAAACAGGTGGGGCGCGATGGTCATGCCCCAGGTATCCGCCACCGCCGCCAGCTTGCGCAGTTCGGTGAAGCCACCGCGCATCGGGTCCGGCTGCAGGATCGGCAGGCAGGGGTTTTCCAGCACCGGCTTCAGGTCGGCTCTCCCAAAATGCGTCTCGCCGCCGACGGTGCGCGTGGTCAGCGCGGCGGCGACGCGGGCATACCCGGCGAAGTCATCGGCGGTGACGGGTTCCTCGACCCAGTAGGGGTCGTAGTCCTGGAAGGCTGCCCCGGCGATGATCGCCTGATCGGCGCTCCAGCCCATGTTGATGTCGATCATGATCTCGACATCCGGCCCCACCGCGTCGCGCACCATGCGCAGGTTGCGCACATCCTGCCGCCAGTCGCCGATATGCGCGGCCTGCATCTTGATAGCCTTGTAGCCCTGGGACACATAGTGCTTGGCCTTCGCGGCCATGCCCTCCCCCAGCGCGCCCCGAAAACAGCCGCTGCCGTAGATGGGGATTTCCGTGCGGAAGTTGCCCCACAGCCGGTGCAGCGGCAGCCCGGCCTTCTTGCCCACCGCGTCCCACAGCGCGATGTCGAGCGCGGATTGCGCCATCATCGTCACGCCGCCGCGCCCGCCGGTCAGCGTCGCGCGCCAGATGTCGCGCCAGATCGCCTCCACCTCGGTCGCGTCGCGGCCGACCACGCGCGGTTCGATGACTTCCTTGATGCAGGCGCCGATGGTGCGCAGCAGCGGCAGGTTCAGCAGGTGCAGGTAGCCCATGCCGATGATGCCGCCCTCGCAGACCACCTCCAGCACCACCAGGTCGCGCATTTTTCCCAGTGCATGGCCGGCCATCCAGGGGTCCTCGGCCCAGGGGGCCTGGACCAGCGTGGTGCGCAACTCGCGGATCGTCATCTCGGACATGGGTGGTTTCCTCTTCCCTTGGGCGACATCCTGCCCCGGTCGCGCCCCCGCATCAAATGGCGCGCCACCAGCGCCGGGTCAGCAGCAGCACCAGCAGGCCTTCCGCACCCGTGGCAGCGGTGGCGGCCTGCACGCCGATGGCATCCGCCAGCAGCCCGACATGCACGAAGCCGAGCGGCCCCATGCCGATGGCGACCGTCAGGATGCCCAGCACCCGGCTGCGCAATTCGGGCGGCGTCGCCAGGTAGATCAGCGTCGGCTGCATGATGGAAAAGCCGGACTGCGCGAAGCCGATGACGAACAGCGCCGCGCCGGCCAGCCAGGCATTCGGCGCCAGCGCGAACAGGATCACCACCGCCAGGAAGGTGGCCATGCCGCCGATGTACAGCCGCTTGTACCAGGGCGGCCGCGCCCACAGCGCCACGGCGATGGCGCCGAAGAAGGCGCCGACGCCATCCATGCTAGCCAACAGGCCGGTGGCCACCGTGTCCAGCCCCAGGATCTGCTGCGCCACCACCGGCACCATGCTGGTGAAGGACCAGCCGAACACGTTGAACACCACGGTGATGGTCAGGATACCGATCAGCCGCCGGTCCTGCCGCACCGCACGCAGTCCCTCCGCCATGCGCGCCAGCACGGACACCGCGGCGGTGACCGGCGCGATACGCACCTTGACCAGGAACGCGGCTGGCAGCGCCGTGGCGTACAGCACGGCGCCGAGCACGAAGGTGCCCTCGATGCCGAGCGCCGCCAGCACCAGGCCGCCCACGGTGGGGCCGAGCAAGCGGCTGGCATTGTTGCTGCCGACATCGATCGACATCGCCTCGCCCATGCGCTCGGGGCCGGCGACCTCGCCCATCATCAGCCGGCGCACCGGGTTGTCGGCGGCCCAGCTGATGCCGTTGATGAAGCTGGCCAGGCCGAGATGCCACACCGCCAGCGCGTCGAACCAGGCCAGCAGCGCCAGCACCAGGGAGACACCCAGCGAGGCGCCGACGACGATGATCATCGCCCAGCGCCGGTCCAGCCGTTCCGCCACCGCACCCAGCACGGCGCCGAACAGCCCCATCGGCAGCAGCCGCAGCATGGTCATCATGGCGACGAGGAAGGCACTTTCGGTCAAGCGCCAGACGAACACCGCCACCGCAAGCGTTTCCAGCCAGCGCACGACGAAGATGATCAGGCCCACATACCAAAGCCGGCAGAAGTCCGGTTGCGCAAAAAGCCGCACCGCGTTTCCTCGGTTATTGCTGACCATGGTGCCCGTTGCCGCCGCTTGTGGCAAAGGGAGAGGAGCAGGAACGGGAGGCGCGGATGGCGCATTGGGTCAGGTTCGCCAGGGCGGACGGAACAACGGGCTTCGGCACGCTGGCGGAAGGCCAGGTGGCGGTGCAGCAGGGCGACATGTTCGCCGGCGCCACACCGACCGGCGAGACACTGGCGGCCGAGGGCCTGGCGCTGCTGCCGCCGGTGGTGCCCGGCCAGTTCATCGGGCTGTGGAACAACTTCCATGAGGCCGCGACCAAGGCCGGCAACGCCATTCCGGAAACCCCGCTATGGTTCCTGAAGGCGCCGGGCAGCCTGGCCGGGCCGGGCGACGCCATCCGCCCGCCCAGCAGCTACACCGACAAGGTGATCTATGAGGGCGAGTTGGGCGTCGTCATCGGCGCCACGGTAAGGGACGCCGACGAGGCCGCCGCGGCGGCCGCGATCTTCGGCTACACCTGCGTCAACGACGTGACGGCGCTGGACCTGCTGCACGCCGACCCCAGCTTTCCGCAATGGGCGCGGGCCAAGGGCTGCGACAGCTTCGGCCCCATCGGCCCCTGCATCGCCGCGGGCCTGGACTGGGCGGCGGCGCGCTGCAAGGTGGCGCTGAACGGGCGCGGCCGGCAGGACTACCCGCTGGCCGACATGATCCTGCCGCCGGCGCGCATCGTCAGCCTGCTATCGCGGGAGGTCACGCTGCGGCCGGGCGACGTCATCGCCTGCGGCACTTCTGTGGGTGCGCTGCCGATGCGGCCGGGCATGGTGGTGGAGGTGAGCATCGACGGCATCGGCACGCTGACCAACACCTACGCGCCGGCCTGACGCGACCGATTCACGCCCTGCGGCGCCAGCGCCTCGGACGATCGGGCGCTAAAGCCCGATCATCGCCGGCTTCAGCCCCAGCAGGTGCCGGCCGACATTGGCATAGTGCGCTTTCCGCCCGTTCAGCTGCTGCGTCACCGTGCGCAGGTCGCGGTAGCGGCGGGCGAAGGCGCCGTTGTTGAAGATCGCGGTCGCGCCGGCGGCGTCGTAGATCGTCTCGCCCACCTCGCGCGCGCTGTGGATGGCATGGGTCGCCGCCAGCCGATACGCGATCCGCATGTCCAGCGTCGGCGTCTGCCGGGTGCGCAGTTCGGCGACGAACGCCTCCAGCGCTGCGCGATAGTACAGCCGGGCGGCGCCAAGCTTGGCATGGCACAGCGCCACCTCATGCTGCACCACGCCGCTCTCGCGCAGCGGGCTGGCCTCGTCGCGCGGGATCTTGTTGGTCGCCAGGTCGATGAAGGCGTCCAGCATGCCCTGCGCCAGCCCCAGCGAGATGCTGGCGAAACCGCCGGCCCAGACCTGGCCGGCGCGGAAGCGGTAGTAGGGGTCTGCGTCCGGGCTGTCGCCGTCGCGCACCCAGGTATGCTCGGCCGGCACGAAGACGTCGCGCAGGCTGTAGCTGTTGCTGCCGGTGCCGCGCAGGCCCAGCACGTCCCAGTCCACGGTCATGGTCGCCGCCGCCTTCGGTACCACGAAGGCGCGCAGTTCGCCCTTGCCGTCGGCCATCAGGCGCGGGCTGCCATCCGCCTCCTTCACCTGGATGAAGCCGCCCAGCCAGGTGGCGTGCGTGCTGCCCGAGGCGAAGTTGCCGTCATAGTCCACCCGGTAGCCGCCGGGCGCGGCGCGCATGCTGATGGCCTTGCTGGCCGGCGGGCCCCAGGCGGCGATGCCCTGCGGATTGCCCCAGACCTGCTGCGCCGCCGCATGCGGCAGATGTGAACAGCCCATGCCGATGCCGCTGGCCTGGTTGACGCACCAGGCGGCGCTACCGTCATGCTTGGCCAATTCCTCGATAACCTGGACATAGACCGCGGGCGCCACCTGCGCGCCGCCGATCCGCCGCGGCATCAGCAGGCGGAACAGGTCGGCCTGCTGCAACGCCTGCACCACCGCGGGGTCCAGGCAGCCGGCGCGGTCGCTGTAGGCGCCGCCGGCTTCCAACAGCGGCGCCACGGCGCGCACCGCGGCCAAGGGGTCCGGGACGGGCTGCTGCAGGGCGACGGACATGGGCGGTTTCCTCGGCGGGCTTTGGCCACAGTAGCCCATTTGGTCGATCGACCTGTCAAGCGGCCAGCGCGCTTGACGTCACCGGCCTCGCTGCCGCTATCGTGGCGCGACACCCGGCGACAGACCGGGCCGAGGGAGGCCGCCATGCATCACCCCACCCTGCCGCGCCGCGCGCTGCTGGCCGCTGGCCTGGCCATGCCGGCATTGCGCCCGGCCCAGGGCCAGGCCGAATGGCCGACGCAGACCGTGCGCTTCATCGGCCTGTTCCCGCCGGGCGGCGGCACCGACATCATCAGCCGGCTGTGGTGCGCCAAGATGGCGGAGATCACCGGCCAGCAATTCGTCATCGAGAACCGCTCCGGCACCGGCGGCAACATCGGCACCGAGGCGATTGCCCGTGCCCGGCCGGATGGCGCCACCATCGGCCTGGCCAGCGTGGCGCCGCTGTCGATCTCGCCGACGCTCTACGCCACGCTGCCCTTCGACGTGACCAAGGATTTTTCCTATATCGCCGGCATGTACCAGCTGCCGAACCTGCTAGTGGTGCCGATGGACCTGCCGGTGCGCAACGTGCCGGAACTGATCGCGCTGCTGAAGGCCAACCCCGGCAAGTACAGCTATGCCTCCGCCGGGGCGGGCACCACGCTGCATCTTTCCGGCGCCATGTTCGCCAACATGGCGGGGGTGGATATCAGCCATGTGCCGTATCGCGGTGGCACCGGCGTGCAGATGGACCTGATCGCCGGCCGGGTGCACCTGATGTTCGACAATATCCCCTCCGCCCTGGCGCATGCCCGCGAAGGCCGGCTGCGCGCCCTGGCAGTGACCGGCGCCACACGCAGCCCACTGGCGCCGGAGATCCCGACCATGGCGGAGTTCCTGCCGGGCTTCGAGGTGACCAGCTGGGGCGGCGTGCTGGCGCCGGCGGGCCTGCCGGCGGCGATGGTGCTGCGGATGGCCGCGCTGTCCCGCCAGGCGCTGGAAGCACCGGACCTGGTGGCGCGGCTGCGGGAGAACGGCGCCGCGCCCTGGACCGCGGGACCGGAGGAGCTGGCCAGCTTCCGCGCCGCCAATGAACGCGCCTTCGCGCCGCTGATCCGCGCTTCCGGCGCCCGGGTGGATTAGCAGGCTGATCAAGCTCTAGCAGGCTGCGGAAATTCGGCGGTTCGGATCGGCCTGGGTCTGATTCGCTGTTGATGATGGCGGCGGCGGGTTGGGGCGATGCGCGGATCGGATCGGCAGACGGGCTCGATGTTCAGCTATGTGAGTCCGGAGGCGTTGGTGCCGGCGGACCATCCGTTGCGGCCGATGCGATTGCTGGTGAACGCGGCGCTGGAGCGGTTGTCTGGCGATTTTGACGCGCTGTACGCGACGGGCGGGCGGGATTCGATTGCGCCGGAGAAGCTGCTTCGCGCGCTGCCGCTGCAGGCGTTCTGCACGGTGCGGTCGGAGCGGCGGCTGATCGAGCAGGTGATCTACAACATGCTGTTCCGCTGGTTCGTCGGGCTGTCGATGGACGCGGCGGTCTGGGACGTTACGGTGTTCACCAAGAACCGCGACCGGCTGCTGCGCGGCGATGTGGCGGCCAAGTTCTTTGCGGCGGTGCTGGCTGATCCGCGGGTGA
>CANBNK010000105.1 GCA_947371015.1 Acetobacteraceae bacterium | reverse complement strand
AACTGGGTGTCGCAGCTCTGCGCCTGGGCGCCGGCCGCGAACATGGTGGCCAGCAGGGGCAGGGCGAGCAGGGAACGACGGAACATGAGAACCTCATAGGTTAGCGTAAGAAAAAGTTTCGCAGCGAAAAGTTAAAAAACAATCCGCGTACTGATACCTACAACTTCAGTGCGCTTCCGCCCAGCTGTGGCCGGTGCCGACTTCCACCGCCAGCGGAACGCGCAACTCGGCGACGCCTTCCATCACGCGCTTGACGACGGCGGTGGTGGCTTCCACCTCGGCCTCGGGCACCTCGAATACCAGTTCGTCATGCACCTGCAGCAGCATCCGGGCGGAGAGGCCGGCATCGGTCAGGGCGCGGGGCACGCGGACCATGGCGCGCTTGATGACCTCGGCGGCGCCACCCTGGAACGGGGCGTTGATCGCCTGGCGCTCGGCGCCGGCGCGGCGGGCCATGTCCTTGGTCGTGATGTGGGGGATCCACAGCTTGCGGCCGAAGCTGGTGGTGACGTAGCCGGTGAGGCGGGCCTGTTCCTTCAGCTTTTCCATCGCGGCACGGATCCCGGGATACTGGCCGAAATAGGCGTCGATGATGGTCTTGGCCTCGCCCGGGCCGATGCCGAGCCGCCCGGCCAGGCCGAAGGCGGACATGCCGTAGATGATGCCGAAGTTGATGGTCTTGGCGCGCCGCCGGGCTTCCTTGTCCACCGCGCCTGGTTCCAGGTGGAAGATGTCGGCGGCGGTGCGGCTGTGGATGTCCTCGCCGGCCAGGAAGGCCTCGAGGAGTGCCGGCACTTCCGCCAAGTGGGCCAGCAGGCGGAGCTCGATCTGGCTGTAGTCGGCGCTCATCAGCACATGGCCGGGTTCGGCGACGAAGGCGCGGCGGATGCGCTGACCTTCCTCGGTGCGGACCGGGATATTCTGCAGGTTTGGCTCCGACGAGGACAACCGGCCGGTGCTCGTCATCGCCATGGCGAAGTCGGTGTGGACGCGGCCGGTGCGCGGGTCGATGGCGTTGGCCAGGGCTTCCACATAGGTGGACTTCAGCTTGGCGAGTTGCCGCCACTCCAGCACCTTGCGGGGCAGGGGGATGCCCTGGTTGGCCAGGTCCTCCAGAACCGCGGCGTCGGTACCCCAGGCGCCGGTCTTGCCCTTTTTCCCACCGCCGAGCTTCATCTCGTCGAACAGGATTTCGCCGAGCTGCTTGGGCGAGCCGACATTGAACGGCTTGCCGGCGATCTCGTGGATTTCGCGTTCCAGCACAATCAGGCGGGCGGCAAAATCCTCGCCGATGCGGGCCAGTTCGGCGCCATCCACCTTGATGCCGTGCAACTCCATGTCGCGCAGCACCGGCACCATGCGGCGCTCCACCTGCTCATACAGCGCCAAGGCGCCTTCGGTGCGCAGGCGCGGCTTCAGCAGCAACCAGAGGCGGAGCGTGACGTCGGCATCCTCGGCGGCATAGGCGGTGGCGTCCGGCAGGGCGACGGCGTCGAAGCTGATGCGCGTGCGGCCCGTGCCGATGACCTGGCTGATCGGGATGCACGGGTGGTTCAGGTGCAGCTGGCTGAGTTCGTCCATGCCATGGCCGTGGCGCCCGGCTTCCATGGCGTAGGAGATCAGCATGGTGTCATCCACCGGATGCACCCGCACGGCGCCGTTTTCCGGGCTGTGCAGCACTTCCAGGTCGTACTTGGCGTTCTGCAGCACCTTCAGCACGCTGCGGTCTTCCAGCAGCGGTTTTAACAGCGCCAAGGCGTCGTCGAACGGGATTTGCGCCGGGGCGGCCTGACTCTCGCCGAGCATGTCACCCTGGGCGCCGCCGGGGGCGACGTGGCGCAGCGGAATGTAGCAGGCGCGGCCCGGCGCGGTAGCCAGCGAAATGCCGACCAGCTGGGCCTTCAGCGCGTCCAGGCTGGTGGTCTCGGTATCGAAGCCGATGACGCCGGCGGCCTGGGCTTCCGCGATCCAGCAGCGCAGGGCGTCCAGCGTGGTGATGCACTCATACGGGCCCCAGGGCGCCTCGATATCGGGCGCGGGCGGTACGGCGGCGCTGCCGGCGGCGGCGGCGTCCGGCACCGGCACATGGCCACCGCTGGCGGCTACCAGCGCGGCCGGGCGCGGCCGGGGGCTCTGCATGGCGGCGCCATCGCCCAGGCCGACGCGGGCCAGTAAACTCCGAAAACCCTGGTTGCCGAGGAAGCGCGCCAGCACTGCGTTATCAGGCGCTTTGGCCAGCATGTCGTCCATGGCGACCGGCAGCGGCGCGTTCTCGTCCAGCAGCACCAGGCGGCGGCTGATGCGGGCCTGTTCGGCAAAGGCGATCAGGCTTTCGCGGCGCTTGGGCTGCTTGATGCCGGCGGCATTGGCCAGCAGGTTTTCCAGGTCGCCATATTCGTTGATCAGCTGCGCCGCGGTCTTCACGCCGATGCCCGGCACGCCCGGCACGTTGTCGGTCGGGTCGCCGGCCAGGGCCTGGACCTCCACCACCTTGTTGGGCGGCACGCCGAAGCGCTCCAGCACCTCCGGCTCGCGGATCGGCTTCTGCTTGATCGGGTCCAGCATCTGCACGCGCGGGCGCACCAGCTGCATCAGATCCTTGTCGGAGGAGACGATGGTGACCTCGCCGCCGGCTTCGGAAAATGCCTTGGCGTAGGCGGCGATCAGGTCGTCGGCCTCGAAGCCGTGCAACTCAACCTTGCTGACGCCGAAGGCTTCCGTCGCCTCTCGGATCAGGCCGAATTGCGGCACCAGGTCTTCCGGCGCTTCCGGGCGATGCGCCTTGTAGTCGGGGTAGAATTCCTGGCGGAACGTGGCGCGCGACGTGTCGAACACCACGGCGATGTGGCTGCCGGTGTGGTCCAGCAGGAAGCGCGACAGCATCTGGCTGAAGCCGAACACCGCGTTGACTGGCACGCCCGCCGGGTTCGTCATCGGCGGCAGCGCGTGGTAGGCGCGGAAGATGTAGCCCGAGCCGTCGATCAGGATCAGGTGGCGGTTGGGGTTCGCCACCAGCGCCGTCTCGGCCGCGGGGGCCAGCAGGTCAGTGATGGTCGTTGCCCCCGGCGCCCTCGCGCAGCGCATAGGTGCGGCTGCAATAGGGGCAGGTGACCTGGTCATGCTCGATGCGGAGATAGACGGTGGGGTGGCCGAGCGTGCCCCCGCCGCCATCACACGCGACGACGCGGCTTTCAACCGTAGTGCGGTCCTCGGGCGTGACGCCCGCGGTGGCCTTGGGGGTATAGCCGGTGATCTGGGGATCGCGCATGGCGCGGCACTCCGTAGGGGCGGGCAGGTTCGCGGGCAGCATAAGGCGCGGGCGACGGCCCGGCAAACTACCAGGGGCGAGCACCCGGGGGCAGACACCCGTGGGGCAGACACCTGGGGGGGGAAACGCGCTTGTCGCCGGTTCGGGCCGGGCATAGCCTGCCGCCAAACATCCGTTGGAGGAATGGCCATGCCCGTCGCGCAGGTTCGTGGTGTCAACCTGGTCTATGAGGTGCTGGGCACCTCCGGCCCCTGGATCGCCATTTCGCCGGGCGGTCGCCGCGGTATGGTCTCGGTGAAGCCGCTGGGCGAGCTGATCGCCGATGCCGGCTACCGCGTGCTGATCCATGACCGCCGCAACACCGGCGCTTCCGAGGTGAACCTGGACGGCGAGGGCGAGAGCCGCGAGCAGGCCGAGGACCTGGTGGCGCTGATGGGCCATGTCGGCATCAGCGGCCCGGCCTATGTCTGCGGTTGTTCGTCGGGCGCGCGGCTGACACTGACGCTGGCGCAGTACCACCCGGACAAGGTCAAGGCGCTGCTGCTGTGGCGGGTGACCGGCGGTGCCTATGCGGCGAAGAAGCTGGCGTACAACTACTACGAACAGTTCATTGCCGCGGCGCAGAAGGGCGGCATGGATGCGGTTTGCGAGACCGAGCATTTCGGCGCCATGATCAAGGCGAACCCGGCAAACCGCGGCATTTTGCAGGCGATGGGCGCGGAGAAGTTCGTCGCCAGCATGCAGCGCTGGCTGGCCACCTATCACCAGGGCTCCGGCAACCCGATCAGCGGCATTCCGCCGGAAGCGATGCGGGCGATGACGATGCCGGCGATCGTGGTGCCGGGGAATGACTACATCCACCCGCGCATTCCCGGGCAGACCGCGCATCGGCTGCTGCCGAACAGCCGCTATGCCGAGATCTTCAGCCACGACGTGGAAGTGGACGTGGACTTCGCCGCCTGGGACGCCAAGGACCCGACGCTGGCGGCGATCTTCATCGACTTCCTGCGCGCCTGCGAGGCCGGGCGCGCCTGAGCGGGGCCTAGATCCCCCGGTCCGCCTTCGTCGCCGCCAGGTCGTCGGTGACGAAGGCGCGGACCACCTCCTCCAGCGATTCATGCGGCGAGAAGCCCAGCTTCCGCGCCCGCTCCGCGGTGAAGCTGGCTGGCCAACCGCCGACGATGGCCTCCACGCTGGCATCCGGCACGCGCTTCACCAGGGCGCGGGCGGCGGGGCCGCCGACCACCTCCAGCGCGGCCAGCATTTCGCCGACCGTGACGCACAGGCCCGGCGGGTTCACGCCGCGTTCCAGGCCCAGCGGCGCGGTGTCCATCACCAGCATCTGCAGGAACCACTCCACCGCGCGGCGCGGCGAGCAGACCCACACCTTGAAGCCGTCGCCGACCGGGCATTCGCTTTCCAGCCCCAGCAGCGGCTCCCGCAGGATGCCGCTGAAGAAGCTGCTGGCCGCCTTGTTCGGCCGCCCGGGGCGGACCACCACGGTGGGCAGGCGGATGCTGATGGCGTCCATCAGCCCGCGCCGGGAGGCGTCCTGCAGCAGCAACTCGCCGATGGCCTTCTGCGCGCCATAGCTGTTGCCGGGGGTCTGCCGGGCGTCATCGGCCAGGTTGGCGTCCTGGCCTCCCCCAAAACTGGCGACCGAGGAGGTGAAGATCACCCGCGGCGGCTTCGGCAGCGCGCGGCATGCAGCAAGTACGCCCAGCGTGCCCTGGATGTTGACCTTCAGCCCCAGGTCCAGGTCGGCCTCGGCAGCAGCGGAGACCACGGCGGCCAGGTGGACCACGGCATCCGTCTCCGGCGGTATCGCGGCCGCCAGGTTGGCCGCGCTGGTCACGTCGCCGCCCAGACACCGGACAGGGAAGGGCGCCGACAGCGCCGACGGCACATTCAGGTCGAACAGGGTCAGCGATGCAACTGCGCGGCCCCCGACCGCGCCGTCCTTCGCCAGGCGCTCCGCCAGCTTGCGGCCCAGGAATCCGCCGCCGCCCAGGATGGTGATGTGCATGGTGCCGCTCCCTCTGTGCTGCGCAGGTTGCCCGGCCCCGGCGGCCAAGCCAAGGTGTGGGAATGATCCCTGCCCGCCCGTATCGACTGCTGCTAAACCGCAACCACGGCACCCCCGGCATGGTGGTACTGCCGGATGGCGGCTTCCGTCGCGCCCGTGCCGAGATCACCAGCTGGGATGGCTATTGCCCGACGCCGCTGGTGAGCCTGCCCGAAGTGGCCGCCGCCGCGCGGGTCGCCGCGGTTTACTACAAGGATGAGGCGAGCCGCTTCGGCCTGGGCAGCTTCAAGGCGCTGGGCGGGGCCTATGCGGTGAAGCACCTGCTGGTGGCGGAGTTGTCCAAGCGCGGCTTGGCGCCGGCCGCCATTGCGGAGGCGCTGGCCAAGGGCGCCGACCCGAAGCTGACCGTGTGCTGCGCCACCGATGGCAATCACGGCCGCAGCGTCGCCTGGGGGGCGCAGCGCTTCGGTGCCGCCTGCGTGATCTTCGTGCACGAGACGGTGAGCCAGGGCCGCCGCGACGCCATCGCCGCCTATGGCGCGGAGATCCGCGTGGTGCCCGGCAACTACGACGACGCCGTGCGCGCCGCCCAGGCGACGGCGGAAAAGGCAGGCTGGTTCGTCGTCAGCGACACCAGCTACCCTGGCTACACCGAAGTGCCGCGCGACGTGATGCAGGGCTATCGGCTGATGGCGGAGGAGGCGCTGGCGGCGCTGCCCGTGGCGCCCTCGCATGCGTTCATCCAGGGTGGTGTGGGCGGCGTCGCGGCGGCGGTGGCGGCGCAGCTGCGCGCTTCCGGCGCCGGCAGCGCGAAGCTGGTCGTGGCCGAACCGGAGCGCGCCGCCTGCCTGCTGGCCAGTTGCGAGTCCGGCAAGCCGACCACGGTGGAGGGCGAACTGGACACGCTGATGGCCGGCCTGGCCTGCGGCGAGCCGAGCCTACTGGCCTGGCAGGAACTGGAACGCAGCGCCTATGGCTTCATGGCCGTGCCGGATGCGGCGGCGGTGGACTGCATGCGCTTGCTGGCGGCACGCACGCCGAAGATCGTGGCCGGCGAGAGTGCGGTGGCCGGGCTGGCGGCGTTGCTGCTGGCGGCGCAGGAACCCTTCGCCCGCATGGCGTTGGGTCTGGACACCGAAAGCCAGGTTCTCCTCTTCGGCACCGAGGGCGCCACCGACCCCGAGTTGTATGCGCGCCTAGTCGGCTGAAACCGGTTGCTCCGGCGGGTTGGGTTCATCAAGCTGTCATAAAACCGGCACAGGCCGGTCATGGTGCGGCCCTAGGCCGGGCTGGCAACAACACTGGGAGAGTTCGCCCGATGCTCCGTCGTACCCTGGCCGCCGCCGCCGCGGCGGTGCTGGCCCTCGCCGCACCTGCCCAGGCGCAGGCCCCCGCTGCTGCCCCGGTTGAGATCCAGTTCTGGCACGGCCTGCCGCAGCCGCTGGGCGGCCTGCTGGAAAAGATCGTCAGCGACTTCAACGCCAGCCAGCCGCGCTACAAGGTGGTGCCAACCTTCCGTGGCAGCTACCCGGAGACGATGGTCGGCGCTGTCGCGGCGTTCCGCTCCTCCTCCGCGCCGCACATCGTGCAGATGTTCGAGGTCGGCACCGGCACGATGATGGCCGCCGGCCGCGCCATTCGCCCGGTGCATGAGCTGCTGACCGCGACCGGCGTGAACATCGATTTCGCCGACTACCTGGCGCCGGTGCGCGGCTACTACCAGGCCGCCGATGGCCGGCAGATGAGCATGCCGTTCAACAGCTCCACCGCCGTGATGTTCTACAACAAGGACATGTTCCAGCGCGCCGGCCTGGACCCCAACGCCCCGCCGAAGACCTGGCAGGAGGTCGAGGCCGCCGCGCGCAAGCTGAAGGAAGCCGGGATCGCCTGCCCGATGACAACCAGCTGGCCGGCCTGGATTCAGGTGGAGCAGCTGCTGGCCATTCACAACCAGCCGCTGGCGACGCAGGCCAATGGCTTCCGCGGCATGAATGCGGAAATGCGCCTCGGCGGCCCGCTGATGGTGCGGCACATGCAGAACCTGGTGGAATGGCAGCGCCAGGGCCTGTTCCGCTATGGCGGCCGTGACTCGGCGGCCGACGGCCTGTTCCCGTCCGGCGAATGCGCCATGGCCTTCGCCTCCTCCGGCCTGCGCGCGCGCGTTGTGCGGGAAGCGAAGTTTCAGTGGGGCACGGCGATGCTGCCCTACTACAGCGACGTGGCCGGCGCGCCGCGCAACAGCATCATCGGCGGCGCCAGCTTCTGGGTGATGAACAAGGGCCCGAATGCCGGCGAGACCGGTGGCCGCAGCGCCGCCGAATGGCGCGGCGTGGCGGAGTTCTTCCGCTACATCGCCAGCCCCGAGGTTGACGCCAAGTGGCACCAGGATACCGGCTACGTGCCGGTGCGTCGTGCCAGCTACGAACTGACCCGCCGGGCCGGCTACTACACCGCCAACCCCGGCGCCGATGTGGCCATCGAGTCGCTGCTGCGCGGTGGTGCCGCCACCGACAACAGCCGCGGCATTCGCCTGGGTGGCTATGTGGAAATCCGCACCATCATCCAGGAGGAGATGGAGAAGGCGTTCCAGGCCGGGCAGAGCGCGCAGCAGGCCATGCAGGCGGCCGATACCCGCGCCAACGCCGTGCTGCGCAACTTTGAGCGGCAGAACGCCCGCGCCGCGCAGTAACAGCGAGGGGCAGCGCGGCGGAGCCGCGGGGAGAGGCAGCGCGATGGACCGCAAGGTTATCTTCAAGGGCCGCGCGCTGCCCATGCTGCTGTTGCTGCCGCAGTTGGCGGTGACGCTGGTGTTCTTCATCTGGCCGGCGGCCATGGCGGTGTGGCAGAGCCTGTTGCAGGAAGACGCCTTCGGGCTGTCCAGCACCTTCGTCGGACTGGAAAACTTCGCCGACGTGCTGGCGGACCCGGCTTGGCGCGGCGCGGCGGCGAATACCGCGGTGTTCGCGTCCTCGGTCGCCGTGCTGGCGCTGGGGGTGGCGCTGTTCCTGGCGGTACAGGCGGACAAGGCCATCCGCGGCCAGCGCTTCTACCGCACCATGCTGATCTGGCCCTACGCCGTGGCGCCGGCCATTTCCGCGGTGCTGTGGCTGTTCCTGTTCCACCCGTCCATCGGCCTCATCGGCCGGGCGCTGAATGCCGCCGGGGTGCTGTGGGACTACCAGCTGAACGGCAGCCAGGCGATGCTGCTGGTCGTCATCGCCAGTGCCTGGAAGCAGGTCAGCTACAACTTCATCTTCTTCCTGGCGGGGTTGCAGAGCATTCCGAAATCCGTGCTGGAGGCCGCGGCCATTGACGGCGCGCGGCCGTTGCGGCGGTTCTGGACCGTGGTGTTCCCGCTGCTGTCGCCAACCACCTTCTTCCTGCTGGTGGTGAACCTAGTCTACGCCTTCTTCGACACCTTCGGCGTGATCCACGCGCTGACCAAGGGCGGCCCGGGCAAGGCGACGGAGACGCTGATCTACAAGGTCTACGTGGACGGCGTGGACAACCTGAACCTCGGTTCCTCCGCCGCGCAGAGCGTGCTGCTGATGGTCTTCGTCATTGCGCTGACGGTGGTGCAGTTCCGCTTCGTCGAACGCCGGGTGCACTACTGATGGACGCCGGGCAGACCCTGGCCCGGGGGGCCGAGGCGCGGCAGCGCTGGGCGCGCTGGCTGGCGCATGCGGCGCTGGCGCTCGGCGTGCTGGTCTTCGCCCTGCCGATCTGGATCACGCTGGTCGGCAGCACGCATGACGCGGCGACGATCGGCCGGGGCGACGTGCCGCTGCTGCCGGGCGGCCACGCGCTGGAGAACTACGCCACCGCCTGGAACAGCGGCGGCGGAACGCTGCGCGGCAACCCCGCTGGCGGCATGCTGCTGAACAGCGCGATCATGGCGCTGTTGATCGCCGGCGGGAAAATCGCGATATCTCTGCTCTCGGCCTATGCCGTGGTGTTCTTCCGCTTTCCGCTGCGCATGGCGGCGTTCTGGACCATCTTCATCACGCTGATGCTGCCGGTGGAGGTGCGGATCATCCCGACCTACCAGGTCATCGTGAACCTGGACCTGTTCAACAGTTTTACGGGTCTCACGCTGCCGCTGATCGCCAGTGCGACGGCGACGCTGCTGTTCCGGCAGTTCTTCCTGACCATCCCGGATGAATACGTTGAAGCCGCGCAGATCGATGGCGCCGGACCGATGCGCTTCTTCCGCGACATCCTGCTGCCGCTCTCGGTGACGAATATCGCGGCGCTCGGCGTCATCCTGTTCATCTATGGCTGGAACCAGTACCTCTGGCCGCTGCTGGTCATCAATGACCGCTCGATGCAGACCATCGTGGTCGGCCTGGCAAAAATGATCGGCAATGGCGACAGCCAGAACGAGTGGAACACCATCATGGCGACGGCGGTGCTGGCGATGACGCCGCCGGTGCTGGTGGTGGTGCTGATGCAGCGCTGGTTCATCAAGGGGCTGACGGAGACCGAGAAGTAATGGCCACGCTCAACCTCTCCGCCATCACCAAGAGCTTCGGTGCCACCACGGTGCTGCACGGCATCGACCTGGCGGTGGCAGATGGCGAGATGATCGTCATCGTCGGCGCCTCCGGCTGCGGGAAGTCCACGCTGCTGCGGATCGTCGCCGGGTTGGAGGCGCCGACGACGGGCCATGTGGCGATTGGCGGGCGGGAGGTGACGCGGCTGGAGCCGGCCGACCGCGACATCGCCATGGTGTTCCAGAACTACGCGCTGTACCCGCACATGACGGTGGCGCAGAACATGGCCTATGGGCTGAAGATCCGCGGCACGCCGAAGGACGAGATCGCCCGCCGCGTGGCCGAGACCGCGGGGTTGCTCGGCATCGGCCCGCTGCTGGCGCGCAAGCCGCGCGAACTTTCCGGCGGGCAACGGCAGCGCGTGGCGATGGGCCGCGCGATCATCCGCGAGCCCAAGCTGTTCCTGTTCGACGAACCGCTCTCCAACCTGGATGCCAAGCTCAGGGTGCAGATGCGCGGCGAGATCCGGCGGTTGCAGCAAAGGCTTGGCGTCACCTCGCTCTACGTCACGCATGACCAGGTGGAGGCGATGACCCTGGGCGACCGGCTGGTGGTGATGCACCAGGGCCGCGCGGCGCAGGTCGCATCGCCGATGGAGGTCTGGTCTCGCCCGGCGGATACCTATGTCGCCGGCTTCATCGGCAGCCCGGCGATGAACCTGCTGGCCGGCACGCTGGCCGAGGGCGGCACCGCGGTGCAACTGAAGGCCGGGCCGCTGCTGCGCTTCACGGATGGCCCGCGCGCCGGCGGCGATGGCCGGCCGCTCACCATCGGCGTGCGGCCGGAACACATGCTGCGGGATGGCGAGGCCATCGTGACCGTGGCGCTGGACCTGGTGGAACCGCTGGGCAGCGAAACCGTGCTGCACGGCATGCTTTCCAGTGGCGAGGTGCTGACCGCGCGGCTGCCCGGCATGGTGCCGGCGGTGGGCAGCGCCATGCCGTTGGCCATTCCGGCGGAGGCGCTGCACGTCTTCGACGCCGAGAGCGGTCGCCGCCTGGACGCCTGAGTGCCGGCCACGGCCGAGTGGGCATTGACCTGATGCTGCCAAGGCCCAAGCTTGGAGCAAGGATAATCGCCCGGAGAGACGCCATGCATCGCCGTACCCTGTTGACCGCCTTGGCCGCCGCGCCGCTGGCCGCGCCCGCCCTGGCGCAGCCAGGCTGGCCGACGCAGAGCGTACGCCTGGTGGTGCCCTTCGCCGCGGGCGGGCCGACCGACATTCCCGCCCGGCTGCTCGCCGAGGAACTGAGCAAGCTGCTGCCGCAACGCGTGGTGGTGGAGAACCGCACCGGCGCCGGCGTGGTGGTGGGCAGCGACCTGGTGGCCAAGGCGCCGAAGGACGGCCACACCCTGCTGTACAACACCGTCGCGCACAGCGTGCTGCGCGGGCTGTTCCCGCGGCTGCCGTTCGATCCCATTGCGGATTTCGCCCCGGTAGCGCTGCTTGGGCAGATCCCGCTGGTGATGCTGGTCAACAAGGACGTGCCGGCGCAGACCATGCCGGAACTGCTGGCGCTGCTCCGCGCCAACCCCGGCAAGTACGACTACGCCAGCAGCGGCAATGGCGGCGCGGTGCACCTGGGGACCGAGCTGATGCTGAAGCGCGCCGGGCTGCGGGCGAACCATGTGCCGTACCGGGGCACCGGCCAGGTCATGCCGGACCTGCTCTCGGGCCGCGTGGCGATGTACATGGACGTGGCGGCGACCGGGTTGAGCTACGCCGCGCGCGGCGACGTGCGGGCGTTGGCGATCTCGGCTGGCCAACGCATTCCCCAGGCGCCGCAGCTGCCCACCTTGGCCGAAGCCGGCGTGGCCGATGCCGAGAGCTATACCTGGCACATGGTGCTTGCGCCGGCGGGTACGCCAGCCGAGGTGGTGCAGGCGGCGAACCACGCCTTCAACCAGGCGATGAAGCTGCCGGTGGTGCAGCAGAAGCTGTCCGACATGGCCATGCTGGTGCGCAGCGACACCACCCCCGCCAGCGCCCGCGCCTATCTGCTGAGCGAGATCACCAAGTGGGAGGCGATCATCCAGGAGGCCGGGATCAAGGTGGAGTAGGCGCGCCCGGCCCTCAGCGGGGCGCTTGACGGCGGCCGGCGCCGGGCCAAGGCTCGCCGGCAACAAGGCGGGGGAGCGGGCCGATGCGGCGCAGGCAGTTCATCGTGGTGGGACCGACCCTGCTGGCAGCGCCCGCCCTGGCGCAGCAGCCCTGGCCGGAACAGCCGGTGCGGCTGGTGGTGCCCTTTGCGCCAGGCGGCCCCAGCGATATTACCGCGCGGCTGTTCGCCGATGAGCTGACGAAGATTTTGCCGCAGCGGGTGGTGGTGGAGAACCGCAGCGGCGCCGGCGTGGTGGTTGGCACCGAGCTCGTCGCCAAGGCGCCGAAGGATGGGCTGACGCTGCTCTACACCACGGTGGCGCATGCGGTGCTGCGGCCGCTGTTCCCGCAACTCTCCTTCGACGCGCTGGCCGATTTCCAACCGGTCGCGCTGCTCGGCCTGGTGCCGATGGTGCTGCTGGTGAACAAGGACCTGCCGGTGCAGGACATGGCCGGCTTCGTGCGGCTGCTGCGGGAAAATCCAGGGCGCTACAACTACGGCAGCGGCGGCAATGGCAGTGCGGTGCATCTGGCCAGCGAGCTGTTCCTGGCTCGGGCCGGCGGCTTGCAGGCGCAGCACATTCCGTATCGCGGCGGCGCGCCGGCCTATGCCGACCTGCTGTCCGGCCGGTTGGCGATGTACATGGACGTGGCCAGCAGCGGGCTGCGGCCGGCGCTGGACGGGACGGTGCGGGGCCTGGGCATTTCCGCGCCCGAGCGGGTGCCGCAGGCGCCGGCGCTGCCGACCTTCGGCGAGGGTGGCGTGACCGGCGCCGACTGCGCCACTTGGCACATGGTGCTGGCCCCCGCCGGCACGCCGCAGGAAAAGGTGCAGGCCGCCAATGCCGCGCTGATGCGGGTGACGGCGCTGCCGGAGGTGCGGCGCAAGCTTGGCGACCAGGCGATGCAGCTACGCACCGACAGCACGCCGACCAGCAGCGCCGCCTTCCTGCGCGCCGAGGAAGCGATGTGGGCCGGCGTCATCCGCCAGGCCGGCATCCGGGTGGATTAGCGTCTGATCGGCACCAAAGGAACCACCCGCGGCGTGAATCGGGCGTTCGAATTGCCCTAGCAGGCTGCGGAAATTCGAATTTCGGCACCGGACGCCGCAACATTGATTCGCGGCGCCGACGCGGAGCGACAGGAAGTTTCAGGCAAAGGCCCGGACGGATTCCATTGCGACCTTTGTTGCCCTTCCGTGGTAGAATTTCCGCAGCCTGCTAGGCGCCGAGCCGCCCCTTCACCGCCGCCACGGCTGCGGCCTGCGGGCCAACCGTCAGCAGCCGGCCACCCTGCCATTGCAGCAGCGCCGGCTGGGCGCGGGTATTCTGGCCCTTCTCGTCGAAGCGGATGCCCCAGCCATTGGCGGTGCTGCCCTCGGCGATGTCGGTGGCCAGCAGGGCAGGGCGCAGCTTGTCGCGCTCCAGCCCGCCGGCGCGCTGCATGGCGTCCAGGCAGGCGCGGGCCCCGACCAGACTGGCCAGCGAATGGCCGGAACGCGGTTCGCTGCCGTAGCGGCGGCGGTAATCCTCGACGAAGCGGCGGGCGCCGGGGGCGGCGCGATCGTTCACTTCGAATTGCGGGAAATCGACGTTCAGCGTGCCATCGAAGACGTGGCCGATGGCGCTGGCGGTTTCCGCCAGGCTGTAGCCGGCGCCGGCGCCGACCACCATGCGCGGCAGCCAGCTGGCTTCCTGCATGGCGCGGAAGAACAGCGTGATGTCGTTCTGGAAGCCGGTGTGCAGCACCACCTGGGCGCCAGCGCCGCGCAGCCGCTGCACCATGGCGCCGAGGTCTGCCGCGCGGGGCGGATAGGCCAGCTTTTCCACCTGGCGCAGGTTGCGGGCCTTGAGCTCGGCTTCCTGGAAGCCGGCGACGGTCTGCCCGTACAGGCCTTCCTCATGCAGGATGGCAATGCCGATGCCTGCCGGCTCGCTCTGCCACAGCGGCGCCAGCACGTCGGTGACGGCGGCGACGGAGTGGCGGCCGAAATCGCTGGCGCGCGGGCAGGTGCGGAACAACCCGCGAAAACCGCGTTCGGTCAGCGCGTCGCTGATGGCGCCGAGTTCCAGGTAGGCCAGGCCCTGCAACTCCACCACCTGGCTGGCGGGCAGGCTGAGCTGCGAGCTGTAGCTGCCGAAGATGGCGCCGACCCTTTCGGTCGCCATCAGCCGTCGGGCTTCGGCCACCGCCAATGTCGCGTCGGTGGCGTCGCCCTTGGCCAGGCGGATCGGGCGGCCCAGCAGCCCGCCGGCGGCGTTGCGCTCCTCGGCGGCCATTTCCAGGCCGCGGAAGCATTCATCGCCCAGCAACGCCAGGTTGCCGGAGAACGGGAACAGCGCGCCCAGGCGGGTTTCGTTGCCTTGTGCGAGCGCTGCCGGCGCGGCGAGCGCGGCGGGCAGGGCCAGCAGGGTGCGGCGGGTAGGCTGAGGCAAGGGGCGCGGCTTCCGGCAGGACGGGCCGGAGTCTCACGATTGCCGGCCGCGCCGCAAGCCCGCCCGAGGTGGCTTGACGCCAGCGTGCAGGCGCGCAGAACGTGGTCGCATATTTGGGAGGACCGAGCATGGCCCAGCTGCCGCAGAGCATGACCTACATTGCCCATGGGGCCGGCGGCGCGCCGGAGGTGATGGTGCCGGCAACCGGCCCGGTGCCGGTGCCGCGCGATGACGAGGTGCTGATCCGCGTCCTGGCGGCGGGGGTGAACCGGCCGGACGTGGCGCAGCGCAAGGGCGAGTATCCGCCGCCGCCCGGCGCCAGCCCGTATCTGGGGCTGGAAGTGGCGGGCGAGGTTGCGGCGGTGGGCGCCCAGGCCAGTGGCTGGAAGCTGGGCGACAAGGTCTGCGCCCTGGTCAATGGCGGCGGCTATGCCGAATATTGTACCGCGCCCGCCACGCAATGCCTGCCCTGGCCGGCGGGGTATGACGCGGTGAAGGCGGCATCTCTGCCGGAGACGTTCTTTACCGTCTGGGCCAACTTGTTCGGCCATGGCCAGCTGAAGGCCGGCGACTGGGTGCTGGTGCATGGCGGCACCTCTGGCATCGGCGTCACGGCCATTCTGCTGGCCAAGGCGTTCGGCGCCAAGGTCATCGCCACCGCCGGCAGTGCCGACAAATGCGCGGCGATGACGGCGCTGGGCGCCGATGTGGCGGTGGACTACCGCACGCAGGATTTCGTCGAGGAAGTGAAGCGCGCCACCGACGGCAAGCTGTGCAACGTGGTGCTGGACATGGTTGGCGCCGACTACTTCAACCGCAACCTGAAGTGCCTCGGCATGGATGGGCGGCTGGTGATCATTGCCTTCCTCGGCGGCTTCAGCGTGGACCAGGCCGACCTGCGGCCGATCATGACCCGGCGCATCACCGTGACCGGCAGCACCATGCGGCCGCGCACTGCCGCGCAGAAGGGCGCCCTTGCGAGCGCGCTGCGCGAGAAGGTGTGGCCGCTGCTGGACGCGGGCAAATGCGCGCCGCCGATCTTCAAGGTGTTCCCGCTGGCCGAGGTGGTGCAGGCGCACCAGCTGATGGAAAGCAGCACGCATATCGGCAAGATCATCATGACGGTGCCTTGAGCCGGCCTGGCGGTTGACGCACCCGCTCGGCTACCTCGTCATCTCCGTCCTGCTGTTCGGCGGCGTCTGGCCGGTCAGCAAGGATGCACTGCAGGATGCCACGCCGCTGTGGTTCGCGCTGAATCGCGCGGGCATGGCGGCGGTGGTCAGCGCCCTGGTGCTGGCGGCGCTGGGGCGGCTGCGGCTGCCGCAGCGGGCGGACCTGCCCGCCGTGCTGGCGCTGGGGCTGCTGCAACTGGGCGGCTTCTTCGCGCTGATGCACACGGCGCTGGGCATTTTGCCGGCCGGGCGGTCGTCCATCCTCGGCAACGTCACGCTGTTCTGGCTGATCCCGCTGTCGGTCTGGCTGCTGGGGGAGCAGGTCTCCGCCCGGCGCTGGGCCGCGGCGGCGCTGGGGCTGGTGGGCGTGACGGTGCTGATGGCGCCCTGGGAATGGGGCGCGGCCAGCGGCGTGGCGCTGGGCTACGGCATGCTGCTGTGCTGCAGCCTGATGTGGAGCCTGGCGATCATCGTCACCCGCCGTTTTCCACCGGCCAGCCGCGTGCTGGAGCTGCTGCCCTGGTGCTTCGGGCTGGCGGCGCTGCTGGTGGCGCCGATCGCGTTCTGGCGGGAGCCGCAGGGCGGCATCGGGCCGGGCGCGTGGTGGCAGGCGGTATTCGTTGGCGCCATCGCCGGGCCGATCGGCACCTGGTCCACCATCGAGGCCGGGCGGCGCCTGCCTGGCGCGGTGGTGTCGCTCGGCTTCCTGATGGTGCCGGCCATCGGCGTGGTTGTCTCCAACCTGTGGCTGGGCGAGACCTTGGGTTGGGACGTGCTGCTGGGCGGCGCGTTGATCGCGGTTTCGGTGGTGGTGGCGGTGAGAGGGTAGCGAAGCACGCAGCCGAAGGGCCGAATGGCCCGGAGGCGCGGCGTGTTCGAGGGAGATTGCAGATGTTGTTGCACGCGGTGGAAATGGGCCAGGGCGCCCCGGTGGTGTTGCTGCACGGGTTGTTCGGCGCGGCGCAGAACTGGGCCGGCGTGCAGAAGCGCCTGGCGAGTGCGGAGCGCCGGGTGATCGCGCTGGACCTGCGCAACCACGGCGGCAGTGGCCAGGACGCGGCGATGGACTACCCCACCATGGCCGCCGACGTGGCCGAGACGCTGGCGGCGCTCGGCGCCTTTCCGGCGGCGGTGCTGGGGCATTCCATGGGCGGCAAGGTTGCCATGCTGCTGGCCTTGCAGCGGCCGGAGGCGGTGCGCCGGCTCTGCGTGGCCGACATTGCCCCGGTGGCCTATCCGCCGCGGCTGCGGCAGACGGTGGCGGCCATGCAGGCGGTGCCGCTGCGCGCCGGCATGACCCGGCGGGAGGCCGATGCGGCGCTGGCCGAGGGGCAGGAGGATGCCAGCCTGCGCGCCTTCCTGCTGCAGAACCTGCGGTTCGAGACCGACCCGCCGCAGTGGCGGATCGGGTTGGGGCAGATCGACGCGGCGATGCCGGCGCTTGAGGGGTTTCCGGACGTACAGGGCAGCTTTGCCGGGCCGACGCTGTTCGTGAATGGCGGCGCCTCGGATTTCGTGAAGCCGGAGTACCTGCCGCGCATCCGGGCGCTGTTCCCGGCGGCGCGCTTCGCCACCGTGGCGGGCGCCGGGCATTGGCTGCATGCCGAGAAGGCGACCGAGTTCCTGGCCCTGGTGGAGCCCTTCCTCAGCGCCTGACCTGCCATGCGTTTGCGATTGACCCGCGCTGCGCAGGCGGTCGAGAGTGCCGCGTAACGAGAGCGAGGGATGAACATGACTGCGCCGATGCGGGCCGTGCTGGGCGTCCTGACCGCCGTGCTGGCGGTGCTGACCTTCCACCAGGCGATGTGGGGTGCGCTGTACCTGGCGGGCATGATGCCGCTGGCGCCCTACCCCATGCGTCCGGTGCCGCCCTGGGGCGTGCCGCTGATCGCCAGCCTGTGCTTCTGGGGTGGGCTGTATGGCGCCGCGTTCGGGCTGCTGGCGCCGCGGCTGCCACGCGCGCCGCTCTGGTTGCTGGGGCTGGGCCTCGGCGTGCTGGCCGCGCTGGTCGGCTGGTTCGTGGTGGCGCCGATCAAGGGCCAGCCGATGGCCGGCGGCTTCGTCCCGGCGCGTATGCTGGTCTCGTTGCTGATCAACGGCTGCTGGGGCGTGGGCGTCGGCGTGATCATGCCCTTCCTGATGCCGGCGGCGCTGCGGCGGGCGTAGCCTTTGCTGCTCGGCGAGCGAAATGGCGTACATGGCGCGGAGAGCTTCCGCGTTTCCAACGGGAGGCAAGCAATGATCCGTTCCATCACCTTCTCCGGCCTGGCCGTGACGGCCCTGCTGGGCTTGGCCGCGTCAGCCCAGGCCCAGGCGCCAGCCAGCCCGACCTCGCAGGTCAACCACGCCAATATGACCTTCTTCGTCACCAGCACCAATCCGGGCCGCGGCGGCGACCTGGGTGGCCTCGCGGGCGCCGACGCGCATTGCCAGGCGCTGGCCCAGGCGGTGGGTGCGGGGCGCCGCACCTGGCGCGCCTACCTCTCCACCCAGGGTGCCGGCGCGGTGAATGCGCGGGACCGGATCGGCCGCGGCCCCTGGACCAATGCGCGCGGCGAGGTGGTGGCGATGGACCTGGCGCACCTGCATGCCCACAACAACATGAGCCATGCGACGGTGCTGACCGAGGCTGGCTGGCAGATCAACAGCCGCCGCCAGCAGCCCAACGTGCATGACGTGCTGACCGGCTCGCAGCCCGATGGCACCGCCTTCGCCGGCGCCGAGGACCGCAGCTGCCGCAACTGGACCAGCGGCACGGATGGCGCCGCCATGGTTGGCCATGCCGACCGCGAGGGGCTGCGGTTGGATGGCACCTCGGTGTCGTGGAACAGCTCGCACCCCTCGCGCGGGTGCAGCATGGAGTTGCTGCGGCCGACCGGTGGCGCCGGGCTGTATTACTGCTTCGCGGTGGATTGAGCGGCGGGCCAGGGCGGTTAGGCCGCCCTGGCTGCTGTGCTCACGGTGAGGGCAGCAACTCGTTGGTGCGGCCCATCAGCCGATAGGCCAGCAGGCCCAGCCATTCATGCACCGCCCATTCGGTCTGGTTCAGCCGGGTGCCGAAGGGGGCGTCGTACCAGTCCCTCAGGGTATGACCGGTGGTGTAGTTCACCGGCCAGGGCGTCACGTTCCAACCAGCCTGGCGGAAGATGCCCATGGCGCGCGGCATATGCCCCGCCGAGGTGACGAGCAACCAGGTGTCGCCGGGCTTCGGTTGCAGGATCTGCCGGGTCAGCAGCACGTTCTCATAGGTGTTGCGGGCGCGGGTTTCGTACAGCACGCGGTCAGGTGCCAGGCCCAGGCTGGCCCAGATCTCCTTGGCGACATCGGCTTCCGTCACGCTGCCATGCAGCGGGCTGCCCTGGCCGCCGGTGAAGACGATGCGGGCGCCGGGGTAGCGTCGGGCCAGGACGAGCGGTTCGGTCATGCGCTCGGCGGCGCCGTTCAGCGCGGGGATACCGCGCGCTTCCGTCAGGTTCTGGTCCACCGCGCCGCCCAGCACGATGATGCCGGCGACCTGGGCCGGGGCTGCGGCCGGGCGGGGGAAGCGATCCTCCAGCGGCAGCAGCAGCCATTGGCTGAGCGGTGTCAGCAGGACCACCGCGTAGTAGCCCAACCCCGCCAACATGGGCCAGCGCCCC
>CANBNK010000104.1 GCA_947371015.1 Acetobacteraceae bacterium | reverse complement strand
ACGCAACACCGCGCCCCTTCGGGTCAACGCAACACCGCGCCCCTTCGGGTCAACGCAACACCGCGCCCCTTCGGGTCAACGCAACACCGCGCCCCTTCGGGTCAACGCAACACCGCGCCCCTTCGGGTCAACGCAACACCGCGCCCCTTCGGGTCAACGCGAGGTCAACGCGGGGCAGCCACCTTCGCGCCGCCGCCACCACCCTTGGCCACGCCCAGCAGCATCCCCGCGCAGGCCAGCGCCACCGCCAGCAGGCCGAGCGGCGGGAGCGCCTCCCCCAGCAGCGGCCAGGCGAACAGCGCCGCCAGCGCCGGCACCACAGCGCCGATCATCGTCGTCCGCGCCGCGCCGATGCTGTGCACCGTGCGGGTGTAGAGGAACATCGCCAGCACCGTGGCCCCGGCGCCGTGATAGGCCATCTGGTACAGGATCACGCCCCACGAGGCCTGCGCCATGCCCGAGGGCAGGAACAGGAACCAGATCGGCAGGTAGATCGGCGCTGCCAGCAGCGCGATGGTCAGCGTGACGTCCAGCGCCGAAATCCGCCACCGCCCGACCAGCAGCGTATAGACCGCCCAGCAGGCAATGGCCGCCAGGAACAGCAGGTCGCCAACCCAGGCCCGGGCATAAAGCCCCGATGTCACCGCCACCAGCAGCACGCCGGACAGCGTCACCAGCAGCAGCCCCGCCCCCTGGCGCCAGCCGATCCGCGCAATGCCCAACACCTGGGCCAGCAGCATGGCAATCACCGGCAGCCCCGCCGCCATGATGGTGGCGCCATGCGCCGCCGGCGCCAGCTGGTAGCCGGCATAGGCGCCCAGCGGAAAGCCGAAGCCGGCGAGACCCAGCACCACCGGCACCCGCCGCAACGGCATCCGCGGCACGCCGTACCAGGCCAGCAGCGGCAGCGCCGTCAGGAAGGCGCCGCCATAGCGCAGCGCCGCCACATCCCAGGAGGTCAGCGATTGGCGCGAGGTCAGCCGCGCCATCAGGTGGAAACTGACCCAGACCACCAGCAACCCACCGGCGCACAACCAGCCGAGCAACCGATCCCGCCGCTCCGGCGTCAAGAAGCCGCCTTGCCGTTCTTCTTCCGCCCGCCATTCCGATGCAGCAGGAACTCGCGCCCCAGCTTGACCCGCTGCTGCCCGTCATACTCGACGATATCGGCGGTGGCGTAGGTTTCCGACCAGATATCCGGGATGAAGCTGCCGGTGCCGACCACGTCGATCGGCGCCTTCGCCTCCGCCATCACCCGGCATTTCTGCACGCCGAAGCCCGAGGACGCGACGATCCGCACCTTGGGGAAGCCGGCCTGGTCCAACGCCTCGCGCATCTTCCACACCGCGGAGGCCGAGACGCCGGTGCCGACCAGGTGGCGCAGCTCGGTCTCGCTGCGGTAGCGGCGGATCGCGCCGGGGGCGTGGCGTTCCAGCACGGCATAGCTCTCGGCGGGGTCCAGCCCCTCCAGGAAGCGCCCGCCATGGGTGTCCAGCCGCACCGCCATCCGGCCGGCGGCGGCCATCTCCGGGAAGCGCCGGCACACCGCCAGCCCGTCCGTCACCTCATGGCCGAAATAGTCCACCAGCACGGTCAGCGGCTCGTCCGGATAGGTTTCCACGAACATCTCGGCCGCGCGCACGGTGGAGTTGGCGTAGCCGATCAGCGCATGCGGCATGGTGCCATAGCCGTGCCCGGCGCCGAACCAATGCGCCGTGCTGTCATTGGCATTGCCGACGAAGCCCTTCGCGCCCTCGCGCTTCGCCGCCGCGCTGCCGACGGCGGCGGCATAGGCCATCATTTCCTGCATTTCCTGCCCGGCGCAGTGCCGCGCATCCATGGCCAGGAAGCTCACCTGCGGCAGTTCCAGGCACATCTGGTAGGCGTTGTGGGCGGCCACGCAGGGCGCACCCAGCTTCTGCAGGTACAGCGTCTCCAGATCCGCCAGCTGCACCAGCGAGCCCGTCAGATACAGGATGGGGTCGCCGGCGCCGACCCACTCGCCCTCGGGGTGCTGCAGGTCGATCTCGAATTCGGTGCCGCGCGCGCGGGCCACCGCCTGCAACCAGTCCACCGCCAGCCGCGGGGCGGAGACCACCGGCCGCCGCAGGAACACCGCATAGGTCACCCGGGCATCGCCGAACTTGCCGACGATGGTCCGGGTGCGGTTGAAGTAGGCGTCGGTCTGCGCCGCAATCGCGGCATCCGACGTCTCGTGGGTCATGGCTACTGCGCCGCCAGCGACGGCTGTTCCGGGCGAACCCGGCGCGCCTTCAGCTCCTCGGCGATCAGGAAGGCCAGCTCCAGGCTCTGCTCGGCGTTCAGCCGCGGGTCGCAGTTGGTCTGGTAGGCGCGGCTCAGGTCGGTCTCGGTCAGCTTATGGGCACCGCCCAGGCATTCCGTCACTTCCTGGCCGGTCATTTCCACATGCACACCACCGGGATGCGTCCCCTCGGCCGCATGCACGTCGAAGAAGCCGCGCACCTCCGCCAGAATGGCATCGAACGGCCGGGTCTTGTAGACGCCGGCCGAGACGGTGTTGCCGTGCATCGGGTCGCACAGCCAGACCACGTTGCGGCCAGCCTTGGCCACCGCGCGCACCAGCGGCGCCAGCTTTTCCTCGACCTTGCCCGCGCCCATGCGGGAGATCAGGGTCAGCCGACCCTTCTCATTCGCCGGGTTCAGGATTTCGGTCAGCTTGACCAGTTCATCGGCCGCCATCGAAGGCCCGACCTTCATGCCGATGGGGTTCTTCACCCCGCGCAGGAACTCCACATGCGCGCCATCCGGCTGGCGCGTGCGGTCGCCAATCCACAGGAAATGCGCCGAGCAGGCATAGCTGTCGCCGGTCAGGCTGTCGGTGCGGGTCAGCGCCTGCTCATAGGGCAGCAGCAGGCTTTCATGGGACGTGTAGAAATCCGTCTCGCGGATTTGCGGCGCGTTGTCGCTGGTCATGCCGCAGGCGGCCATGAAGTTCAGCGTCTCATCGATCCGCTGCGACAGGTCGTTGTAGCGCGCCGCCATCGGACTGCGGGCGACGAAGCCGAGGTTCCAGCGATGCACCTCATGCAGGTCCGCGTACCCACCAGTGGCGAAGGCGCGCAGCAGGTTCAGCGTGCCGGCCGACTGCATATACGCGAATTCCATCCGCGCCGGGTCCGGGATGCGGCTGGCACTGTCGAAATCCGGGCCATTGATGATGTCACCGCGATAGCTCGGCAGCGTCACCTCGCCCTTCTTCTCCACGTCGCTGCTGCGCGGCTTGGCGAACTGCCCGGCCATGCGGCCAAGCTTCACCACGGGCACGGAAGCACCGAAGGTCAGCACGACCGACATCTGCAACAACACCCGGAAGGTGTCGCGGATGACGTTGGCGGTGAAATCGGAAAAACTCTCGGCGCAGTCGCCGCCCTGCAGCACGAAGCCCTGACCGTCGCCAGCCTGGGCCAGCGCCGCCTTCAGCCGGCGCGCCTCTCCGGCAAACACCAGCGGCGGAAATCGGCCGATCTTGGCCTCCATTTCCGAGAGCTTCGCCAGGTCCGGATATTCGGGCACCTGCCGGATCGGCATGTCTCGCCAGCTTCCGGGATGCCACGCGCGCGCAACCATTTGACTTGTTTCCCCAATAAGGCCGCGGACGTTAGCCGCTGTTGGCCGGTTATGCCAAGGCCGGCCTATTCCGCCGCCTTGGCGACCCCCGCCACCCGCGTCCGGGTCCGCATCGTCACGAACTCCTCGGCCGCGGTCGGGTGGATGCCGATGGTCCGGTCAAAATCCTGCTTGGTCGCGCCCATCACCACGGCGATGCCCACCCCCTGCATGATCTCGGCGCTGTCCTCGCCCAGCATATGCGCGCCCAGCACCTTCTGGGTGTTCTGGCAGACCACCAGCTTCATCAGGCTTTTCCGCCCGTCCCGCTTGCTGATGGTGTGGCGCATGGGGGTGAAGCGGCTGACATAGACATCCACCGGCCCCAACTTGGCCGCGGCTTCCTCGCTCAGCCCCACGGTGCCGATCGGCGGGCTGGTGAAGACGGCAGTCGGCACGTTGTCATAGCTGGCCCGGCGCGGCTTGTTGCCGAACAGCGTATCGGCCAGCGCATGGCCCACCGCGGTCGCCATCGGCGTCAGGTTCACCCGGTCGATCACGTCGCCCATGGCAAAGATATGCGGCTGGCTGGTGGCGTGGTCGTCATCCACCACCACAGCACCGCCGGCGGTCATCGCCACGCCGGCGGCTGCCAGCCCCAGCCCCTGCGTGTTGGGCGAACGCCCGGTGCAGAAGAACACCGCATCGGCTTCCCGGAAGAAGCTGTCGCCGGCGCTGACGATCACCTGGCCGCCCACCCGGGCGATGCGGCTGGGCGAGACATTCGGGTTCAGCCGAATGCCCTGCGCCACCATCGCCTCGGCCAGCGCCTCACGGATATCGCTGTCGAACCCGCGCAACGGCAAGGAGGCGCGGTAGATCACGTCCACCTCGGCGCCCAGGCCACGCAGCAGGCAGGCGAATTCCAGCGCGATATAGCCGCTGCCCAGCACCACCACCCGCTTCGGCAGCGCCTTCAGCGTGAACAAATCGTCCGAGATCAGCCCATGTTCGGCGCCGGGAATATCCAGCCTGGTCGCCCGCCCGCCGGTGGCGATGACGATCCGCTCCGCCGTCACCCGCTGCCCGCCGACATCCAGCGTATGCGCGTCCAGGAAGGTCGCCCGCGCGTCGAACCGGGTGACGCCAACGCCCGCCAGCAGCTTGTCATAGATGCCCGAGAGGCGCCCGACCTCGGCATCCCGCGCCGCCGCCAGCTTGGCCCAGTCATGGCCACCCAAGGAGATGTCCCAGCCGAAGGCGCGGGCATCCTCGGCCCACATGCCGTATTCGGCGGCGTTGACCATGATCTTCTTCGGCACGCAGCCGACATTGACGCAGGTGCCGCCCCAGAAGCGCTCCTCCGCCACCGCCACCCGGGCGCCGTGCTGGGCGGAGATGCGGGCGCAGCGCACGCCGGCGCTGCCGCCGCCGATGACGAAAAGGTCGAAGTCGTAGGCCATGCCGGCTTTTCCTTGTGCAAGCCGCCCCGCAAGGGGCCGGCGATATCCTAGACGAAGGGCGCGGGGCGGCCCGTCAGCCGCGGCTTTCGCCCTTGAGGACGCTCACAATAGCCATGCCATGCCCGCGCCCGAGATCAAACTCGGTCTTCAGCCAGTCCAGGATGGCGCCAGCCTTGACCCCCTTCTTCAGCGTGCCGCCTTCGGTAAAACCGCGCTCGGCCGCCATGGCCTGGAACTCGGCAACGCTCTTGCCGGTCTTGGCCTGGATGTTGTCGAGGTAGGCCTGGAAGGACATGCACGCGGCTCCCTGGGGTCTGTTGTTCGAGCGGCTGATTCACGCCGCCGGTGATTCCACCGGCGGCGATCAGACACTATCGAGCGGCTGATTCACGCCGCCGGTGATTCCACCGGCGGCGATCAGACGCTATCGAGCGGCTGATTCACGCCGCCGGTGATTCCACCGGCGGCGATCAGACGCTATGCAGCCCGCCGCGGCACCAGCAGCCGCACGGTGAAGACCTGCACTTCCTCGTCTCGCTGGTTCAGCACGGCGTTACGTACCAAAACGCTGCCGCGGTCCGGCTTGGTCTTGCTCGGCGCAATCTCCAGCACCTCGGCGCTCAGCCGCAGCGTGTCGCCGGGCCGCACCGGGCGCACCCATTGCAGGTCGCCACCGCCGCCCACCACGCCCCAGCCGAAATGGCCGAGCGCCTGCACCGTCATCTTCATCGCCATGGCCGCGGTGTGCCAGCCACTCGCCGCCAGCCCGGCGAAGACCGGGTGCGTCGCCGCAGCGTCCTCGTCCAGGTGGAAGGGCTGCGGGTCGTACTCCGCCGCGAAGCCCTTGATCGCCTCGGCCGTCACCTGGGTCGGCCCCGCCGTGAAGCGTTGGCCGACAACCAGGTCCTCCAGGAAGATCACGTCCCGATGCCGCCCAGCGCCAGGTACTTCACCTCCAGGTATTCCTCGATCCCGTACAGGCTGCCTTCGCGCCCCAGCCCGCTTTCCTTCACGCCACCGAAGGGCGCCACCTCGGTCGAGATGATCCCCTCATTGATCCCGATCATCCCGCTCTCAATCCCCTCCGCCACGCGGAAGATCCGGCCGATGTCGCGCGCATAGAAATACGCCGCCAACCCAAACGGCGTGTCATTCGCCAGCCTGATCGCCTCTTCCTCGGTCTTGAAGCGGAACAGCGGCGCGACGGGGCCGAAGGTCTCCTCCGAGAAGATCATCGCGTCATGCGGCACATTGGCCAGGATGGTCGGCTCGAAGAAGTTGCCGCCATTGCCGTGGCGCTTGCCGCCGGTGACCACGCTGGCGCCGCGCTTCACCGCATCGGCGATGTGCTCCTCCACCTTCAGCACGGCGTCGCCATTGATCAGCGGCCCCTGGGTCACGCCCGGCTCCATGCCGTTGCCGACCTTCAGCGCTTCCACCGCCACCTTCAGCTTGGCGGCGAAGGCGTCATACACGCCGTCCTGCACCAGCAGCCGGTTGGCGCACACACAGGTCTGCCCGGTGTTGCGGTACTTGCTGGCCATGGCGCCCAGCACCGCCTGGTCCAGATCAGCGTCGTCGAACACGATGAAGGGCGCGTTGCCGCCCAGTTCCATGCTGGTCTTCTTCACCGTGGCAGCGCATTGCGCCAGCAGGTGCCGGCCGACTTCCGTGCTGCCCGTAAAAGTCAGCTTGCGGATGATCGGGTTGGCGGTCAGCTCCGCACCCATCGGGCCACTCGGCCCGGTGATGATGTTGCAGACGCCCTTCGGCATCCCCGCGCGCTCCGCCAGCACCGCCAGCGCCAGCGCGGAAAACGGCGTCTGCGAGGCCGGCCGGATCACCCCGGTGCAGCCCGCCGCCCAACCCGGCCCGGTCTTGCGCGTGATCATCGCGGCCGGGAAGTTCCACGGGGTAATGGCGGCGAAGACACCGATCGGCTCCTTCGTCACGATAATCCGCCGACCCTTCATGTTCTGCGGAATGGTCTGGCCATAGACCCGCTTGGCCTCCTCGGCGAACCACTCGATGAAGCTGGCGGCATAGGCGATCTCGCCCTTGCTTTCTGCGAGAGGCTTGCCCTGCTCGGCGGTCATGATCGCCGCGAGGTCATCCGTGTTGGCGATCATCAGGTCGAACAGCCGGCGCAGGATAGCGCTGCGGTCCTTGGCCAGCATGGCGCGCCAGGCCGGCTGCGCTGCATTCGCGGCCTCAATGGCGCGGCGCGTCTCGGCCTGGCCCATGGCCGGCACGGTGCCCACCAGCTCGCCATTGGCGGGGTTGCGAACCTCCAGCACCTTGCCGCTATCGGCCTGCACCCAGGCGCCATCGATGTAGTTGGCCTGGCGGAACAGCTCAGGGTCCTTCAGCGGCAGCCTGCTCATTGCGTCCAACATCGCCGGTCTCCTTCCCAGGTTGCCCCGGAAGATAGGCGCCCCGGCCCCCGATGTCAGCCTTCCCGCCCGGGCCTTTCCGGGCCTAGGCTGCCGGCAACCATAAAAGCGGGAGGCGCCCCATGCCGAAGATCAGGGTCATGCATACCATCGCGGCCCTACTGGCCGCCCTTGGCGCCTGGCCGGCGGCGGCGGAATACCCGGACCGCCCGGTCACGGTCATCCACAATTACGGCCCCGGCACGGCGTCGGACGCCACCGCGCGCTCCCTGGCGGAGGCCTTCTCGGCGCATTTCCGCCAGCCCTTCCCGGTGGTGAACCGGGATGGCGCCGCCGGCGTGGTCGGCACCCGCGTGCTCGCCGGGAGCGCGGCGGATGGCTACACCATCCTGGTCGGCCCGATGACCGCGGTGACCACCCAGCCCCATTTGGTGCGCGACACCGGCCTTTCGCCGGAGACCGTGGCACCCGTCTGCAACGTCTCCGCCAATATGCTCGGCATCGTCGTCCGCGCCGACAGCCCCTGGCGCAACGGTGCGGATATCGTCGCCGCGGCCAAGCGCGGCTCGCTCAGCTTCGGCTCCACCGGCCGGCTGTCGCTGACCGCCATCGGCGTGCACCGCATGGCCGCGGCCACCGGCGGCGGGCAGTACATCGCGGTGCCGTTCCGCTCGGATGGGCCCTCCCTGACCGAGGTGCTGGCCGGGCGGCTGGACTTCGCCTCCACCCTGCTGGCCAACGCCACGCCGCATCTGCGCGCCGGCACGCTGCGCCTGGTGGGGGTCTTCGCCGACCGCCGCTTCCCCGAATTCCCGGACGTGCCGAGCTTCCCGGAACAGGGCATCGACGCCCAGCAGATGAGCTATGCGGGTATCCTGGCGCCGCTGAACACGCCGGAGCCGATTCTGCGCGCGCTGGAAGCGGCCTGCGCCAGCGCCATGCAAAGCACGCCCTGGCAGCGCGCCGTCACCCAGTTCGGCATCGTGGTGGACCACCGCGACCGCGCCAGCTTCACCGCCCTGTTGAAGCGCGAATACCGCGACCTCGGCGCCGTGCTGCAGGAGTTGGGCGCCCAACCCGAATGAGGCCGCTGCTGCTGGACCGGCTGGAGGCGACCTGCCGCCAGGCGACCGAGGCTGCCGGCTGCCGCCGCGTCCCTGCCAGCATCGGCGTGCTTGTTGACGACCGCGGCCGCGCCGAGCAGGCCAAACTCATCACCGACCTGCACGCCCGCTTCGGCAGCGTGCTGCATGACCTTGGGGTGCAACCACCGTGATCCGCCTGCTCTTCGCCCTGCTGCTGGGTGCCACCACCGCCCGGGCCGAATTCCCCGACCGCCCGCTGACCATCATCAACCCCTACGCCACCGGCAGCCAGACCGACGCCGTGGCCCGCGCCCTGGCGGAAAGCCTGGCCACCACGCTCGGCCAGCCGGTGGTGGTGGTGAACCGCGAGGGTGGCTCCGGCGTGGTCGGGCTGCGCAGCCTGATGGGCAGCGCGGCCGATGGCCACACCCTGGCCTTCTCGCCGATGGTGCCGCTGGCGATCCAGCCGCATTTGCTGCGCAACACCGGGCTGGGGCCGGACGCTGTCGCGCCGGTCTGCAACGTCACCGAGAACATTTTGGGCATCATGGTCCGCGCCGACAGCCCGCTCCGCACCCTGGGCGAGCTGGTGGCGGCGGCGAAGGCGCGCGGCCTGACCTATGGCTCCCCCGGCCCGAACTCGGCGCCGGCCATCGGCGTGGCGCGGCTGCAGAAGGCCGCCGGCGGCGACTACATCCACGCGCCCTTCCGCAGCGACACCGCCGCCCTGCTGGAAGTGAAGGCCGGCCGGCTGGACTTCGCCGCCATCGTCGTCGCTTCCGGCGTGCCGATGGCCCGGGGCGGGGAGACGCGCCTGATCGGCACCTTCTCGCTGCGCCGGCATCCCGAGTTCCCGGAGGTGCAGACCGCGCGGGAACAGGGCATCGACGCCGTCGAACTCTCCGCCGCCGGCCTGTTCGCCCCGCGCAGCACGCCCGAGGCCATCCTGGCCCGGCTGGAAGCCGCCTGCGCCACGGCACTGGGCAGCGAAGGCCTGCGCAATGTCGCGCTGCGCTGGGCGGTACTGCCGGAATACCTCGGCCGCTCCGCCTTCAGCCGGCGCATTGCGGAGGACTACGAAAGCCACGGCCGTGTGTTGCGCGAGCTGGGCGTGGAGCCGCAATAGCGCCCGCCGCGCCTTAGCCGGTGGAGCAGTAAGGCGCGGGCCAGCCACCGCCAGCACGGCTGCGCGGCAGCCGGCCCACCCGATTATTCATCCAGGGCGGCGCGGAAGGCCGCCGGCCAGTCGCCGCACTTCAGCAGCCGGCTGATCCGCCGCGCCCGCAGCAGCCGCGGCACCGCCTGGCGCAGCCCCAGCACGGCCCAGCCCGCCGCCGCCAGCCCGACCAGCGCATGCAGCAGCTGCTGCACCACGCCAACGCCGCCGCCTGGCGCCTGCATCAGCCCCAGCGAGACCAGCAGCGCCAGCGCCGCCGCCAGCATGCCCAGGGCCAGCCCCAGCTCCCGCCAACCCGCCAGCCTGTCCTGCACCACCTGGCGCAGCAGCAGCGGCAGCGCCCGGCGCAGTGGCCGCGACACCATCGGCCGGTCGCCGCGGCTGGCCAGGTAGTGCCGCGCCGGCAGCTCCGCCTCGTGCAGGACCAGTGGTCGGCTGACGGGCCGGGGTAGCCGCCGCATCAACTGGCGCGGCACGGCGGTCGCAACCCAGGGCAGGGTGGTCGGGGCATGGCTGCTGGGGGGCATCCCTTTGTCTCCGGTTCGTTCCGCCTATGTTGCCCCGGCAAGGTTAACGCCCAGTAAACGCGCGCGCCGCTTGCTGCTTCGCGCTTGTTGCACCCGCTTGTTGCGCCGGGGCACCGCCCGCCCTACAGCCGTGGCATGACCCGATTGGCCGTATTCGACCTGGACGGCACGCTGGTGGACAGCGCGCCCGACATCCACGCCGCCCTGGACCGCATGGCGCTCGGCCGCGGCCTGGCGCCCTACAGCCGCGCCGAAGTCACCGCCATGATCGGCGATGGCGTCCGCGTGCTGGTGGAGCGCGCCCTCACCGCCCGCGGCCAATCCTTCGGCAATGCGGCGCTGGAGGCCTTCACCGCCGACTACACCGCCCATGCGGTGGACCAGACCGCACTGTTCGACGGCATCGCCGCATGCCTGGCGACGCTGGAGGCAGGCGGCTGGCGCCTGGCGATCTGCACCAACAAGCCAGGCCTCGCCACCGCCGCGCTGCTGGACCACCTGGGCCTGCACGGCCGCTTCGCCGCGGTCGGCGCCGGTGACAGCTTTCCGGTGAAGAAGCCCAACCCGGAACACCTGCGCGCCACCATCGCCGCGGCCGGCGCCCGGCGGGAACGCGCTGTGATGCTGGGGGACCACCGCAACGACGTGATGGCCGCGCGCGGCCTGGGCGTGCCGGTGGTTTTCGTGCGCTGGGGCTATGGCAGCGCCGCCATGGCCGAAGGCGCCGCGGCCGAGGCCGCCACCCCCGCCGAACTGGCGCCCTTGCTGAACCGGCTGATGCCCGCTTGACAGCATGGCGCCACGCCCGTATTTCCCCGGCCCTCTTGGGCGCGTAGCTCAGCGGTAGAGCATTCGCTTCACACGCGAAGGGTCACAGGTTCAATCCCTGTCGCGCCCACCATTCCCCCCATACCGCGCACGAAAAAAGGCCCGAACCGCAAGGTTCGGGCCTTTTCGTTTGCGCGATCGGCAGCGGGCCTGCCGCGCCGCCGCAGACGGCCTGTTCGGCCGCCGCAGCGGACGGCCTACTCCGCCGCCGCGGGATGCGCCACCGCGCCGCGGCCACGGCTGAAGCGCGCGGCCAACGCGTCGAAGCCCAGGTACAGCACCGGCGTCACGAACAGCGTCAGCACCTGGCTCACCGCCAATCCGCCGATCACCGCCAGGCCCAGCGGCTGGCGCAGCTCGGCCGCGGCACCCCAGCCCGCCGCAATCGGCACCGCGCCCGCGCCGGCCGCCAGCGTCGTCATCATGATCGGCCGGAACCGGATCAGGCAGGCGCTGCGCACGGCGGTGAAGGCAGCCTCGCCGGCGCGTTGTCGCTGCAACGCCACATCGACAATCATGATGGCGTTCTTTTTTACCAATCCGATCAGCAGCAAGACACCGATCACCGCGATGACCGACAGGTCCATGCCGAACCAGTACAGCGTGATGAAGGCGCCCAGCGCCGCCGCCGGCAGGCCGGACAAGATGGTCAGCGGGTGGATCAGGCTCTCATACAGCACGCCCAGCACCACATAGACGATGGCGATGGCCGCCAGCACCAGCGCGCCCTGCCCCGCCAGCGCCTGCTGGAACACCTGCGCCGCGCCGCTGAAGCCGGTCACCACGCTCGGCGGCAGGCCCATATCCTGCTCCACCGCGCGAATGGCGTTCACCGCCTCGCCCAGCGCCACGCCGGGCGGGGTGTTGAAGCCGATCACGACAGCCGGCAGCTGCCCCTGGTGAGAGACGTTCAGCGGCCCGGTCGTCCGCTCGATGCGCGAGACCGCCGAAAGCGGCACCAGCCGCCCGGTATTGCTGCGCAGGTAAAGCTTGGCCAGCCCGCTTTCATCCCGCTGGTCTTCCGGCAGCGCCTCGATGATGACCGGATAGGCATTGGCCTGGCCGTACAGCGTGCTGATCTGCCGCGCCCCGAAGGCCGAGAACAGCGCCTGGCGCACCTGGTCCACCGAGACGCCGAGCGAGGTCGCCCGGTCCCGGTCCACCACCACCCGCACCACCGGGCTGTCGATCTGCAGGTCGGTATTCACGTCCTGCAGCTGCGGCAGCGTCAGCAGCCGCTGCTCCATCCGCTGCGCCCAGTCGTACAGCTCATCCAGCCGCAGCCCCTGGAGGGAATACAGGTACAGCGTGCGGGTCTGCCGGCTGCCGAAGTTCAGGTTCTGGATCGGGCTGATGAACACCCGCAGCCCCGGGATCTGCGCCGCGGTACGGCGCAGTTGCTGGATCACCTCGGTGATCGGCGGCCGCTCATTGGCCGGCTTCAGCTCGACGAACATGCGGCCCTGGTTGATCGAGATCGAGCCGCCGGTGGCGCCCAGGTTGGACACCACATTGGTGACATAGGGGGTGCGCCGCAGCACGCGTGAAAGCTCGCCCTGCATCTCCTTCATCGCATCCAGGGAGGCACCGCGCGGCCCCTCGGTGTTGATGGTCAGCAGGCCGGTATCCTCGATGGGGAAGAAGCCCTTCGGGATGATCACCGCCATGTAGGCAGCGGCGCCGAGCGAGGCGAAGAAGGCCAGCCAGACGATGAAGCGCAGCTTCAGGGCATAGTCGAGCATCCAGGCATAGGCGCGCTCCACCGCGACCAGGCCGCGTTCCAGCACCCGCTCCACCAGCCCGGCCTTGCCTTCATGGTGCGCCGGCATGCGGGACGCCATCAGCGGCGTCAGCGTCAGGGAGACGATGCAGGATGCGATGACGCAGAGCGACACGGTGGCGGCGAAGGCGTTGAAGATGCGCCCGACCACGCCGGCCATCAGCAGAATGGGCAGGAACACCGCCACCAGCGACAGCGTGATGGACAGCACGGTGAAGCCGATTTCCTGGCTGCCCTTGATGGCCGCGGGGATCGGCGCCATGCCGTCCTCGATGTGGCGAATGATCGCTTCCAGCACCACGATGGCGTCGTCCACCACCAGCCCCACCGCGATGGTCAGGCCCAGCAGTGTCACGTTGTCGATGCCGTAGCCCAGCGCGTACATCAGCCCGAAAGCGATGCAGAGGCTGATCGGCACCGCGATGGTCGGGATCAGCGTGGCGCTGATGCGACGCAGGAACAGGAAGCACACCAGCACCACCAGCCCGATGGCGATGGCCAGGCTCTCCTGCACATCATGCACCGCGGCGCGGATCGAACTCGACCGGTCGAGCATGACGTCGATCCGCGCGCCCGGCGGCAGCGCGGCGGTCAGCGCCGGCAGGCTGCGCTTGACGCCATCCACCACGTCCACGGTATTGGCGTCCGGCTGGCGCAGCACGGCCAGCACCAGGGCGCGGTCGTCATTGCGCCAGGCGGCGATGCGCTCATTGGCCACGCCGTCGCGCACGGTAGCAATCTCGTTCAGCCGAATGGGCGCCTGCGGCCGGCCGGCAATGGCCAGGTTGCCGAACTCCTGCGCGTTCTGCGGCTGGTCATTGGAGCGCAGCGTCAGCTGCTGGCGCTGGCCACTCAGCAGGCCGACCGGCGTGGCCGAGTTGGCCTGCGCGATGGCCGCGCCCAACGTGTCGAAGGCCAGCCCCATGGCGGCGATGCGGTCGGGGTCCAGGCTGACGCGCGGCGCGTAGAGCTGTTCGCCGAAGACCTGCACCTGCGCCACGCCGGGCACCCGCGACAGGGCCGGGGAGACGATGGTGCTGGCGATGTCGTTCAGCCGGTACAGCGGCGCGTCGCCGCCCGAGATGGTCAGCAGCACCACCGGCGCGTCGGCCGGGTTCACCTTGCGGTAGCTGGGCGGCACCAGCATGTCCACCGGCAGCCGGCGCTGGGCGCGCGTCAGCGCCGCCTGCACGTCCTGCGCCGCACCGTCGATGTTCTTGCTCAGCACGAACTGCACGGTGATCTGCGACGTGTCCTGGCCATTGATGGAGGACATCGTGTCCACCCCGGCGATGGTGGACAGCTCGCGCTCGATCGGCAGCGCCACCGAGGTCGCCATGGTCTCCGGCGAGGCGCCGGGGAAGTTGGCGAAGATGGTGATGACCGGGAAGTCGACGCGGGGCACCGCGGCCACCGGCAGCTTCATGTAGGCCATGATGCCGGCAACGATGCAGGCCACCGAGAGCAGCCCGGTCATCACCGGGCGGCGGATGCAGAGTTCGGAGATGTTCATGCCGGCAGCCCCATCCGTGACGCCAGGGTGCCCGCCGCATCGGCCCCGCCGCGCACCAGTCGCACCAGGTAGCCGGTGACGTCGCTCACCTTGCGGCTCACGGTCTCGAAGGCGCCGGCCAGCAGGGCACGGGCGCGCTGCAGCAGCGTCGGCTCGGCGGCGCCGGTAGGCGGGCCGGTGGGCGCGGCGGGTGTGGCCGCTGCCGCCACCGGCGCGGCCGGCCGGGTCGTCTCGGAAACCCGGGGCGTCGGGGCCGGGTTGGCGCGGTCTTCCACCTTGGCGCCCTGCACCACCCGCTGGGCGCCATCCACCACCACGCGGTCGCCATTGGCCACCTGGCCGCGCACCACCGCGCGGGTGCCGATGCCGCGGACGAACTCCACCTCGCGCTTCTGCGCCGTGCCATCCGGCCCGACGACGAACAGGTAGCGGCCATTCTGCCCCACCTGCACGGCGCCACCGGCCACGGTGATGGCGTTGTCCTCAATCCGCGGCACCATCGTCACCTGCACGTACTGGCCCGGCCACAGCCGGAAGCCCGCATTGGTGAAGCGCGCCTTCAGGCTGATCGTGCCGGTGGGCGTATCCACCGCGCTATCGACGAAGACCACGTCGCCCTGGGCCGGCTCGCCGCCATCGGCATCGGCCTTGGCGCGCACGCGGATGCCGGGGCCGGCCATCGCCGCCTTGATCTCGGGCAGCCAGCGTTCCGGCACGCTGAACTGCACCAGAATGGGGTTCATCTGCGTCAGCGTGGTGATGGCGGTGTTTTCCGCCTGCCGCACGAAGTTGCCGGCGCGCAGCGGAATGGCGCCCAGTCGGCCGTCGATCTCGGCGGTGATGGTGGCGAACTCGATCGCCAGCCGGGTCTGCTCCAGCACGGCTTCATCGGCGCGGACCACGGCGGCGGCGGCGGCGGCATCGGCCTGCGCCTGCTCGAAGCGCTGCTGGCTGGCGAAGCTTTCGCCGCGCAGGCTGCGGTAGCGCACCTGATCAGCCTCGGTCCGTGCCGCCTGCGCCTTGTCGCGCGCCAACTGGGCTTCCTGCTGGGCGTACAGCGCCCGGTTCAGCCGGCTGTCCAGCACGATCATCGGCTGGCCGCGGGTCACCATCTGGCCTTCCTGCACCAGAATGCGCTCGATCTGGCCGTCCACCCGGGTGCGGATGGTGATGACGCTTTCGGAGGCGACGATGCCATTGGCCAGCACCTCCACCGGCACCTGGCCGACGGTCGCGGCATCGGTGGTCACCGGAATCCCGCGGCCCTGGGCGCGGGCGGCGGAAACCCAGGCGCCCTGGCCCAGGGCAGCCGTCAGCAGCGCCATGGTCAGGCCGAACATCAACAGCTTGGCTCGCGTCATCAGTCCAATCCCCAAACCCGGCGCAGCATGTGGCAGTCTTCGCCATCCGGCGACCTGCCGTTACCCTTGGTCAGTCTTGGCCAGCCGGCAAGCCGGCGGACCGCCATCTCATTCCACGGAACCAGACGCCAGAAAAGCGGCATTTGCGTTTCGGCGCAGCAGTTAACATACCATTAAGACCGGCATATTGGCCCCGCGAGAGGGTTAGCAACCGCCATGCCAGCGCACCGCTGCCGCACCTCCCGGCCGCCCTCGCCGCCCCGTTCCAGTTGCCGGGCATTCCGTGGCATGGTGGCGTCCAGGGCCGACCAAACCGGCCCCGCCTCCCAAACCAGGGGTTTCGTCATGCGCCTGCTGCTGCCGCTGTTCGCCCTGTTGGCCGCCCTGCTGCACGCCGCGCCCCCGGCCCGCGCCTTCGACCTGCCCGGCCTGTCCACCGACGTGGACCGGTACGAGCGCAGCCTGACCCGCCGCTTCCCGGCCGGCGCCACCCCGGCCCAGCGCACCGCCGCCGAACAGCGCGCCCAGGCCGCCGAGCGCGCCGGCAACTGGGCCGCCGCCGCCACCGCCTGGGAGGACCGCGTCGCCGGCGGCGAGGCCAGCGCCGAGCAATGGCTCGCCCTGGCCCATGCCCAGCTGAAGCGCACCCCGCCGGAAGCCACCCGCGCCCTGCAGGCCGCCTGGCAGAACTTCCAGATGGTGCCGGCCGGCGCGCCGGAACTGCCCTCCCTGCTCGCCATTGCCGAGGCCCTGGGCAGGCTGGACCGCCCGGCGCAACAGATCGAGGCGCTGCAGGAGGTGGTCCAGCGCGCCCCCGACAACCAGGGGTACCGGCGCCAGTTGGCCGATGCCCGCCGTGCCGCCGGCCTTACCCTGGCCCGCGTCCGCACCGATGGCGAGGCCGAGCCGGCCCGCGCCTGCCTCAGCTTCACCGTCGCCCCGGCCCGGCGGGACAACTGGCAGCCCGGCGACTGGGTCCGCGCCGACCCGCCGCTGCCCGGCCTGGCGGTGACGCGCGAAGGCGATGAACTCTGCGTCACCGGCCTGCCCTATGGCCGCACCACCCGGCTGGTGCTGCGCGCCGGCATGCCCGGGGAGGACAACCTCAAGCTCGCCCGCGACCTGCCGGTCAACATCGCCATCGCCAACCGCGCCGCCCGCATCATCTTCGACACCTCCGCCTTCCTGCTGCCGCGCGGGCAGGAGCAGTCGGTCAGCGTCGCCACGGTCAACCTCTCCACGCTCAAGCTGCGCGTGGTCCGCGTCACCGAACGCAACCTGGTGCCGGTGGGCCGCGACTGGCGCCCCGGCGACGCGCTGGAAAGCTGGTCGGCCGACAACTTCGCGGAGCAATGGGGCCGCGTGGTCTGGGAAGGCACCGCGCAGCTGGCGCCGCTGGCCGCCAACACCGTGCAGCGCAGCCTGCTGCGCCTGCCCGAAGCCCTGCGCGCCAGCGGCCCCGGCCTGTTCGTGCTGATCGCCAGCCCGGCCGATGGCACCCGCGCCAACACCACCGCCCTGCCGCTGATCGCCACCGACCTGGGCCTGACCGCCTGGCGCTCCGACGCCGGGCTGGCGGCGCAGGTCCGCGCGCTCGGCGCCGCCCGCCCGCTGGCCGGCGCCCAGGTGCGGCTGATGGCCACCAACAACGACATTTTGGCTGAGGCCGTGGCCGGCGCGGATGGCGTGGTGCGCTTCCCCGGCGCCCTGCTGGCCGGCAGCGGGCCGATGGCGCCCAAGGCGTTGCAGGCCTTCCAGGGCGACGACCTGGTGCAGCTGGACCTGGAACAGGCCGCCTTCGACCTGTCCGACCGCGGCGCCGGCGGTGCGGAACACCCCGGCCCGCTGGACGCCTTCGTCTGGCTGGACCGCGGCATCTATCGCCCCGGCGAGACGGTCAACGCCGCCGCCCTGCTGCGCGACGCCAGCGGCGCCCCCAGCGACTTCCCCGCCCGCTTCCGCGTCCGCCGCCCCGGCGGCCAGGTCTTCGCCGAAGCCGTCCCGGCACGCGAGGCCGGCGCCGCCATCCTGTGGCCGATCCCGCTCTCCAACGGCGCCCAGGCCGGGGTCTGGACGCTGGAAGTCCTCTCCGACCCCAATGCCCCGCCGATCGGCACCGCCAGCTTCCGGGTGGATGCCTTCGTGCCGGAGCGCCTGGCGGTCACCGCCGGCCCGGCCCCCGGCCCGCTGGTGCTCGGCCAGCCGCTGGCCATTCCGCTGCACGCCCGCTTCCTGTACGGCGCGCCCGGCGCCGGGCTGACCGGTTCCGGCGAGCTCCAGGTGATCAGCCAGCGCGGGCTGGAAGCCTTCCCCGGCTACGTCTTCGGCGCCGCCGAGGAGCAATTCGCCCCCGAAGCCCAGCCGCTGACCTTTGAGGCGCTGGACGCCGAGGGCAACGGCACCCTCACCCTGCTGCTGGACAAGGCGCCCGACACCACCCGGCCGATGCGCGCCCAGGTTACCATCAGCATGGAGGAACCCGGCGGCCGCGCCAGCGCCACCCGCCTTGCCCTGGCCGTGCAGGCGCAGGACCGGCTGATCGGGGTGAAGCCCGCCTTCGCCGATGACGCCATCGACGCCGATGCCGAGGCCACCTTCGACATCATCGCGCTGAACCGCGCCCAGGTCGCCGGCCCGGCCACGCTGCGCCTGCGGCTGGTGAAGGAAACCCCCAGCTGGCGCCTGATGATGCGCAACCGCACCGCGCGCTATGAAACGGTGTGGACCGACGCCGCGGTGGACAGCGTGGAAATCCACCCCACCGCCGCCGCCCCGGCCCGCTACGCCCGCCGCCTGCCCTTCGGCCGCTACCGGCTGGAAGTCACCGAGGCCGGCAGCCTGGCGCTGACCACCTATCGCTTCCGCGCCGGCTGGACCCCCAGCGCCAGCGCCGACGTGCCGGACAAGGTGGATGTCTCCGCCGACCAGCGGCAATACGCCCCCGGCGCCACCGCCCGCCTGCGCATCACCCCGCCCTTCGCCGGCACCGCCAGCGTGGCCGTGCTGACGGACCGGCTGGTCTCGGTGCAGGACATCGCCGTGCCCGCCGGCGGCGCCGAGGTCAGCATCCCCGTCGATGCCGCTTGGGGGCCGGGCGCCTATGTCGCCGTCACCGTGTTCCGCCATGGCGAGGCTGGCCGCGCCCCCGGCCGGGCGCTGGGCCTGGCCTGGCTGCAACTGGCGCCCGACAGCCGCCGCATCGGCATCGCCATCCAAGGCCCGGACCGCATCCTGCCGCGCCAGCGCGTGACCATCCCGCTGAAGCTGACCGACGCCGGGCTGAACGCGACCCTGACCCTCGCCGCCGTGGATGAAGGCATCCTGCGCCTGACCAACTTCCCCACGCCCGACCCGGTCAGCCATTTCATGGGCAAGCGGCGGCTCGGCGTGGATATCCGCGACGACTACGGCCGGCTGATCGCCCCGGCCGATGGCGAGGCCGCCACGCTGCGCCAGGGCGGCGACGGGCTGGGCGACCAGGGCAAGCTGGAAATCCC
>CANBNK010000103.1 GCA_947371015.1 Acetobacteraceae bacterium | reverse complement strand
CCGACCCACAGCCCGGCCCCGGCCCGCCGGCGCACGGCGCGGCCGGCTTCCTAGAGCCTGATCGTCGCAGGCGGAATCGCCGTAAGCCGCTAATCAGTCTCTCCGCGACGCCGGGAGCGTGATGACCGCTTCAGTAGGCGGTGATCACGGTCCATGCCGTAGGGGAGGCGATCACCGCGCATCGACGCGGTGATCGTCGCCCAGGCTTCGGTCGACGCAGGCTTCGCGCCTTGCGGCGACCTCGCCGCTGCGACCGCGCGCTACCGCCGACGCTCGATGTTGTAGAGCACCGGGAAGCCGATCGGCAGCACACCCGTGACCTCCACGCGGTGCGCGGCGGGCAGGTAGAACTGGCCGTAGAACCCCATCAGCACCGCTTCATGCACGTGGCTCTGCATCTGCGCCGCCAGCTCGCGCCGCTTGGCCGGGTCGGCCTCGCGCTCGAAGGCCTCGATCACTGGCGTCAGCGAGGGGTCGCAGTAGCGGCCCGGGTAGTTGTTGGTGCAGTTGTAGGCGACGGAATAGTTGGCGATGGGGTTGACCATGTCATAGCCGGTGAACACCACCGGCATGGCCGACCAGCCGCCGCGCTCCACCGGTTCCGTGTTGTTGCGGCGCTGCGCCTGGGTGGAGAAATCGGCCGATGCCACCTGCACGTTGAAGCCCGCCAGCCGGGCGCGTTCGGCGACGACCAGGCTGGTCGGGTTCAGGATGCTGCTGTCCATGCTGTGCAGCAGCACCAGGGGTTCATTGTTGTAGCCGCTGGCGCGCAGCGTGGCGCGGGCCTGTTCGATGGTGGCGGCGCGCAGAGGCGCGACCCCGGCTTCCGAAGCATAGGGCCAGCCGCACATGAAGATGCTGGCGCAGAAGCCGTAGGTCATCTGCCGCGGCAGGCCGAGCGAGGCGACGACCTCGTTATGGTCGATGGCCAGTTGGAAGGCGCGGCGGGCCTGCGGGTTGTTGAATGGCGGGTGCTGGTGGTTGATGGCGATGGCGCCGATCATGCTGCCCAGCGGTGGCGGCTCGATCAGGCGGATGTTGCGGTTGCGGCGGAAGCTCTCGATGAAATCGCCCGGGACGAGTTCCAGGTAGTCAGCCTCGCCGGCGGTGATGGCGGAGATGCGCGTGGCGATATCCGGCATGGAGATGAAATGGACCTGCTCCATCAGCGCGCGCTTGCCACCGGCAAAGCCATCGGCCGGCTCGGCGCGGGGCACATAGCGCGGGTTGCGGCGGAAGATCGCCAGGCTGCCGCTGCGCCATTCCGCGCGGTTGAAGGTGTAGGGGCCGCTGCCGATCGTCTCTGGCACGGCCTGGGTGACGGGCGTGGTGCTGGCGAGGCGGGCCGGCATCATGAAGGGGATCTGCGCCGCCGGCTTGCCGATGGCCTCGATGACCTGGCTGAACGGCCAGGTGAGTTCCAGCACGAATGTACGGGCATCCACCACCCGCAGGCCCTTGCTGGCGGCCAACAGCCGGCTGCCCAGGCCGTCGCGGCGGCCCCAGCGGCGCAGCGACTCGACGCAGTCCTCGGCGGTCACGGGCTGGCCGTCGTGCCATTCCAGGCCCTCGCGCAGCTTGAAGGTCCAGGTCAGCCGGTCGGCGCTGACCTCCCACCCCTCCAGCATCTGCGGCCGGTATTCGCCCTTGCTGTCGAGCGCGACCAGCGTGTCGTAAACGAGGTAGGCATAGGCACGCGTGACGTTGGACGTGGTGATGATGGGGTCCAGCACCTGGAGTTCCAGGTTCAGAACCGCGCGCAGCACGTTGGATTGGGCGGCGGCGGGGGCGGGGGCGGCAAGTCCCAGCAAGGCCGCGAGGGCGAGAACCAATCGGCGCATCGGTAGCTCCATCAGGCGGCGAGTATTTCGGCTTCAGGCGCCGGGCGGCCGCGGATCATGTCGGCGGCCTTCTCGGCGATCATCAGCGTGGTAGCGTAGGTGTTGGCGCTTGGCATGTGCGGCATGACCGAGGCATCGACCACGCGCAGTCCTTGTAACCCATGGACTAGCAGCCGGTCATCCACCACGGCGGTCGGGTCGGTCGCCGGCCCCATGCGGGCGGTGCCGATCAGGTGGTAGGTGGTGCTGCCGTTGCGGTAGGCGAAGTCGAGCAGCTCGTCGTCGCTCTGCACATTCAGGCCGGGCAGGGTCTCGGCTTCCAGATAGGGGTTCAGTTCCGGCGTCGAGAGCATGCGCCGCAGCAGGCGGATACCGCCGAGGTGGACCTGGCGGTCCATCGGGTCTGCCAGGTAGTTCGGGTTGATCTCGGGGTCCTCGAACACGTCGGTGCTGCGGGCGCGGACGTATCCGGTGGATTCGGGGCGGTGCTGCCAGGCGCCGGCGGTCACGCCGGGGATTTCGTCCAGCACATAGACCTTGCCCTCGGCGTAGCTGCCGGGGGTGAAGACGCATTGCAGGTCCGGCTGGTCCAGGCCCTCGAAGCTTTTCCAAAACACGTGCACATGACTCGGCGCGGTGGCCAGGATGCTGGGGCGGCCGGTGGCCCAGCGCGCCACCTGGCCGGCCAGCTTCAGGCCGCGCGCCAGCTGGTTCAGCGTGGTGACGCCGGGGCGGGCGCGCATGACGATGCGCGACGCGTAGTGGTCGCGGAAGTTCTCGCCGACGCCGCGGATGTCATGCAGCACCGGCACGCCGAGGCCCTGCAGCAGCGGCGCCGGGCCGATGCCGGAGACCTGCAGCAGCCGCGCGGTATTCACCGTGCCGGCGCAGAGCAGCACCTCCCGCCGCGCCAATACCGTGCGGACGGCGCCGCCGCGCTCGCTCTGGTAGCGAATGCCGGTAGCGCGCTTGCCATCAAGCAAAATGCCGCAGGCGCGGGCGTTGGTGCGGACCTCCACGCCGCCGCGGCCGACGGCGGGGTGCAGGAAGGCGCGGGCGGCGGAGACGCGGCGGCCACCGACGATGGCGCGCTGGAAATAGCCGACGCCCGCCTGATTGCCGCTGTTGTAGTCGGGGTTGCGCGGGATCCCGATGCCCTCGCAGCCCTTGATGAAGGCCTCGGTCAGTGGGTGGAACCAGTCCATGTCCGTCACCGGGATGCCGCCAGCCCGGCCGCGGCGCTGGTCGTCACCATAGCCGATCCGGTGTTCGCTGCGGCGGTAGTAGGGCAGCACGTCGGCATAGCCCCAGCCGCGATTGCCGCGCTGCGCCCAGCTGTCCAGGTCGGCCGGCTGGCCCCTGTTGTAAATCATGCCGTTGATGGACGACGAGCCGCCGAGGGTGCGGCCCTGCGTGGTGCTGATCTGCCGGCCGCCGGTATTGGCGGTTGCCTCGGTCTTGAACTGCCAGGTGACGCTGGGGTCGGACAGCGTCTTGATGAAGCCGGCGGGGATGTGAATCCAGGGGTTGGTGTCGGGCGGGCCGGCTTCCAGCACGCAGACGGTCACGCCGGGGTCTTCGGTCAGCCGCGCGGCGAGGACCGAGCCTGCGGCCCCGGCGCCGACAATGACGTAGTCGAAGCTGTCGCTGTCCTGTGCCATCGGCCCGCGCGATCCCCAATGTTGAGGTGCAGGGTAGGGACGGGCGGGGGCTGTTGCCAAGCAGGGGAAAGGGCAATGGTCGGAGTGGCGGGATTTGAACCCACGACCCCTTGTCCCCCAGACAAGTGCGCTACCAGGCTGCGCTACACTCCGACAGGGCGCCGCATGTAGCACCGGCTTGCGGCGGGCGCCAGCCCCATGGCCGAAGCCTTTTTCCTCGGCCTAGACTGAGCCCAGCGGAGGACCGGCCATGCGCGTGGATTGCCTGATCATCGGGGGCGGGGTCATCGGCTCGGCCGCGGCCTATTGGTTGACCGCCCGGGGCCAAGGCGGCCGGGTGATGGTGGTGGAGCCGGACCCGCTGTACCAGAAGGCGGCCTCGCCCAAAGCTTCCGGCGGGGTGCGGCGGCTGTTCTCGCGGGCCGAGAACATCGAGATGTCGAACTTCTCGATCCCGTTCTACCGCGACTTCAACCGGCTGATGGCGGTGGACGGCGAGGCACCCGAGATCGGCTTCAAGCAGCAGGGCTACCTGTTCATCATGCCGCCGGAGGGCGTGGCCATTCTGGAAGGCAATGCGCTGATGCAACGCAGCCTGGGGGTGGAGGTCGATGTGCTGGACGGGCCGGCCTTGCGGCGCCGATTCTCCAGCCTGCACGTGGCCGATATCGGCGCCGCCGCGCATTCGCCGGCGGATGGCTGCCTGGACCCGAACGCGGCGTTGCAGGGGTTCCGCCGCAAGGCGCGCGCCCAGGGCGCCGAGTACGTGCAGGACCGCGTGGTGGCGCTGGAGGCCAGCGGTGGCCAGGTGCGCGCGGCCACGCTGGCCAGCGGCGAGACTATCCAGGCGCAGCACGTCATCTGCGCCGCCGGCACCTGGAATGCCGAGCTGGCGGCCATGGTCGGCATGCCCCTGCCGGTGGAGCCGATGCAGCGCCACGACCACTACTGGGAATGCCCGGAGGGCATCGAGCCGCTGCCCTTCATCAAGGATTTGAACGGCTTGGGCATGCATAGCTGGGACCAGGGCTTCACCGGCAGCGTGGTCGATTTCAACATCGCCGCCGGACACAATTGGCAGGTGGACCACGGGTATTTCCAGCGCGTCACCTGGCCGGCCATCGCCCACCGGATTCCGCGCATGGCGGAGCTGAAGGAAGGCCAGAGCTGGGTCGGCCACTACGACCGCAACACGCTGGACGGCAATATGATCCTGGGCAACTGGCCTGGCCGGGTGGAGAACTTCCATATCGCGGCAGGCTTTACCGGGCATGGGCTGATGCACGCGCCGGCCGTCGGCCGCGCCCTGGCCGAGCTGGTGCTGCACGGGCGGTTTGAGACGCTGGACCTTACCCGAATGGGCTATGCCCGGGTGCCGGAGAATCGGCCCTACCCGGAACTGGGCATCCGCTGAAGGAAATGAGCATGGAATACCGCGTTCTCGGCCGCAGCGGTCTGAAGGTCAGCCGGCTCTGCCTCGGCACCATGATGTTCGGCGGCGCGACCGATGCGCCGACCAGTGAGCGGCTGATCGCCCGCGCCGCCGATGCCGGCTGCAACTTCCTGGACACCGCGGACAACTACAATGGCGGCAAGTCCGAGGAGGTGGTCGGCGCCGCCATCGCTGGCAACCGCCATCACTGGGTGCTGGCGACCAAGCTGGCCAACCCGATGGGGCAGGGGCTGAACGAACGCGGCCTGTCCCGTGCCTGGGTGATGCGGGAAGCCGAGGCCAGCCTGCGCCGGCTGCGGACCGACTGCATCGACGTGCTGTACCTGCACAAGGAAGACCACGAGACCCCGCTGGAAACCACGGTGGCGGCGCTGAGCGACCTGGTGCGCGCCGGCAAGATCCGCCACTTCGGGCTGTCCAACTACCGGGCGTGGCGGATCGCGGCGATCTGCGCCATCTGCGACCGGCTGGGGATCGACCGGCCCGTGGTGTGCCAGCCCTACTACAACATCATGAACCGCCAGCCGGAGGTGGAGGTGATCCCGGCCTCGGTGGCGCATGGCATGGCCGTGGTGCCCTACAGCCCGCTGGCGCGCGGCGTGCTGACCGCCAAGTACCAGCCGGACGCACCGCCGCCGAATGACAGCCGCGCGGCCCGTCAGGACAAGCGGATGATGGAGACGGAGTGGCGCCCCGAATCGCTGGCCATCGCCCAGCGGATCAAGGCGCATGCGGCGGCGTATGGCATCAGCCCCGGGCATTTCGCCATCGGCTGGGTACTGGCCAACAAGCTGGTCACCAGCACCATCTGCGGCCCGCGCACCGAGGAACACCTGGAGGACTACCTGGCCGCGCTCAACTACCGCTTCACCGCCGCGGATGAGGCGCTGGTGGAGGAGCTGGTGGCGCCGGGGCATCCTTCCTCGCCGGGCTTCAACGACCCGCAATACCCGATCGAAGGCCGTATCGCCGCGACGGCGTGATGGCCTAGCATCCCCGCCAAAGACGGGAGGGTTCAGGATGGGCTTGCAGTTCAGGCGTCGCCACGCTTTGGCCTTGGCCACGCTGCCTTTTGTGGCGCGCGCCCAAGGTGCCTATCCGGACCGGCCGGTGCGGCTGATCGTGCCGTTTGCGCCGGGCGGGTCGTCGGATTTCGTCGCGCGCATCATGCAGCAGCCGCTGTCCGAGGCACTGGGCCAGCCGGTGGTGATCGAGAACCGCACCGGCGCGGCTGGCAATGTCGGCATGGAAGCCGCGGCCCGGGCGGCGCCGGACGGCTACAGCGTCTTCGTCGGCAATGTCGGCACGTTGGCGATCAACCCGGCCGTCTTCGGGGAGCGCCTGCGGGTGGTTCCGGCGCGCGACTTCTCGCCCATCGGCCTAGTTTCGCTGACACCGGACGTGCTGGTGGTGCGGGAGGACTTCCCGGTGCGCAGCGTGCGGGAGTTGGTGGCCTACGCCAAGGCCAATCCGGGCAAGGTCAATTATGGCTCGCCGGGCAGTGGCAGCGCCAACCGGCTGGAGATGGAGTTGCTGCGCGAAGCCGCCGGCGGGCTGGATATGGTGCATGTGCCCTATCCGGCCGGGGCCGGCCAGGCGGTGACGGCGCTGGTGGCGGGGGACGTCCACTGCCTTTACGTCACGCTGTCTTCGGCGTTTGGGCAGATCCAGGCGGGCAAGCTGCGGGCGCTGGCGGTCACCATCGGCCAGCGGGTCAAGGCGCTGCCTGACGTGCCGACCATGCGCGAGTCGGGCTTTCCGGACTACGTCGCGGGGTCCTGGACCGGCATGGCGATGCCGGCCGGCACCCCCGCGCCGATCATCAGCCGCTGGGCGGCGCTGCTGCACCAGGTGATGGCGCAGCCCGAGGTCGCGCGGCGCCTGCGCGACAGCGGGACGGAGCCGGAGGTCAGCGCCACGCCGGATGCCTTCGCCACCTACATCGCCGAGGAAGCGAGGCGCTGGGGCGGGGTGGTCCGACGGGTGGGCGCGACGGTGGAGTGATACCAGCCGGCCGGCGCGCTACGCCGATCGGGCGGCTAAACCACGCTGGTCATGCCGCCATCCACGTACAGCAGGTGGCCGTTGATGTAGCTGCTGGCGTCGCTGGCCAGGAAGACGGCGGCGCCCATCAGCTCCGGCAGCTCGCCCCAGCGGCCCGCCGGGGTGCGGGCGCAGAGCCAGTCGTTGAACTGGACATTGGCCTTCAGCGGCGCGGTCAGTTCGGTGCTGAAGAACCCCGGCGCGATGCCGTTGGCCTGGATGTTGTGGCGCGCCCAATCGGCGCACATCGCCTTGGTCAGCATGCCCAGCGCGCCCTTGGTGGCGGTATAGGGGCCGGTGGTGGCGCGGCCCATCATGCTCATCACCGAGCAGGTGTTGATGATTTTCCCACGGCCACGGGGGATCATCCGCTTGGCCACCGAGCGGGCGCAGTAGAAGGCGCTGTGCAGGTTGGTGGCGATGACGGTGTGCCAGGTCTCGTCGGGCATCTGGTCCAGCGCGCCGCGCAGGTTCACCCCGGCGTTGTTGCAGAGGATGTCGATCGGGCCGCTCTCGGATTCGATGCGGGCCACGGCGGCTTCCACGGCGGCGCTGTCGGTCACGTCGAAGCTGGCGACTTCCACCGTATGGCCCTGAGCGCGCAGGCTGGCCGCGGCTTCGGCCAGCTTGGCCTGGTTGCGGGCGTTCAGCACCACGGTGGCGCCTGCCTCCGCCAGTCCCCCGGCCAGCGCCAGGCCGATCCCTTGGCTGGAGCCGGTGACCAGGGCGCGCCGGCCGGTGAGGTCGAACAGCTTGGATGACATTTTTGCTTGTCCCGCTTGGGTTGGACGCTGCCCTGGCAGTAGCACCCGGGGACCGGGCGGGGGAGGGGGCTTGCCGGTTTTGACCTCTGCGCGTGGCTGGCGTTATCTGCGGCCTGATTTCCGCAATACGAGGTGATGATGTCCGCAACGATGCGCGCGATGGTGCTGCGAGAGCACGGCGACCTGGATGTTCTGAAGGTTGAGGAGACCTATCCCCGCCCGGTGGCCGGCCCCGGCCAGGTGGTGCTGCGGGTGCGCGCATCCTCCTTCAACTACCATGACGTGTTCACCGTGAAGGGCATGCCCGGCATCAAGGTGCCGATGCCCGTGGTCATCGGCCTGGACCTGGCCGGTGAAGTTTTTGAGTGCGGCGAGGGTGTCTCCGGCTGGGAAGCCGGCGCGCGGGTGATGGTGAACCCGATCAACCGCCAGAAGGGCCTGATGGGCGAGATGCTCGACGGCGGCATGGCGGAATATTGTGTGTGTAATGCCGACCAGCTGATCCGCCTGCCGGCCGAGGTCTCCTTCGAGACGGCGGCCAGCCTGCCCGTCGCCTACGGCACCGCGCACCGCATGATCGTCACGCACAACACCATCAAGAAGGGTGACGTGGTGATGATCCTCGGCGCCTCGGGTGGCGTCGGGACGGGTTCGGTGCTGCTGGCCAAGAAGCTGGGCGCCCATGTGGTGGCCTGCGCCGGCGGTCCCGAAAAGTGCCAGGCGATGCTGGATATCGGCGCCGACGAGGCGGTCGATTACCTGGCCGTCGATTTCAGCAAGTGGGCGCAGGAACGCTTCGGCAAGCCGCAGCGCCGCAGCTATGAGGGCGGCGTCGATGTCCTCATCAACTATACTGGCGGCGATACTTGGACCAAGGGCCTGCGCATCGTGAAGCGCGGCGGCAAGGTGCTGGTCTGCGGCGCCACGGCTGGCTTCGACCCGAAGGAAGACCTGCGCTTCATCTGGACCTTCGAGCTCCAGATCATCGGCAGCAACAGCTTCTACAACGAGGATTTCGACAGCCTGCTGGCCATGTGCGCCAGCGGTGAGATCAAGCCGCTGATCGACAAGGTGCTGCCGCTGGACCAGGCGGCCGAGGGCCTGGCGCTGATCCGCGACCGAAAGGTCATCGGCAAGGTGGTGGTGACGCCATGAGCGACGCTTCGACCGCGCTGACCGCCGAGCAGCTGCAGGAACGCCTGCTGCGCGCCCCCTATCACCAGTGGCTGGGCTTGAAGGTGGAGGATGTCGGCCGCGGCACCGTCACCATCCGCGCCACCTGGCGCGAGGAATGGGTGGTGAACCCGGACCGTCGCTACACCCATGGCGGCATCCTGGCCGCGCTGGTGGACCTGACCGCCGACTGGGCGCTGGGCGCGCAGCTCGGCCGCGGCATCCCGACCATCGACATGCGGGTGGACTATCACCGCGTGGCGTTGCCGGGCGACCTGGTCTGCAAGGGCAAGATCATCAAGCAGGGCAGCCAGTTCAGCGTCGCCGAGGCCGAGATTTTCGACCTCGACGGCAAGCTCTGCGCCTCCGGCCGTGGCGTCTACCTGACCGCGGCGCCGAAGTAATGGGCTTCCCGTTCCGCAACCTCGGCGACCTGATCGACCGGGGCGCTGATCTTTCCAAGCCGGCGCTGATCGACCTGGCCGGGGCTGCGGCGCGGGTGGTCAGCTATGGTGAGCTGGATGCACTGTGTTGCGCCGTGGCGCGGGGCCTGCTGCGGCGGGGCCTGACGCGCGGCGACCGCGTGGGCATCCTGGCCGGCAACAGCACGGAATACCTGGCGGCGCTGTATGGCGCGCAGCGGGCCGGGCTGGTGCCGGTGCCGGTCAACTGGCGCTTTCCGGCCGCCACGGTGGAGTACGTGCTGCGCGACAGCGGCGCGACCGTGGTGTTCTGCGACGCGGCGCGGCTGGCGGCGGTGCCGGAAGGCATGCACGGCATCGCCTTCGGCAGCGCCGAGTGGGACGCCTTCCTCGCCCCTGGCGCTTTCGAGACAGTGGTCCCGGAAGCGGCCGAGCCGGCGATCTTCCTCTACACCTCCGGCAGCACCGGGCGGCCGAAGGGCGTCATCCTTTCCCACCAGTCGCACCTGTGGGTGGTGGAGCAGCGGCTGGCCGGGCCGGATATCAGCCGGGAACGCTGCCTGATCGCGGCACCGCTGTACCACATGAACGGGCTGGCGCTGGCGCAACTGGCCAGCGCCGCCGGCATCACCGTGGTGCTGATGCCGCAGTTTGATGCGCGCGGCTATCTGCACGCCATCGCCGACCACAAGGTGACCTGGATCACCGGCGTGCCGCCGATGATGGCGATGCTGCTGCAGCACCGCGACCTGGTGGAGAGCCTGGACCTGGCCAGCGTGCGGCATGTGCGCTGCGGCTCGGCGCCGGTTTCCCCGGCCCTCCTGGCGGCGATCAAGCGAGGCTTTCCGAACGCCTCCTTCGTCAATGGCTATGGCACCACGGAAGCCGGGCCGGTGGTGTTCGGCCCGCATCCGCAGAAGCTGCCGACGCCGCCGCTCAGCGTGGGCTACGCGCACCCGGCGGTGCAGTTGCGGTTGCGCGGAGCCGATGGCGCGCTGGGCGCTGACGGCGTGCTGGAACAGAAATGCCTGGGCCAGATGAACGGCTACTGGAACCGGCCGGACCTGAAACCGCCGCTGACCGCGGATGGCTTCTACATCACCGGGGATGTGTTCCACCGAGACGAGAACGGCTTCCACTACGTCGTCGGCCGGGTCGATGACATGTTCATCTGCGGTGGCGAGAACATCTTCCCGAGCGAGGTCGAGAAGGTGCTGGATACCCATCCGGCGGTCGAGCAATCGGCCGTGGTGCCGGTGCCGGACGACATCAAGGGCACCAAGCCCGTCGCCTTCGTGGTCAAGCGGGCGGGGACGCAGGTGGATGAGGCGGAGCTGAAAGCGCATGCGCTGGCCAAGGCGCCGGCCTACATGCATCCGCGCCGCATCTGGTTCCTGGATGCGCTGCCGCTGGCGGGCACCAACAAGGTGGACAAGAACGCCCTGGTCACATGGGCGAAGGAACGCACGGCGGGGGATGAGTAGCATGCTGGTTGGCGTCATCGGCTTGGGCAGCATGGGCATGGGTGCGGCGCTCAACCTGCTTAAGACCAGCGGTATCAGCGTAACCGGCGTGGACCCGCGCGAGGCCGCCCGGGCCGACTTCACCGCCGCCGGTGGCGCGGCCGTGGCCAGCACCGCCGACCTGCCCACGGGCACCGACGCCGTGCTGGTGATGGTGGTCAACGCCAAGCAGGCCCAGGGCGCTTTGTTCGGGCCGCAGGGCGCGCTGCCGCGGCTGGCGCCCGGCGCTGTCATGGTCGTCTCCGCCACCATGTCGCCGGAGGACGCCCGCCGGCTGGCCGCCCGCGCGACCGAGGCCGGCATGCTCTACCTGGATGCGCCGATGAGCGGTGGCTCGGTCGGCGCGCGGTCCGGCCAGCTGACCTACATGGCCAGCGGCGACGACGCCGCCTTCGCCAAGGCCAAGCCGCTGCTGGACGCCACGGCGAAGACCGTGTGGCGCCTGGGCGATACCGCCGGGCTGGGCGCCACCATGAAGGTGGTGCACCAGTTGCTGGCCGGAGCCCACATCGCGGTGGCGGCGGAGGCGATGGCGCTGGGCATCAAGGCCGGGCTGGAGCCGCAGCAACTCTACGACATCGTGACCACGGCGGCCGGCAATTCCTGGATGTTCGAGAACCGCATGGCGCATGTGCTGGCGGGCGACGAGACGCCGACCTCGGCGGTTGACATCTTCGTCAAGGACCTCGGCCTGGTGACGGATTTGGCGCGGCAGGCCAGCTTCCCGGCGCCGATGGCGGCCCAGGCCATGCAGTTGTTCATCGCCGCCAGCGCCCAGGGCCACGGCGGCAAGGACGACGCCTTCGTGATCCGCGCCTACCAGGCGCTGACGGGCATCAAGCTGCCGAAGGACTGATCGGCAAACGCCGACAGCGGACTGATCGGCAAACGCCGACAGCGGACTGATCGGCCAGGGCCGACAGCGGACTGATCGGCCAGGGCCGACGGCGGTAAAGCGCCGCTACCCCCACCGGCGTGCCGGGGGTAGAAGTGGGCATGGAAATTGCCCTGCAAATCGCCGTCCTCGTGGTGCTGGTGCTGCTGAACGGCGCCTTCGCCATGAGCGAGCTCGCCATCGTCTCCGCCCGCCGCGGCCGGCTGATGGCCATGGAGCGCGCCGGCGTGCCCGGCGCCGCGGCAGCCCTTGCCCTGGCCGACGACCCCGACCGCTTCCTGCCGACGGTACAGGTGGGCATCAGCCTGGTCGGCATCTTCGCCGGCGTGTTCGGCGGTGCGCAGTTAGCCACGCCCCTGGGCGACGTGCTGGACAGCCAGCCCTGGATGTACGGCTTCGGCCATGAAGTCGCCTTCACCGTCGTGGTGCTGGCCATCGCCTATGCCAACCTCATCGTCGGCGAACTGGTGCCGAAGCAACTGGCGCTCCGCAACCCCGAGGGCATCGCCGCCCGCGTCGCCCGGCCGATGGCGGCGCTGTCGCGCTTCACCTCGCCGATGATCTGGCTGATGAGCGCTTCCTCCAACCTGGTGCTGCGCCTGTTCGGCCGCCATGACCCGTCCGAGAATGCGGTGACGGAGGAGGAGGTCAAGGCGGTGGTGGCCGAGGGCGCCGAGGCCGGCGCGCTGGAGCACGAGGAACGCCATATGATCGAGCGCGTGTTGCGCCTGGCGGACCGCCCGGTGCGCGCGCTGATGACGCCACGGACCGAAGTGGCCTGGATAGACCGCAGCGCGACGCCGGAGGAGGTGATCGCGCAGCTGCGGGCCAAGCCGGTGACGCGCTTCGTGGTGGCGGACCGGCGGATCGACAATGTGGTCGGCATTGTCGCCGCCAAGGACCTGCTGGACCAGGCCTTGGCCGGGGAGCCATTGTCCATCGCCAAGGCGCTGCGCCAGCCCTTGGTGCTGCCGGACAACCTGAGCGGACTGGACGCGCTGGGCCGGCTGCGGCACGACGCTGTCGGCCTGGCGCTGGTGCTGGACGAATACGGCAGTTTTGAAGGTGTGGTCAGCGAAAGCGATCTGCTGGAAGCCATTGTCGGCGAACTCGGCCCGGAGGCCAGCGCCATCGCGCCCGGGGATATCCTGAAGCGCGCCGATGGCAGCCTGCTGCTGGACGGCATGATGCCGAGCGACGAGCTGCGCCTGCGGCTGGACCTGCCGCCGCTGCCCTACCCCGGAACCTACCACACCGTGGCCGGGCTGATGCTGGCGCTGTTGCAGCGCGTTCCGCGTGAGGGCGACCGCATCGTCTGGAGCGGCTGGCGCTTCGAGATCGTCGATATGGACGGGCGGCGCGTCGATAAGGTGCTGGCGATGCGGGAGGAAGCGGCTGCGGTTGGCTAGCCTTTGCTGCCCTTGATGATCGGCGCGATGAACTGCGGCTCCGTATCCCAGGGGAACAGGATCCAGGTGTCCTGGCTGACCTCGGTGATGAAGCTGTCCACCAGGCTGCGGCCCTGCGGCTTCGCATAGACCGTGGCGAAATGCGCCTTGGGCAGCAGGGCGCGCACAACGCGGGCGGTGGTGCCGGTGTCCACCAGGTCATCCACCAGCAGCCAGCCCTCGCCATCGCCGGCGGCCACCGGCGGCTTGGTCACCTGCGGCTGGCCCTTGAGTTCCTCGTCATAGGTGACGACGCAGACGGTCTCCACCATCCGGCAGGCCAGTTCGCGCGCGATGATCGCGGCCGGGATCATGCCGCCGCGGGTAATCGCGACGATGCCGCGGAACGGCGCCTTTTCGGCCAGCCGCCAGGCCAGCGCCTTGCTGTCGCGGTGCAACTGCTCCCAGCCGACGGTGAAGTATTTCTGGCTCACGGGCTGGCGGCCACCTGGTCGGCGCAGGCGCTCAATAGACCCGCCCGCCGTCCGGCACCTTCAGGTCCGGGCGCAGCAGCACCACGTCGCCGTTCTCGTCCGGCAGGCCCAGCACCAGGACCTGGCTTTCAAACCCGGCCACCTTGCGCGGCGGCAGGTTGACCACGGCCAGAACCTGGCGGCCGATCAGCCGGTCCGCCGAGTAGTGCACCGTCACCTGGGCCGAGCTTTGTCGCACCCCAAGCGCGGCGCCGAAATCCACCCACAGCTTCAGCGCGGGCTTGCGGGCTTCCGGGAAGGGCTGGGCGTCCACCACCGTGCCGACCCGAACGACAACCTGCTCGAATTCCTCAATGCCGATGCTTGCCATGGTTGCAGCATGAACCCCGGCCCGGCGGCGGGGAAGGGCTGTATTTGCGGGGGCGGCCCGCAGGTGTAAGACCAAGGCCACGCATATGGCTCGGGCCCGGGCCTGCTATTGCCAACGAAAGACGTCCAAGATGAAGCGCGATTTCCACGCCCCCGGCCGCAGCGCCGTCTATTCCAACCACGGCATGGCCGCCACCAGCATGCCGATCGCCACCTTCGCTGCGCTGGAAGTGCTGCAGAAGGGCGGTAATGCGCTGGACGCCGCCATTGCCGCGGTCGCGACGCTTTGCGTGGTGGAACCGCAATCCACCGGCATCGGTGGCGATTGCTTCTGCCTGTACGCCCCGGCCGGCACCGGGAAAGTGATCGCGCTGAACGGCAGCGGCCGGGCGCCGGCTGGCGCCACGCCGGAAGCGCTGCGGTCGCGCCAGGTGACCAGCATCGTCAATACCTCGGCCCATGCGGTCACCGTGCCGGGCGCCATTTCCGCCTGGGCCAAGCTGAACGCCACCTATGGCCGGAAGCCCTTGGGCGAACTGCTGCAGCGCGCCATCATCTGCGCCGAGGAAGGCTTTGCCGTCACTCCCCGCGTGGCGGTGGACTGGGTCGATGCGGCGCCGAAGCTGCGGCTGAACGAGGCCAGCGCCCGCCGTTTCCTGCCGGGTGGCGAGTCCCCGGGCGTTGGCGACCGCTTCACCCAGCCGGAACTGGGCAAGACCCTGCGCGCCATCGCCGAGCACGGCCCGCGCGCCTTCTATGAGGGCGAGATCGCCGCCGACATGGTGGCGACCCTGCGCGCCGCCGGCGGTCTGCACACCGAGGAAGATTTCCACAATGGCCTGACGGTGGCCGAGTTCGTCGAGCCGATCAGCATCGACTGGCGCGGCATGAAGGTGTGGCAGTGCCCGCCCAACGGCTCCGGCCTGCATGTGCTGATGCTGCTGGGCATCCTGGAAGGCTTCGAGACCCCCGAGCAGGGGCCGATGAGCGCCGAGCGCTATCACCGCCACATCGAGGCCGCCCGCCTGGTCTATCGCGACCGCGATGCCTTCCTGGCCGACCCGGCCTACATGGAACGCTCGGTCGCTGAGCTGACCAGCAAGGAATACCTGGGCAAGCTGCGCGGCATCATCCGCGACGACCAGGCGATGAAGACGCTGCCGCCCGCCGGCACCGCCGAATGGGTCAAGCACAAGGACACTGTCTATCTCTGCGTGGTGGATGCCGACGGCAACGCCTGCTCCTTCATCAACTCGCTGTTCGAGAGTTTCGGCAGTGGCATCCTGGCCGAGAAGTCGGGCGTGATGCTGCAGAACCGCGGCTTCGGCTTCCGTTTGCAGGAAGGCCATGTGAACTGCATCGGGCCGAACAAGCGGCCGCTGCACACCATCATCCCGGGCATGGTGACCAAGGACGACCAGTGCATCATGCCCTATGGCGTGATGGGCGGGCACTTCCAGCCGATGGGCCAGACCCTGGTGCTGAGCAACATGTTCGAGTTCGGCATGGACCCGCAGGAGGCGATCGACTGCCCGCGGCTCTACCCGCACCCCTTCGGCAACGTGGTCGAACTGGAAGCCGGCATTCCCGCCCCGGTCGTGGACCGGTTGCAGCGGCTGGGCCACACGGTGAAGCTGGCGGCGAAGCCGCATGGCGGTGGCCAGGCCATATTCATGGACCGCAAGCGCGGCATCCTCATCGGTGGGTCCGATCCGCGCAAGGACGGCCTGGCGCTGGGCTACTGATGCAACCAGAGCATTTCCACGCAGGGCGATATCGCCCGAAGGGGTAGAATGTCTGGCCTTTTCTCATGATGCGAGCGGTCGAAGCCGACATCACCATGCTGCCGGTGGACGCAGTGGTGAATGCGGCCAATGACCAGCTGCTGGCCGGCGGTGGCGTCTGCGGTGCCATTTTTCGCGCCGCCGGCAGCCACGCGCTGGCCGCCGCGTGCAAACCCCTGGCGCCATGCCCGACCGGGGACGCCCGCACCACGCCGGGCTTCAACCTGCCGGCGCGCTTCATCATCCACGCCGTCGGGCCAGTCTGGCAGGGCGGCGGCAAGGATGAGGCGGAGTTGCTCGCCAGCGCCTATCGCGCGGCGATGCGCGAGTTGCATGTGGTCGGCGGCCGATCCATCGCCTTCCCGGCCATCTCCACCGGCATCTATGGCTTCCCGAAGCAGCAGGCGGCGCGCATCGCCGTCGCCGCCGTGCGGGAAAGCCTGCGTGTTCAGGGCGAAGTCGCCGTGACCTTCGCCTGCTTCGACGCCGAAACCCTTGCCCAGTACGAACGGGAACTCGCCGCATGACCGAACCCTGCGACCTCTCCGCCATCACGCTGCGCCGGCTGATCGGGGAGAAGAAGCTCTCCCCGGTGGAGTTGCTGGAAAGCTGCCTGGCGCGGACCGCGGCGATGAACCCCGCGATCAACGCCATGGTGGCGATGGTGCCGGAACGCGCCCGCGCCGAAGCCAAGGCCGCCGAGGCCGCGGTGATGCGCGGCGACAAGCTGGGCGCGCTGCACGGGCTGCCGATCGGCATCAAGGACCTGGACGACACCGAGGGCCTGGTGACGACCTATGGCAGCACCATCTTCAAGGACAACGTGCCCAAGGCCGATGCCGGCATGGTCGCGCGGGTGCGCGCTGCCGGCGGCATCGTCTTCGGCAAGACCAACACGCCGGAATTCGGCCTGGGCGCGAACACGCGCAACAATGTCTATGGCGCGACCGGCAACCCATTCGACAACTCGCGCTCGGCGGCGGGGTCCTCCGGCGGTTCGGCGGCGGCGCTGGCGGTGGACATGGCGCCGCTATGCAGCGGCAGCGATACCGGCGGCTCGCTGCGCAACCCCGCGGCGTTCTGCGGCATCGTCGGTTTCCGGCCTTCCGCCGGGCTGGTGAGCAGCGAGCGCCGGCCGCATGGCTGGTCCTGCCTGCCGGTGGTCGGCCCGATGGGCCGCGACGTGGCCGATGCCGCCCTGCTGCTCTCGGTCCAGGCCGCCGATGACGCGCGTGACCCGCTTTCCTACACCCTGCCCGGGGAGCCGGTGCGTGGTGTGGCCAGCCGCTACCACCCGGCGCCGCGCGTGGACCTGGGCAGCCTGCGCCTGGCTTTCTCCGAGGATTTCGGCCAGGCGCCGACCGAGAACATCGTGCGCGAGGCCTTTCGCGCCCGGGTGGCCGCCATTGCCCCGCTGTTTGCCCGGGCCGAGGCGGCGCACCCGGACATCAGCGGCGGCGACGAGGTGTTCGAGGTGCTGCGCGCGGCCAACGTGCTGTCCTCCCATCTGGAGAAGTACCGCACCAGGCCGCAGGATTGCGGGCCGAACCTGCACGCCAATGTCGAGGAAGGGCTGGCCTATAGCCTCAACGATTATGCCAAGGCGGCGCAGCGGCAGACCGAAATCTACCGCAATTGGCTCAGCTTCTTCGGCGGGCATGATGTGCTGGTCACGCCGGGCATTTGCTGTTCGCCGCGGGATTGGCGCGAACTGTATCCGGCCGAGATCGACGGCAAGCCGACCCGCACCTACTTCCACTGGCTGTCGCTGTCCTACTACGTGACCATCGCCGGCCACCCCGCGCTGTGCCTGCCGATGGGCAAGGACTCGCGCGGCATGCCCTTCGGCCTGCAGATCGTCGGCCCCCGCGGCGGCGATGCGCTGGTGCTGGGCGTGGCGCTGGCGATCGAGCAGGCCTGCGCCGGCGATGCGCTGCTGGCCCGGCCGAAGCCGGACCTGGCAGCACTGCGTGCAGCGAAGCCGATCAGCCGGATGGAAGGTTTTCTTGGGTTTGGCTGAACCGCCTCAGCGGTGGTGCCAGTCTCGCCCGCCGCTGCTGCGCGGTGGCGGGCCGGACGGCGTGGGCCGGGACGGTGCCGAGGGCGCCGGGCGGTAGCCGCCACCGCCGCCGCCCCAGCCGCCACCTTGCGGCGGCCGGTAGCCATAGCCGCCTCCGCCCCAGGACGGGCGCGGCGGGGGCGGCCGATAGCCGAAGCCACCACCACCCCAGACCGGCGCCGGGGCGACATAATAACCGCCGCCGTAGCCACCGCCGTAATAGCCGGTGCCGCCACCGCCATAGGTCTCGGGATAGTAGCCGCCCGCTGCGGCGGGCTTGCCGGGGTAATAGGCCGCCGGCTGCTGGTACGGCGCCACGGCGCAACCACCCAGCACCAAAGTAATACCCAGTGTTGTTGCGCGGAGTATTGCCGCCCGGGCGGCGTTCACCGCCAGCCGCCGCGGCCGCCATAGCCTCCGCCGTAGCCACCACCGCCGTAGCCACCGCCGCCATAGCCCCGGCCATAGCCGCCGCCACCGCCATACCCGCCACCGCGGGGATAGCTGTAATTGTCACGGCGGTTGTTGTTGCTGAAGGCGCCGCCCAGCGCCAAGCCGGCGGCAACGCCTACCGCGCCGCCGAGCACGGCAGTGCCCACTGGGTCCGGCCGGCCATACTGGTCAGTGCAGCCGGCAGCCAGCAGCAGGGTGGACAGGCCGAGGGCGGGCAGCAGGCGCATTGATTGAAACTCCCGGGGGGTGCTTGAACGTCAGCATGGCACAGCCGCGTGGCGATATCACGGCAAGCCCGCAGCCATCGCTCCGCCTGGGTGGTCGGCCGTTCAGTTCTTGCCGCCGCCGAAGGCATTGAAGGTCTGCAAGGTATAGGTGTCCTTCACCCCGGACACCGTCTGGATGCGGTCCACCACGAACAGGCCGATATCCTGGTCCGCCGCCAGGTAGAACTTGCCCAGCAGGTCGTACTGGCCGGAGGTGGAGTGCATCTCGGACAGTTCCTCGACGCTGTCGGCCATCTCCCGGGCCACGCGGTAGGCCTGGCCCATCTCGCACTTGATCATGACGAATATCGCGCGCATCGGCGGCACCCCTTTGTGACCGCGATCATGCCTGCGGCGGCAGGGGTTTGGCTATCCCTGCGGCGGTCTCACCCCAGGCGCCGCCCTTGAACACCAGTCATGCGCCGCCCTCGACGACGATCTGCACCCGGCCGGCGGCGTAGGTGCACAGTGTGAAGTCCACCGGCTCGCCCGTCGCGTCGGTATTGACCGCCTCGCTGGCCAGGATCGGCCGGGTGCGCGCTTGCTGCAGCAGGGCGGCTTCCTCCGGCGTCGGCATCCGCGCGGTCACCCGGGTGATGCGCCGGCGATAGTCCGGCACGGCGCAGGCGGCCAG
>CANBNK010000102.1 GCA_947371015.1 Acetobacteraceae bacterium | reverse complement strand
CGGGGTACTGTGGCAGCGGCAGTCCGGTGGCAATGCGCTGACGCGGGAGATGTGGCTGCGCCTATGGGGCGAAACCGATGGCCAGACCCTGCCGCGCGAGGGTGGTGCCGGCGGCGTGGCCTGCCTGCCCGGCGCCTGTGTGCTGCATGCGGCGCCGGAGGTGGTGCTGCTGCGCGGCGATGCGCCGGGCGCCGCCTGTGGCCGGGCGGCGCTGGTGATCTCCGCCGAGCCGGTGCGGGGGCGGTGCCGCGCCCCGGTGGTGGACCGCTTCAGCGTCTGGCGCAACGGCGCCCATGCAGTGTGGCTTGGACGCGACGGGGTGACGGTGCTGAGCGACCGGGGGTACCGTGGGGACCGCCCCTGGGTGCCGCCGGTGCCCCGGCCGCGCGGGGCGGCCGAGCCACTGGCGCCGACCGAGTAGCTTTCGGACAAATCCCCTGCCGGCGTTCTGAGGGCCACAGGCGGGGGCGAGAGTGCCCGAGCGCTCAATACTTCCGCAGCAGCCCGATCAGGCGGCCCTGCACCTTGACCCGATCCGGCCCGAAGATGCGGGTCTCGTAGCGCTGGTTGGCGGGTTCCAGCGCGATGGAGTTGCCGCGGCGGCGCAGGCGCTTCAGCGTCACCTCGTTGTCGTCGATCAGCGCGACCACGATGGCGCCGTTCTCGGCGGTCTCGCCACGGCGGATCAGCACGGTATCGCCATCGAGGATGCCGGCTTCCTCCATCGAATCGCCGGCGACTTCGAGCGCGTAGTGGTCGCCGGCGCCGAGCAGCGCGGCGGGGACATCGACGCTGGCACCGGAATCGCGCATCGCCTCGATCGGCAGGCCGGCGGCAATGCGGCCATACAACGGCAACTGGATCGCCGAGACCTCATTCGCCGGCTTGGGCTGCGCCAGGGGCTGGCCGGTGAAGTTGCCGCGGATGACGTTGGGCGAGAGCGGCGCCTCCTTGGGCTGCGGCGGCGCGGCGGCGCGGCGGGGCGACAGGTTCTCCGGCAGGCGGATGACTTCCAGCGCGCGGGCGCGGTGGGCGCGGCGCTTGAGGAACCCCCGTTCCTCCAGCGCCGTGATCAGCCGGTGGATGCCGGACTTGGACTTCAGCGCCAGCGCTTCCTTCATTTCCTCGAAGGAGGGGGAGAAACCGGTCTCCCGCAGGTGCTTGTCGATGAAGATCAGCAGTTCGTGCTGCTTGCGGGTGAGCATGAGCGGTCCTCCGTTCCCGATGCCGCGGCGGCGAGGGGCCGCGACGAACAAACCGGGAATCACCCGTGTGTTCTATGTAGGTTCCAGAATCGCGTCAACGGAATTGTGGATAACTATGGGTTAATCGCAGAATGTTCCCGGGGCGAGGGGCTACAGCCCCAATTGCGCCAGCGGGATCACGTCCACCATTTCGCCCTCGGCGACAGCCGGGGCATGGGCGGCGCGCAGCACCAGGGCGTCGGCGCGGGCCAGCGTCTTCAGCATGGAACTGTCCTGCGCGGCGAAGGGCACCACCACCTGCTCGCCGTCGCGGGTTTCGAGCCGGGCCCGCAGATGGTCGAAGCGCTTGTCGTTGGCGGCCATGGCGGCCCCGGCGCGGACCCGCATGGTCGGTGGCGGCGCGGCCTCGCCGCCGGAAAGCCGGGCCAGGGCGGGCAGCAGGAACTGCACGGCGCAGACCAGGGCGGAGACGGGGTTGCCCGGCAGGCCCAGTACTGGCGTCTGTCCCAGGCTGCCCCAGATCAGTGGCTTGCCCGGGCGCATGGCGATTTGCCAGAAATCCAGCGCGAAGCCCTGCGGTCCCAAGGCGGCCTGCACCAGGTCGTGCTCGCCGACCGAGGCGCCGCCGGTGGTGACCAGCATGTCGCAGGCGCGGGCGGAACGGGCGGCCTCGGCGATGGCCTGGCTGTCGTCCGGTGCAATCGGCAGCACGAGGGGATCGCCGCCAGCGGCCCGTACCAGGGCGGCCAGGGCATGGGCGTTGGAGCTGACGATACCGCCGGGGGGCAGCGGGTCGCCGGGCAGGGCGATTTCATCGCCAGTTGCGAGGATGCCGATGCGCGGCTGGCGATGCACCGCCAGCCAGGGGTGGTTGGCGGCGGCGGCCAGGCCGATATCGCGCGCGGTCAGGCGGCGGCCGGCGGGCAGCAGTGCCTCACCCGCGGCGAAGTCCAGGCCTTGCGGGCGAATCCAACGGCCGGCGCGAACCGCCTCGTTGACCGTGATGGCGGTGCCGTCGGCGGTGGCGTCTTCCTGCAGCAGCACGCCATCGGCGCCGGCCGGCATGAAGCCACCGGTGAAGATCCGCACCGTCTCGCCAGCGCCGACAATGCCTTCCCAGGGGTGCCCGGCGGGGGAGGTGCCGATCAGCCGCAGCACCGCGCCGAGCGTCGCGTCGGCGGCGCGGACCGCGTAGCCGTCCATGGCGGAGACATCGGCCGGCGGCTGGGTGACGCGGGACAGCACCGGGCGGGCCAGCACGCGGCCCCAGCCCTGGGCCAGGGCCACCGTCTCCGGCGCGGTGGGGGAGAGGGCCGCGAGGATGCGGCCGCGGGCTTCGTCCACCGAAAGCATGGCTATTCCGCCTTGTAGCTGCCGGACTTGCCGCCGGTCTTCTCGACCAGGCGCACCGATTCGATCCGCATGCCGCGGTCGGCTGCCTTGCACATGTCATAGACGGTCAGCGCGGCGACGGTGACGGCGGTCAGCGCCTCCATCTCCACCCCGGTGCGGCCGACCAGCTTTGCCAGGGCCTCGATCTCGATGGCGTCCGGCGCCGCGATGGTCAGGTCCACCGTCACCTTTGTCAGCGCCAGCGGATGGCAGAGCGGGATCAGGTCGCTGGTCTTCTTCGCGGCCATGATGCCGGCCAGCCGGGCCACGCCGAGCACGTCGCCCTTGCCGACCTGGCCGTCCCGGATCAGCGCCAGCGTCTCCGGCGCCATGACGATGCGGCCGCGGGCCACCGCGACGCGCTCGGTTTCGCCCTTGGCGGAGACATCCACCATGGCGGCGTGGCCAGCGCTGTCGAAGTGGGTGAGGGCGCCGGTCATGCTAGAGCGCGTGAACCAGGTCGTGGGCGGCGGCGGCGACGTCGGTCTGGCGCATCATGTGCTCGCCAACCAGGATGCAGCGGGCGCCGGCATCGGCCATGCGGCGGACGTCTTCCGCGCTGCGGATGCCGCTTTCGGAGACCGGGATGCGGTCGGCCGGGACCATCGGCACCAGGAATTCGGAGGTGGCGATATCGGTCTTCAGCGTCTTGAGGTTGCGGTTGTTGATGCCGATGAGGCGGACATTCAGGCCAAGCGCCCGCTCCAACTCGCGCTGGTCATGCACTTCCACCAGGATCGACATGTCCAGGCTGCGGGCGGTGGAGACCAGTTCCTCGGCCACCTCATCGGTCAGCGCGGCCATGATGACGAGGATGCAGTCGGCGCCCATGGCCCGACTCTCAAAAACCTGCCAGGGGTGGACCATGAAGTCCTTGCGCAGCACCGGCAGCGGGCAGGCGGCGCGGGCGGCCTGCAGGTCCTCGGCCTTGCCCTGGAAGTAGGGGGCATCGGTCAGGATGGAGAGGCAACTGGCCTCGCCACGGGTATAGGCGCGGGCCAGGGCCGCGGGGTCGAAGGGGTCGCGGATCAGGCCGCCGCTGGGGCTGGCCTTCTTGATCTCGGCGATCAGGCCGATGCGGCCCTCGGCCACGGCGTTGCACAGCGCACCCGCAAAATCGCGCGGCGCGGGGGCGGCGGCGGCCAGGCGTTCCATGTCGGCCAGCGGCGTGGTGGCGCTGCGCTGGCGGACTTCCTCGTATTTGTCGGCCAGGATGCGGGCGAGGACGTCAGGCACCTCGGCATCGGCGGTGACGACATGGGGGGCATTCATGGCAGGCAGGCGTCCTTCAGGCGGGACAGAACGGTTTGAGCGGCGCCGGTATCCACGGAGCGGGCAGCCTTGGCAACGCCTGCCTTGAGATCGGGTGCCGCCCCGGCAACGACCAGGGCGGCCGCCGCGTTCAACAGGACAATATTCCGATAAGCCCCAGGGGCGCCCGCCAACAACGCTTCCAGGGCCGCTGCGTTCTCCGCCGGCTCGCCGCCCTTGATGGCTTCGGGCGGGGCGCGTTCCAGCCCGGCATCCTCGGGCGTGATGGTGAAGCTGCGGAAGCTGCCGTGGTCGAGTTCGACCACCGCGGTCGGGCCGGACAGGGCGATCTCGTCCAGGCCCTGGCCGTGCACCACCCAGGCCTTCTCGGTGCCGAGCCGGCCCAGGGTCTCCGCCATGGGGCGCAGCCACTGGGTGCTGAAGGCGCCGGTCAGTTGGCGCTTGACCCGCGCCGGGTTGGCCAGCGGTCCCAGCAGGTTGAAGATGGTGCGGGTGCCGAGTTCGACGCGGGGGCCGGCGGCGTGGCGCAGCGCGGCGTGGTGGCGCGGTGCCATCAGGAAGCACATGCCGGCGTGGGCGATGATCGAGGGCAGGCGGTCCAGCGGTACGTCCAGGTTGACGCCGAGCGCCGAGAGCGCGTCGGCCGCGCCGGATTTGGAGGAGAGCGCCCGGTTGCCGTGCTTGGCGACGGGGATGCCGCAACCGGCCACCACCATGGCCGTGGCGGTGGAGATGTTGAGGCTGCCCGAGGCATCGCCGCCGGTGCCGACGATATCCATGGCGCCGGGCGGCGCTTCCACCGCTGCCATGCGGGAAAGCATGGCGCGGACGGCGCCGGTCATCTCGGCGACCGTCTCCCCGCGCACGCGCATGGCCATGACCAGGCCGGCGATCTGGGCCGGTGTGGCCTCGCCGGCCATGATGATGCCGAAGGCGGCCTCGGCCTCGGTTTCCGCCAGCGTCTCGCCGGCGGCGAGGCGGGCCAGGACCGGCTTCAGGCTGTTCATGTTTTTGCCCTCAAACGCCGGGCGGCCGCATCCGCGGCCTTGGCTTGCGCCGCGTCGCGCGGTTTCGCGCGCCCAAGGGCGCGACCGGCGGGCCGCATTCGCGGCCTCGGCCGGCTGAGCGCCGGCCGCTTTCGTCCAACGTTCATCACGCCGGCACGCCCATTTTCACCCCGGCCAGGGTGAGGAAGTTGCGCAGCAGGTCGTGGCCGTGCTGGCTGGCGATGCTTTCCGGGTGGAATTGTACGCCCCAGATCGGCTTGGTCCGGTGCGCCAGGCCCATGATCAGGCCGTCTTCGGTCCAGGCGGTGGCTTCGAGGTCTTCCGGCAGGCCTTCGCGCCGCACCACGAGCGAGTGGTAGCGGGTGGCGCGGAACGGGCTGGGCAGGCCGGCAAAAACGTCGGTGCCGCGGTGATGGACGTCCCAGACCTTGCCGTGCACCGGCTCCGGCGCGCGTTCCACGATGCCGCCGAAGGCCTGGCCGATGGCCTGGTGGCCCAGGCAGACGCCGAACAGCGGCACGCCGGCCGCCGCCGCCGCGCCGATCAGCGGCAGGCAGATACCGGCCTCGGTCGGCGTGCAGGGGCCGGGGGATAGCACGATGGCTTCCGGCCGGAGCGCGAGGGCTTCCTGGCTGGTCAGCGCGTTGTTCCGCCTGACCTCCACCTGCACCCCGAGGTCACCCAGGAAGTGGTAGAGGTTGAAGGTGAAGCTGTCGAAATTGTCGATGAGGAGGATCATGTCGGGGTGATCCTATCGGCCGGGGCCGGGGGCTGGTCAAGCGAAGCGGTGTCGCCGGCCTTGGGCGCGGCGGAGGCGGGCGGCGGCACCACGGTTGGTGGCGGCGTGGCCGGGCCGCAGCACACGTCGAAGTCGAATTCGGTACGCGTCATCGGAGGCTCCTGGGTGGGGCCGCCGCTCCGGTCTGGTGGTGTTCGTGGGTGGTCAGGGAACAGGGACACGAAAGCCGCCAGGGGAGTGGCGGCTTTGGGGTTTCTGCTAAGCGCGCAGGACCTGGGCCGCCGGTTCATACCAGCGGTACCAAAATCGAGCGACGGGGAGATGCCTGACCATCAGGCCTGGATAGCGCGGGCGGCGGCGCAATGGCAAGCGCGGCTTGCCGGGCGGCGGCCCTGCTGCTTGAACCGGGGTGGCGGCGAAAGGGCAGGGCGTGGAACGGCAGGGCTGGCTTGAGGCGGCGGATGGGGCGCTGATAGCGCTGCATCGGTGGGGCGGCGCGGCGCCGGGTGCGCCCGTGCTGCTGTGGGGCCATGCCAATGGCTTCGCCGCGCAGTGCTACCTGCCGCTGCTGGGGGCGCTGGCCGCCGACTTCGATGTCTGGGCCTGGGATGCACGCGGGCAGGGGTTTTCCGAGTTGCCGCCGAGCGGTGAGACCGGGCTGGACGCCATCGCCGGGGATGCCGCGATGGTGGCGCGGCACGTGGCGGGCGTGACCGGGCAGGTGCCGCATGTGGCCGCGCATTCGTTTTCGGGCGTGGCCCTGCTGTGGGCCGGGTTGCGGCTGGGGCTGGCATGGCGCAGCGCCACCTTGTTCGAGCCGCCGCTGTGCATGCCGGCACAACTGGCCGATGCCGATGAGGCGCCGCGGCACCAGGCGCGGGTGGCGGGCACGCTGCGGCGCCGGGCGTTGTGGCCCAGCGCCGCAGCCTTCGCCGAGCGGCTGGCGGCGACGCCGGGCTTCTCCCTGATCTCGCCCGAGGCGCTGCTGCTGCACGCCCGCGCCGTGCTGCGGCCGGAAGGCGAGGGCTTCGCGCTGCGCTGCGCGCCTGCCACCGAAGCGGCGATCTACCGGGCCATGTGGGATGCGGCGCCGTTCCTGGCGCTGCGGCCCTTCGGCACCCCGATGCGGTTCGTCGCCTCCGACGCCACGCCGCCGGCGCCGGCTTCCCCGGCGCGGCTGCCGCAGCCCTTGGCCGCCCGGGGCTGCGGCGCCATCTTCACCGAACTGGCTGGGTGCAGCCACTTGCTGGCGCTGGAACGGCCGTTGGAATGCGCCGCGTTGGTGCGGCAGACCGCCTTGGGAGTTGCGTGATGACCGAGCGACGCATGCTGAAGCTGGGGGCGTTCATGCGCCCGGCCAGCATCCATACGGCGGCCTGGCGCTACCCCGGCGCCTTCCCGGATGCCAACTTCAACCTGCAGCACATGGTGCGCTTCGCCCAGACGCTGGAGCGCGGCAAGTTCGACGCCTTCTTCATGGCGGACCATCTGGCGGTGCTGAACATGCCGATGGCGGCGCTGCAGCGCAGCCATACCTCCACCAGCTTCGAGCCGCTGACGCTGCTGCCAGCGCTGGCGATGGTGACCAAGCATCTGGGGCTGATCGCCACGGCTTCGACCACCTTTGACGCGCCGTATCATATCGCCCGGCGGTTCGCCTCGCTGGACCATATCAGCGGCGGTCGGGCGGGGTGGAACATCGTCACGACGTCCAACCCCGATGCGGCGCTGAACTTCGGGCTGGAGGAGCATGTCGAGCACGACGAGCGCTACCGGCGGGCGCGCGAATTCTTTGACGTGGTGACGGGGCTTTGGGATTCCTGGGCCGACGATGCCTTCGTGCGGGATGTGGAGAAGGGCATCTTCTTCGACCCGGCCAAGCTGCATGTGCTGAACCACAAGGGCGAGCATCTCTCAGTCAAGGGGCCGCTTAACATCGCGCGGCCGGTGCAGGGCTGGCCGGTCATCGTGCAGGCCGGGGCTTCCGATGCCGGGCGGCAATTGGCGGCCGAGACCGCCGAGGCGATTTTTGCCAGCCAGAACAACCTGGCCGATGCACAGGCCTTCTACGCCGATGTGAAGGCGCGGGCGGCGGCGGCCGGGCGCAACCCGGAGCATCTGAAGGTGCTGCCCGGCTGCTTCGTGGTGGTGGGGGACAGCCTGGCGGACGCGCAGGCCAAGCGGGCCAGGCTGGACAGCCTGGTGCATCCGGATAGCGGGATCGCCTCGCTCTCCATTGCGCTGGGCTGCGATGCCAGCGGGTTCGACCTGGACAAGCCGCTGCCGGCGGAACTGCCGCCGACCAACCAGTCGCTTTCAGGCCGGGAGCGGGTGCTGACCATGGCGGCGCGCGAGGGGCTGACCGTGGGCCAGTTGGCGCAGCGCTTCGGCGCGCACTACGGCGGGCTTTCCATGATGGGCACGCCCGCCGACATTGCCGACCAGATGCAGGCATGGCTGGAACAGCGCGGCTGCGACGGGTTCAACATCATGTTCCCGTTTTTGCCGGAAGGGCTGGATGACTTCGTCGACCGCGTGGTGCCGGAGTTGCAGCGGCGAGGGATTTTTCGGACGGAGTACGAGGGCGCGACGCTGCGCGACAATTTGGGGCTGCCGCGGGTGCCCAACCGGTTCTTCGCGTAGACGGGGACCGCCGCGGCCGGCCGGCGCTCAGGCCGGCTCCAGCCCCTTGGCGCGCAGCAGGTCGGGCGTGCAGGCGGCCTTCAGGTGGGCCAGCAGGGCGGCGCCAGCCTCGGCCTGGGGCGCGCCGGTGAACAGGGCGGCGGCGAAGACGACCTCCGTGTTCAAGGCCGGGGGCAGCAGGCCGACGATGTCTACGCCGGGTATCGCCATCAACTCGCTGACTTGCTGCACCGCCAACTCCACCTCGCCATCCACGAGGCGCTGGGCGGTGAAGCCGTTGGGGATGATGGTGGCCTTGGCGTTGATCTCGGCGGCCAGGCCCAACCGTTCCAGCAGGCCCGCGAAGTAGATGCCGCTGGCGCCGGCCTTGGAATAGGCGATGGTCTTGGCGGCCCGCAGCGTGGCGATGCAGGCTTCCGGCGTGGAAATGTCGGGCTTCGGCGCGCCGGCCAGCACGGCCATGCCGACATAGGACTTGGCCAGGTCCACGCGGGTGCCGGAGGCAAGGATGCCGGCTTCGGTCAGGGCCGCGATGCCTTCCCCGGTGAGGATGGCGACATCGCCACGGGCGCCGGCCTTGATGCGGCCGAGGATGGCCGCCGTTGGGTCGTATTCGGCCGAGATCGCATGGCCGGCAGCCTCATAAGGCGGCATCACCTGCTGCATCACGCCGAGCACGCCGAGGGTGGACATCAGCTTCAGCGGTGCGGGCATGGGGCGTCTCCGGTTGTTGCCTGCAGGGTAGCCGCACTTGCTGCGGTTGACGAACCCCCGAAGCGGGCCGATTTTCCGCCTCAGACAAATCCCGGGGATGAGAAGCCATGGCTGCCAACGAAGAACACCGCATGCTGCAGGACCTGGTGGCGAAGTTCGTCGATCGCGAACTGATCCCGCTGGAACCCGCCGTGCTGAAGCGCGAGGCCAATGGCGGCAAGCTGGGCCTGAGCGACGAGGAACGCGCGCCGCTGCTGGCCAAGTGCAAGGAACTCGGTCTGTGGGGGCTGGACAGCCCGGAGGAATTTGGGGGTGCCAACCTGCCGGTGGAAGCGCTGGCGCTGGTGAATGAGGAACTGGGCCGCACCGCGGTGCCCTTCATCTTCCCGCCTGACAGCCCCAACCTGCACATGATGATGCAGGTGGCCAGCCCGTTCCAGAAGGAGCGCTATCTGGAGCCCTATGCCCGCGGCGAGGCGCTTTCCTGCATCGCGATCTCGGAGCCCGGCGCCGGTGGCGACCCCGCGGGCATGACCACGCGCGCGGTGCCGGATGGCGATGACTGGGTGATCAACGGCCGGAAGATCTGGGTCTCCAATGTGCCCCAGTCCGACTTCATCATCCTGATGGCGCGCACCGGCGAGGGTAAGCGGCAGGAGGGCGTGACCGCCTTCATCGTGGAGAAGGGCGCGCCGGGCTTCATCATCGAGCGCGAAATCCAGATGATCGGCGGCCGGCGGACCTATGAGCTGGTGTTCGAGGACCTGCGCGTGCCGGCGCGCCAGGTGCTGGGCCAGGTCGGCCAGGGCTATGCGCCCATGCAGCTGCGGCTGAACGTGCGGCGCATTGAGATGGCGGCGAAGCTGATCGGCATGTCCCGCCGCGCCATGCAGATGATGATCGAGCACGTGAAGCAGCGCGTGACCTTCGGCCAGAAGCTGGCCGACCGGCAGGCCATTCAGTGGTGGATCGCCGAGGGTGCGACCAAGATGCACGCCTGCCGGCTGATGACGCACAACGCCGCCCGCACGCTGGACGCCGGCGGCGACGTGCGCGGCGAGGCCAGCATGATCAAGGTGTACAGCACCGAGATGGCGCAGGAGATTCTTGATAATGCCATGCAGGCCTTCGGCGCCATGGGCATGACCAAGGAACTGCCGTTGCAGGTGATGGCGAACCAGGTGCGGGTGATGCGGATCTATGAAGGCCCGACCGAGGTGCACCGCATGTCGCTGGCGCGGCGCATCCTGAAGGAAGGCATCTGATGCAAACGCCGCGCGCGTTTGCGCGCGGCGCCGCCGTGGCGGGGTGTGGATGGCCGGGACAAGCCCGGCCATGATGTCGGCGGGGTGTTGGCGCCCGCCTTCCGCTACTCGTTCAGCCCCTTGCCCGGGTAGGGATGCACCGCCGCGAAGTGCTGCGCGATGTCGATGCGCCGTGTGATCCAGACGCCGGCGCGGGACTGCATGTGGTCCAGCAGGCGCTGCAACCCCATGGCACGGGCGGGGTGGCCGATGAGGCGCATGTGCAGGCCGACATTCATCATCTTCGGCGTGCGCTTGCCTTCCTCGTACAGCATGTCGAAGGCATCGCGGATGTAGCTGAACCAGTCATCCGACGTGCCCATCCAGTGGACATACTTGCCGTCGTTGTTGACCAGCGAGTAGGGCACCACCAAGTGGCCCTTGCCTTCCACCGTGGTCCAGAACGGCAGTTCCTCGCCGTAGTAGTCGCTGTCGTAGAGGAAGCCGCCTTCCTCTACCACCAGGCGGCGGGTGTTCACGCCCGGGGAGTAGCGGCAGTACCAGCCCATCGGCCGTTCGCCGATTGTTTCGCGCAGGCTGGCGACGGCTTTGCGGATGTGCTCGCGCTCGGTCGTCTCGTCCATCTCATAGTGCTTCACCCAGCGCCAGCCGTGGCAGCACACGTCCAGGCCGTTGTCGCGGATGGCCTGGGCGACCAGCGGATTGCGCTCGATGGCCAGGGCACAGCCGAAGATGGTGGGCTTCAGGTCGCGTTCGGTGAACAGCCGCAGCAGGCGCCAGAAGCCGACGCGGCTGCCGTATTCGAACATGCCTTCCGCCGCCAGGTCGCGGCCGCCGGTGCCGGCCTGGCTGAGGCCATGCGATTCGGTCAGGCCGTTTTCGGTGAAGCCCTCGCCATCCTGGATCGAGGGTTCGCTGCCTTCCTCATAGTTGAAGACGAAGTTGACCGCGAGGCGGGCGCCGTTTGGCCATTGCGGGTCCGGCGGGTTGGGGCCGTAGCCGATGAAGTCGCGCTTGGGTTGGTACATCAGACGAAACCTCCGGTTTCGGACTGCCGATTCAGACCTGCGGGCCCTTCGGCCTTGGTGGGAGAGACCGATTCACCGCTTCGGCGATTCCGCCTCCGCGGATCAGGCTCAAGGTCATCGGACGGCGAGGTCATGGCATCACCACCTCGAACTCGGGAACCTGGGTGAACTCGTCATCGCCTGGGCGGCCCGTGCGCCACATGAAGATGGCGAAGTGCGCGGTCTCGTCCAGCACGGTGGAGGGGTGGTGCCAGACATCGGCGCCGTAGGTCACGCCCTGGTTGGGGCCGCAGAGGAAGGCGCGGGCGCGGGCCATGTCCGGGCCGCCATCGCTGCCCTTCGGCGCCACGATCGCCAGCCAGCGCCCGGCCTTCTGCGGCACGAAGCTCTGCGAGGAGAAGCGGTGGCGTTCCATGGTGGTGCTGCGCAGCGGCAGGCCGGGGATTGGCTGCTTCACCGAGAGCGACAGGCTGGGGCGGGCCTGCGGGCGCAGGTTGGCAAGTGCGTCCTCGAAATAGGTGCGGCCCGGCATGTCAGGGGCTTCCAGCACCTCGCCGAAGGCCAGGAAGGCGGCGGAGGTCAGGGGTTCGAGCACCAGGCGAAGCATCAGCCGCGCATCCTTTTGGTCAGGCCGGTGAACCGCTCCATCACCAGCATCAGCACGAAGGCCACGAAGATCAGCGTGCCGGAGACGGCGGCGACGCGGACATCGAGCGTGCTTTCCATCATGCCCCACATCCTGATCGGCAGCATGTCCGTCCGCGCCGAGGAAAGGAAGAGCGAGACCGGCACCTGGTCCACCGAGGCCATGAAGGCGAGGAAGCCGCCGGCGGCGATGCCGGGGGCGATGAGCGGCAGGGTGACGCGGCGGAAGGTGTAGAGGCGCGAGGCGCCGAGGCTGGCCGATGCGTCCAGCAAGGCCGGGTCGCGCTGGGAGAGTGAGGCGCCGACGGTGCGCAGCACGAAGGGCACCACGACGATCAGGTGGCCGCAGACCAGCAGTTCCAGCGAGGGGCGGAAGCCGAGCAGGGTGAAGTACATCAGCGCCGCCAGGCCGAAGGCGAGGCCGGGCAGCACCAGCGGCGACATGAAGAAGGCGTCGGCCACGCGGGCCCAGCGGCCCTTGGCTTCCGCCAGCGCCAGCGCCGCGGCGGTGCCGCCCAGCGTGGCCAGGCCGGCCGAGAGCGCGGCGACCTGGAGCGTGTTGCCGGCGGCGACATGGATGAAGCGGGAGCGCACCTCGTCCATCAGCAGCAGGTACCAGCGGAAGGAAAAGCCCTGCGGCGGGAAGCGGATGCTGCGGCTGTCGGTGAAGGAGGTGGCCAGCACCACCAGCACGGGGCCGATCAGGACGACCAGCGCCAGCGTCGCCAGGCCGCCGATGATGAGGGCGTAGCTGATCTCCCCCGCGCTACGCCGCCGCGCCATGCACCCGCCCCCCTGCGATGCGCCCGGCGAGCGCGATGACGGCGATGACCGCCGAGACGGAAACCAGCAGCACGATGGCCACCACCGCCGCGAAGGGCCAGTTGGCGTTGATCATGGCCTGCTGCCAGACCAGGGAAGGCAGGTAAACCAGCCGCCCGCCGCCGATGACGGATTGGCTGATGAAGGCGGTGGTGGCGCTGGCGAAGACCAGCAGCGCGCCGGCCGCCAACCCCGGCGCCACCAGCGGCAGCACCACCTTGAACAGCGTGCGCCAGGGCGAGGCACCGAGCGAGGCGGAAGCGTCCAGCAGGTTGGGGTCGAAGCGCGCCATCACCGAAAGCAACGGCAGCAGCAGCAACGGCATTTCGATTTGGGTCAGGGAGATCACCAGGCCCAGTTCGGTCTGCAGCAGCCGCAGTGGTTCGGCGGCAAGGCCCAGGCCCAACACCAGCTGGTTCACCACGCCTTCCCGGCCGAGGATGACGATCCAGGCGAAGGTTCGCACCACCACGCTGGTCAGCAGCGGCATGACAGCGACGAACAACAACACACGCTGCCAGAAGGGCGAGGCGCCGCGCCAAACCAGCGCCAGCGGCAGGCCCAGCAGCACGGTGGCGCAGACCGCCTTCAGGCCGAGCAGCAGCGTGTCCGTCACCACCTTCCAGTGGAAGCTGTCGAACAGGAACTTCCGCCAGTTGTCGAAGCCCAGCACCGTCAGCTTGTCGTCGGCATAGAAGCTGACGGCGACCAGCATCAGCAGCGGCGCCACGAAGAAGGCGAGGTAGGCCAGCCCCAACGGAAGGGCTGGCCCCATGCGGATGAAGGCCTGTTTCACTTCGCCATTTCGCGGTTGAAGCGGTCGATCCAGCCGGCGCGCAGCGGGTTGATCTTGGCCCAGTCGTGGGTGACGAAGCGGCTCATCTCGTCCAGGCTGCGCATCGGCAGGCCGGCGCCCAAGGCGACGCCCCTGTTGACGGGGACGAAGAAGTAGGGCGCCTCCGACAGCGCCTTCTGCACCGGGGCGCTAATGGCGGCGTCGATGTACTTGTAGGCGTTGTCGATGTTGGTGCTGCCCTTGGCGATGTGCAGCGTGGTGATGAAGCTGACCGCGCCGGTCTTCGGCGCGACGAACTCGATGTCCACGCCACGGTCCTTCAGCGTCGTGACCGTCTGGGTGTTGGTGTACATGATGTCGCACTGGCCCTGCTGGAACAGGCCCGGCATGGCGGCCGGCGTGCCGACCGCGGCGACCTTGCCCAGCACCTTCTTCACCTCGGTGAAGACCGGCTCCACATTGGTCTCGCTGCCGCCGAACACTTTTGCCAGCTCGATCAGGCTGACGGTGCCGAAGGTGGTGCCGAAGCCGGTCAGGCCTAGCTTGCTAACCCAGGGGTCCTTCAGCAGGTCGTCCCAGCCGGTCGGGCGGGGCAGCTTCTTCGGGTTGTAGGCAATGCCGACCACCTGGGCGCCGGTGGCGACGCCCCATTCATCGGCCATGCCGGCCGGGATCTGCGCCTTGTTGGCCAGCTTGTTGATGTCGATCCGCTCGAACTGGCCGCGGTCGATGGCGGTGATGCGCGGGCCGGGGTCCAGCACGAAGCAGTCGAAGGGTGGCGCGCCGCGGCTGGCGGCGAACTTGGCCACCTGGTCCACCGCGAACAGGCCCTGCATCTCCAGGTCGATCTGGTGCTGGCGCTTCAGCACGGGGGCGACGTGTTCGCGGAAGGCTTCCTCCCAGGCGCCGGGGTAGATGGCGGCGGTGACGCTGCCGGCGGCGAAGGCGGGGCGGGTGAGGCCGGCGCAGCCGAGCGCGGCGGCGCCGAGCAGGGCGGCGCGGCGGGACATCAAGGTCATGCTCATTCCTCCGTATGCGGAAACAGGGTGGGGTTGGCGCCTGGGGCCAGGCGGCAATGGGCAGTGGCGCCCAACTCGCGGATGGCACCGCGACGGGGTTCGGTGAGGCGGAGCGCGGTGCCATCCGTGCAGCGGACCTCGCGCACGGTCTGGCCGCCGAGCGGCACGGCCAGGCCGAGTTCGACCGGCCAGGCGTCCGGCGCGGCCTCGCTGGCCAGGGCGAGTTGCTCGGGGCGGACCGTCAGCATGGCGCGGCTGCCGGGCGGCAGGGTGTGGGCCAGGGCCAGGGTGGCGCCGGCCTGCAGCGCCACGCCATCAGCCGTGGTGGTGCAGGGCAGCCGGTTGGTGGTGCCGATGAAGCCGGCGACGAAGGGCGTGGCCGGGTGGTCATAGACCTCCACCGGGGTGCCCAGCTGGTCGATATGGCCACGCCGCATCACCGCGATGCGGTCGGCGACGCTCATCGCCTCGTCCTGGTCGTGGGTGACCAGGATGGCGGTGAGGCCCAGTTGGCGTTGCAGCCGCTTGATTTCCATCTGCATGTCCAGCCGCAGCGAACGGTCCAGCGCGGCGAAGGGTTCGTCCAGCAGCAGGATGGACGGCTCGATGGCCAGGGCGCGAGCCAGCGCCACGCGCTGTTGCTGGCCACCGGAAAGCTGCGCCGGGCGGCGCTGCGCCAGGGCGCCCAACTGCACCATCTCCAGCAGTTCCGCCACGCGGGCCGCCGCCTTCGGCCCCTTTTCCCCGCGGGCATGGAGGCCGTAGGCGACGTTGTCGGCCACGCTCATATGCGGGAACAGCGCGTAGTTCTGGAACACGATGCCGACGCGGCGGCGATTGGCCGGCAGGTCGTCGATGCCGGCGCCGTCGATGCTGACGCGGCCACTGGCCTGGGTGATGAAGCCGGCGACGGTCCGCAGCAGCGTGGTTTTGCCGCAGCCGGAAGGGCCGAGCAGCGCCACGATCTCGCCGGCCGCGACCGAGAGGGAGACGGCATCGAGCGCGGTGAAGCCGCCGTAGCGGACGGTCAGCGCATCGACATCGAGCGTATGGCCGCGAAATGTCGCGGCGGGTGCTGGCACGGGTTGCGGCCTCCCTGGCATGTGCTGCGGTCACGCAACACTTGTGCCAGCGGGCGGAGGCTTGGTTGCCGGTGGTGGCGGCGCTGAGTTGCCTAAGAAATGGGCAGCGCTATAGCGCGGGCCAGCGCTGCGCCCAGGGGTGAGTGGCCTCCCACTCGGCCGCCATTGCACAGAACAACCCATCGGCGCCGCGGGGACCGACGAGTTGGAAGCCGATGGGCAGGCCGGCGGCGCTGGGGGCGCAGGGCAGCGCGATGCCCGGGCAGCCCGCCAGGTTGGCGAAGGCGGTGAAGACGGCATGGCCGCGGGGGCCGACGGGTTGGCCGGCGATCTCCGGCGGGTGGGATTCGGCGGCGGGCCAAGGCAGGGCGGCGGCGGCGGGGGTCATGATCAGGTCGGTGGTCTCAAAGAACTGCACCATGCGGCGGCGATAGCCGGCCAGCGCATCCAGCGCACCGAACAGCGCGGCGCCGGAGAGAGCGCGGCCGGCGGCGGCCATCTGGCGCAGCGGCTCGGCGACCGGGCTGGGCTGGCCGGGCAGGCTGTCCAGCAGCCAGGCCAGGCCGGACTGGCCGATGGCGCCGAAGATGGCGTTGACCTCGTCCTGGTCGAAGGGCGGTGGGGCTTCGTCCACGTGATGACCCAGGGCGGCCAGGGCGCGGGCGGCGGCGGCGCAACTCGCTGATATCTCGGGGTCAACCGGGTTGGCGCCGTAGGTGGCGACGTAGCGGATGCGCAGGCGCGGCGGCGTGGCCGGCACGGCGAAGGCGGCCAGCGCCAGGCTGGCGGGGTCGCGGGCGTCGGGCGGCGTCAGCAGGTGCAGCAGGGCAACCAAGTCCGCCGCCGTGCGGGCGATGGGGCCGATCTGCTCGCAGTCCAGCAGGATCGCCGGCAGGCCGTCGCAGCGGGGGATGCGGCCGGGCGTGGGCTTCAGGCCGACAACGCCGGCATGGGAGGCCGGGCGGCGGATGGAGCCACCGCCATCCGTGCCCAGCGCCAGCGGGCCGAGCCCGGCCGCCACTGCCGCGACCGCGCCGCCGGAGGAACCGCCAGGGGTCAGCGCGGTGTTCCAGGGGTTGCGGGTGACGCCATGGACGCTGTTGTCGGTGTAGCCCTGCAGGGTGAACTCCGGGACGTTGGTCTTGCCCAGCGGCACCAGCCCGGCGGCGCGCAGCCGGGCGACGGGGAGTTCGTCCACCTCGGGCACGAAGCTGGCGTAGAGCGGGCTGCCCCAGGCGCAGGGCAGGCCGGCCACGGTGATGTTGTCCTTCACGCTGAACGGCACGCCATCCAGGGCAGAGAGCGGCGTGCCGGCGCGCCAGCGGGCCTCGCTGGCCTGGGCGGCGGCGGCGGCTTCCGGTGCGCGGGCGACCAGCGCGTTCAGCACCGGGTTCAGCCTGGCGATGCGGGTTTCCAGCGCCGCCAGCGCCTCCACCGGGGAGAGGCTGCGGGCGCGGAACAGCGCGGCGAGTTCAGTGGCGGGCAGCAGGCAGGGGTCGGTCATGCCCTCAACCCTGCCACGGCGGCGGCTGGCTTGACCACGGGCACGCCCAGGCGAAGGCTGCGGGCAACGGATTGAAGGGGGGCGATGATGGCCAAGGTTGTCGGGATGATCGGGCTGGGCATCATGGGCGGCGCCATGGCGCGCAACCTGGTGCGGGATGGCTGGCGCGTGCTGGGCTTCGATACCGACCCTGGCCGCCGCACCGAGCTGGCCGCCGATGGCGTGGAAGCGGTGGCCAGCCCGGTGGAGGCGGCGCGCACGGCGGAGGTGCTGATCACCAGCCTGCCCAGCCCGGCGGCGGTGCTGGCCACGGCCCGGGCGCTGGCCGAAAGCGGCCTGCCGAAGCGGGTGGTGGTGGAGTGCAGCACGCTCAGCATCGCCGACAAGCTGGCGGTGCAGCAGGTGCTGGCCGGTGCCGGGCATGAGGCGCTGGACGTGCCCATTTCCGGCACCGGGTCGCAGGCGGTGAACAAGGACCTCGTGCTGTATGCCAGCGGCGAGAGCGCGACGATCGAGACGCTGCGGCCACTGTTTGCCGGCTTTGCCCGGGCGACGCATGACCTGGGCGCCTTCGGCAATGGCAGCCGGATGAAGTTCGTCGCCAACCTGCTGGTCGCGATCAACAACGTGGCCTCGGCGGAAGCGATGGTGCTGGGCATCAAGGCCGGGCTGGACCCGAAGCAGGTGGTGCAGCTGGTGCAGGCGGGGGCGGCGAATTCGCGGGTGTTCGAGCTGCGGGCGCCGATGATGGCGGCGGCCGAATACCTGCCGGCGACGATGAAATGCGCGATCTGGCAGAAGGACATGGACGTGATCGGCCACTTCGCCACCGAGCTTGGGGTGCCGACGCCGTTGTTCAGCGCCACGCTGCCGGTCTATGCCGCGGCCATGGCGCAGGGCCACAGCGCCGACGACACGGCGGCGGTCTGCGCGGTGCTGGAGGCCATGGCCGGGCTGCCGAAGCGCGGCTAGGTTCTGTCAGGCGCAGGCAGCAGCGCCTGACAGGCTCCAGGCTGTTGTTTGAGCGGCTGATGCACGTTGCCGGTGATTCCACCGGCGACGATCAGACGCTAGGCTGGCGCCGAAACCAGGGCGAGGAATGAGCATGGCCGAGGAAACCAACCACTACGGCGCCACGTCGGCGCGCGTGCATGCCCGGCCGGGGCGCGAGGCGCGGCCGGCGGGCACCACCATCGATATCCACGCCCATGTGATGGTGCCGGAGGCCGGCGCCTTCGCCGGCCCGCATGTCGATCTCTCGACCATTCCGCTGGTCCACTTCGCCACGCCGGCGACGCAGGCGCTGAACCGCAAGCAGGATGCCGACCGGCGCGAGGTGTTCTTCCAGTCCGTCGATGCGCGCCTGGTGGAGATGGACGCGGCGGCTATCGACATTCAGGTCGTCGCCCCCCCGCCGGGGCAGTGCTATTTCAGCGTGAAGCCGGAGATCGCTGTGCCGGCCACGCGCATGGTCAATGACGGCATCGCCGCCTGGGTGGCCAAGCGGCCGGACCGCTTCCTGGGCCTCGGCACCGTGGCGATGCAGGAACCCGCCGAGGCGGTGGCGGAGCTGGAGCGCTGCATGGGGCCGCTGGGCTTCAAGGGGGTGGAGATCCTGACCAACGTGAACGGGCGGGAGCTGTCCGACCCGGCCTTCGAGCCGTTCTGGGCCGCTGCCGAACGCCTGGGCGCGCTGGTGATGATCCACCCCAATGGGTTCACCGAAGGCCAGCGGCTGACGCGGCACTATTTCAACAACGTGGTCGGCAACCCGTTCGAGACCACGCTGGCGCTGCACTACCTGATCTTCGACGGTGTGCTGGAACGCTACCCCAACCTGAAGATCCTGGCGGTGCATGGCGGCGGCTACCTGCCGGCCTATTCCGGCCGCATCGACCACGCCTGGGGCGCCCGCAGCGATGCCCGCGCCGGGCTGCCGCGCCCGCCGACCGAGTACCTGCGGAAGGTGTATTTCGACACCATCGTCTTCACCCCGCACCAGCTGGATTACCTGGTCAACGTGTTCGGCGAGGACCGGATTTTGATGGGCACCGACTATCCGTTCGACATGGCGGACAGCGACCCGGTCGGGAACATCAACTCGGTGGGC
>CANBNK010000101.1 GCA_947371015.1 Acetobacteraceae bacterium | reverse complement strand
CAGGTCATCGCCCTTGGCCGACAACTCCCGCAGACGATCCGACATGTCGAAGAAGCCCAGTTGCCCCGCCATCGCCGCTGCTCCGCTCAACAGATCAGGATTGAATCAGCCTGCCGTCCCATGGGCCAGAGGTTTTTGGAGGTGTCCAGGTGCTGTACAACCTGTCAGCGCGGGGCGCGGAATACGACCTGCTGCCATTCTGCCGGCAGCGGGGCATGGCGGTGATGGCCTATACGCCGGTCGGCCAAGGCGCCCTGCTGCGGCAGCGCGCGGTGCAGGCGGTGGCGGCGCGGCATGGCGCCAGCCCGGCCCAGGTGGCCATTGCCTGGACGCTGCGCGGCGGTGGCGTCATCAGCATCCCCAAGGCCGGCACGGCGGCGCATGTGCGGGACAACGCCCAGGCGGCGGCGCTGGCGCTGACGCCGCAGGACCTGGCCGAGCTGGACGCCGCCTTCCCACCGCCGCGCGCCAAGCGCCCGCTGGAGATGCTGTAGCCACCTTGCGCCGGCGCAAGGTGGGGCGGCGCCAGGCGGCGCAGGCTGTCGGCGTCGAAGCGGAAGGAAGCGGGCGATGCTGGCGAATGTGGGTGGCCTGGACCGGGCGTTGCGCGTGGTGCTGGGCCTGGGGCTGCTGGCCGCGGGATGGCTGGTGCCGGCGGTGGGGTGGTGGGGTCTGCTCGGCCTGGTGCCGCTGACGACCGGGCTGCTGCGCTGGTGCCCGCCCTATGCGCTGCTGGGTATCAACACCTGTGCCCGGCCGTGAGGCGCTGAATTGAACAGGGCGCCGACCCTGCGGCCGGCGCCCCACCCGTTCAGACCAGCAGGGTTCAGAAGGCCCGGCTGAGGCTGGCGAGGAAGGTGCTGCCGCAGATGTGCTGGCCGCCCGGCATCAGGTTGCCCTGCGGGCCGGCATTCGGAGCACACTGGCGCTTGCTGACGTCGGTGGCGGACCAGGTGACGTTCAGCGTGATGCCCTCGTACAGTTCACGCGTCACGCCGACGCTGCCCCAGGTGTAGTCCGGGGTGCCGAAGCGCAGGTTCCTCTGCAGGTTCCAGTGGCCGATGCGCAGGTTGCCGACGAAGTCGAAGGGCAGCTTGATGTCGACGCCGCCTTCCGCATAGACGCCAGTGCCCGAACGGCCGAAGGCGTGCGGCGAGATGGCGACGGTGCCCATCAGCTTGAAGTCGCCGATTTCCTTGGTCGCCTTCAGCACGCCCTCGAAGTAGTCGAGCACGGGCAGGCCATGCGTATCGGAACCGGGGTACGCGTAGTAGACGCCGCCCAGGTCGAAGGAGATGCCGAGGATCTCGCGGCGATAGCCGAACATACCGTCGAGTTCCACGCTGGCATTGGAGCCATGGAAAGAGACGTTGGAAACGAAGGCACCGATGTACAGGCCGGTGTCGTCATGCTGCACGTCCAGCGTGCCCTGCAGCGCTGGGCGGTTACGGGTCTGGCTGATGCCGCGGAACATGTAGTTGGTGGTGGCGGAGGGGGTCGCGGCGATGGTCAGGCCGGAGCCTTCGATCTCAATGGCACTGGCCGGCGCGGCCGGCAGCACCAGGCTGGCGGCGGCGATGCAGGCGGCGGCCAGGAAGCCACGGACCAGTTGGCCCGTGCGGTGGGGGTTCGTCATAAATCCTACGTCCCGTTCATGAACTGAATAAATGAATGAATGCAGTGATGCCGGGGGCCCTGAATTTTGCCAAGGCCCCCGGTGGTAGGGCTATCAGGCGATGCGTTCGCCGTGCTGGGTCACGTCCAGGCCCTCGCGCTCGTCCTCGGCGCTGACGCGCAGGCCGACCACGACATCGGTGATCTTCAGCAGGATGAAGGTGGCCACCGCCGAGTAGGCCGCGACCGCCAGCACCGCATAAACCTGCAGCATGAACTGGTCGAAGCTGCCCGAGTAGCCGCCCGGCGTGGCCGTGGTGGCCGAGAGCGGGCCGTAGGCGAAGACACCGGTCAGCAGCGCGCCGACGATGCCGCAGATGCCGTGCACGCCGAAGGCGTCCAGGCTGTCGTCATAGCCCAGCATGTGCTTCAGGGCAGTGGCGCCCCAGAAGCCCGCGAGGCCGGCGACCAGGCCGATGATCAGCGCCGGCATCGGCAGCACGAAGCCGCTGGCCGGGGTGATCGCGACCAGGCCGGCAACCGCACCGGAGATGGCACCGAGCACGCTCGGCTTGCCCTTGGTGATCCATTCGCCGAGCATCCAGGACAGCGCCGCCGTGGCCGCCGCCAGTTGGGTGACCAGCATCGCCATGCCCGCACGGCCGCCCGAGGCGCCCACCGCGGAGCCGGCATTGAAGCCGAACCAGCCAACCCACAGCATGGAAGCGCCGATCACGGCGAAGGCCAGGTTGTAGGGCGCCATGTTGTCGCTGCCGTAGCCAACGCGCTTGCCCAGCACCAGGGCCGCCACCAGGCCGGCGACGCCAGCATTGATGTGCACAACCGTACCGCCGGCAAAGTCCAGCGCGCCGAGCGCGAAGATCCAGCCGGACGGATGCCAGACCCAATGCGCCACCGGGCTGTACACCAGCACCGACCACAGCAGGTTGAACACCACCAGGGCGGAGAACTTCATGCGGTCGGCGAAGGCACCGGTGATCAGCGCCGGGGTGATGATGGCGAACGTCATCTGGAACATCAGGAAGACGCTCTCGGGGATGGTGGTCGCCACCGCCGCGTCCCCGCTGCCCAGGGTGAAGGGCTTGTCCCAGTTCTCGGCCAGGCCGTTCAGGAACAGGCGGCTGAGGTCGCCGATGTAGGCGTTGCCGTCGGTGAAGGCCAGGCTGTAGCCCACCACGCACCAGGCCACGGTCACCAACGCGGTGATCACGAAGCTCTGCGCCATGGTGGCCAGCACGTTCTTCTTGCGGACCATGCCCGCATAGAACAGCGCGAGGCCGGGGATGGTCATCAGCAGCACCAGCGCGGTGCTGGTCAGCATCCAGGCGGCGTCACCGGTATCGACCTTGGCGTCTTGCGCGAAAGCCGGGCCGGCGGCGAAGAAAGCGGCAGCCGCCAGGGGCAGCGCGCGGGCGAGCATCCTCATCGTGTCGGGTATCCCTTAGTCGAGGTTCGTGTGGGTCGGGCCGCGCTCAGAGCGCGGCGTCGTCGGCTTCGCCGGTGCGGATACGGACGGCGCGTTCAAGGTCGAACACGAAGACCTTGCCGTCGCCGATCTTGTCGGAGCGGGCGGTATTGACGATCGCTTCGACGACCGCGTCCGCAATGGAGGAGGGCACCGCCACTTCGATCTTCAGCTTCGGCAGGAAGCTGACCTGGTATTCCGCACCGCGGTAGATCTCGGTCTGGCCCTTCTGCCTGCCAAAACCCTTCACCTCGGTCACGGTGAGACCCTGGACGCCCAGCGGCGTGAGGGCGTCGCGCACCTCATCCAGCTTGAAGGGCTTGATGATCGCCATCACCAGTTTCATGGGTTGGAACACCTCCGTATTTCGCGAACTTGCGCGCAGGTGGGTTCCAATTTCCGTGCCACACCATAGATCTTGTCTAACAGCGGTGTTGCGGGGATGTAACATCGCTGATTTGCACATATTTTAGTCATATGCTGTCCATTGCGGTGGCACCCGTGCATGGATTGCTGCATAAATCGGTGGCACACCCATGGGCATGAGTAACACCCTCGAGACCGCTGTCTGCATCGTCGGCGCCGGCCCGGTCGGCGCCAGCCTGGCCGCCGCGCTGCGCACCCGCGGCGTCGGCGTGGTGCTGCTGGACCGCCAGCCGCTGCCGCCGATGGAACTGCCCGCCTTCGACGGCCGCGCCTACGCCATCGCGCTGTCCTCGGAACGCCTGCTGCGCGACGCCGGGGTGTGGGACCTGCTGCCGCACGCCCCCGGCCCCATCCACGAAATCCGCGTGGCCGATGGCGCCCCGGGCCAGCCCGCCTCCCGCCTCAAGCTGCATTTCGACGCCGCCGAGGTCAGCGACGCCCCCTTCGGCCACATGGTGGAAGCCCGGGCGCTGCGCGTGGCGCTGAACCGCGCGCTGGCCGGCGCCACCGTGCTGGCCCCAGTGGAGGTCGCCGACGTGGCCCGCTCCGCCGCCGGCGCGACGGTGACGCTGGCGGATGGCCGGGTGATCCGCTGCGCCCTGGTGGTCGCTGCCGAGGGCCGCAACAGCCCGCTGCGCCGCGCCGCCGGCATCACCGCGACGAAGCTGGATTACCACCAGACCGCCATGGTCGGCGCCTTCGCCCACGAACGCCCGCACCACGGCGTGGCGCTGGAGCAGTTCCTGCCCAACGGCCCCTTCGCGCAGCTACCCCTGGCCGATGGCGCCGACTTCGGCACCCCGGCCTTTCCGCACGCCTCCGCCTTCGTCTGGGCCGATACCCACCCCATCGCCCGGCGCATGCTCGCGCTGGATGACGCCGGCTTCTCCCGCGAACTCGCCCGCCGCCTGGGCGACCACCTGGGCGCGGTGCAGATCATCGGCCGCCGCTGGTCCTACCCGCTCTCGGCGCTGCACGTGGCGCGCTGGACCGACACGCGCCTCGCGCTGGTCGGAGACGCCGCGCACGGCGTCCACCCCATCGCCGGCCAGGGCCTGAACCTCGGCTTCCGCGACGTCGCGGTGCTGGCCGACCTGCTGGCCGAAGCCGCGGCCCATGGCACCGACCTGGGCGCGCCCGACCTGCTGGCGCGCTACCAGGCCAAACGCCGGCCGGACACGCTGGCCATGCTGCTGGGCATGCACGCGCTGGAACGCCTGTTTGGCAACAGCTTCCCACCCCTGCGCCTGGCGCGCCGGCTGGGGCTGGCGGCGGTGGACCGGGTGCCGGCGCTGAAGCGCGCCTTCGCCCGGCAGGCCATGGGGCTGGGCGTGCTGCCTGCGGGGTAAAAGCGCAAGTAAAAGATCGGGGCTCTGCCCCGAGCCCCGCCAGGGGGCGGGCGCCCCCTGGACCGGCGTGAGCACGCGCCAACGCCGCTCAGGTGGCTTCACCCGAGCAGTGCAGGCAATGCCCCAGGCGCTATTCGCCCTTCGCCGCTCGCGCCATCGTCGCAGCAGCAGCCTGGTCGCGCGGATCGGCACTCTCGGCCAAGCCAGCAATGGCGCCATCACGGTCCGCCGGCCCGCGGTTCTGCGACAGCTTGCGCTTGCCCACCAGGCTCTCGATCCGCAGCGCCACGCCGACGATGCCGCGCAGCTGGCCGTAGATGAAATCGACCGGCGCCTCGCGCACCTGCCAGGGCCGCGACTGGAAACGCTCGCTCTGCTCGGTCAGCCGCGTCACCAGGTTCAGCAACTCCTCCGGCGCCTCGATCAGCTCGATGGTCCCGGCGGCGTGCACCGCCTCGTAATTCCAGGTCGGCACCACGCGGTGGTGCTCCGCCTTGGACGGGTAGAAGTTGGGCGAGACATAGGCCTCCGCCCCGGTGAACACCGCCACCGCCCGGCCGGCTTCCGCCAGGCGCTTCCAGTGCGGGTTGGCGCGGGCGACATGGCCATACAGCGTGCCCTGCGGCCCTTGGCTGGCTTCCAGCACCAGCGGCAGGTGGGTGATATCGGGCAGCCCCTCCGGGCCATTGGAGATCAGCGCCGCCAACCGCGCCGAGCGGATCAGCGGGTGCAGGATCTCGGGGCGGGCTTCCTTGAAGGCGGCGGGTTGGTACAGCATGTGGCGAAGGCTAGCGGCACCGCGCCGCCCACGCCACCCGGGGAACGCCACCATGAACCGTCGCACGCTGCTCGCCGCCGCCTTGGCCGCCCCGGCCGTGGCCCGGGCGCAGGACGCCTTCCCCACCCGCCCGATCCGCCTGCTGGTGCCCTATTCCCCCGGCGGCCAGTCGGACACGGTGGCCCGGCTGGTGGCGCCGAAGATGGCGGCCTTCCTCGGCCAGAACATGGTGGTGGAAAACCGCACCGGCGCCGGTGGCAGCATCGCCGCCGGCCTGGTCGTGCAGGCCCCGGCCGATGGTTATACGTTGTTGTTCGAGAGCTTCGCCTTCGTGGTCGTGCCCCTCATCCATCACGGCCTCAGCTTCGACTATGAAACCGCCTTCGCGCCCATCGGCCAGGCGGTGGCGCTGCCCTACGTGCTGGCGGTGCGGAAGGACTTCCCGGCCGACGACCTGCCCGGCTTCATCCGCGCGGTGAAGGCGAAGCCCGGCGCCACCTATGGCACGCCGGGCATTGGCACGCCCGGGCACCTGGCCGGTGTGCTGCTGGAACAGCAGGGCGGCATCCGGCTGGAACACGTGCCGTACCGCGGCGGCGCCGATGCAGCGCGAGACTGCGGCGCCGGCACGCTGGACGCCGTCATCATCACCGCCAACTCCATCAAGCCGTTCATCGACGACAACCGCGCCAAGGGCATCGCCCTGACCAGCGCCGACCAGCGCGGCACCCTGGCCATGCTGCCGCCCATGGCGCGCACCCTGCCCGAGATCGACCTGACCAGCTGGAACGGGCTGTTCGCGCCGGCCGCCACGCCAGCCCCGGTCCGCGCCCGGCTGGAGGCCGCGTTGCAGCACGCGACGCGCGACCCCGAGACCGTCCACCGCCTGGCGCTGACCGGCAACGACGCGGTCAGCACCAGCGCCGCCGAGTTCGCCGAGCGCATCCGCCGCGACCGCGCGGTGGTGAAGCGCATCGTCGCCGCAACCGGCATGAAGATCGAATAACGCGCTTGCTTCGGGCCGCCGGTTACCGTCTTCTTCCTGGCAACAAACCAGGGAGGAACGGCGCATGCTGTCCAGGCTCAATCTGTTGCGTGGCGCCGGGCTGGCGTCGGGTTTCGGCCTGCTGGCGGCGCCGGCGGTAGCGCAGACCCAGACCGGGCCGATCACGCCCGCCGACATCATCAAGCGCGGCCGCGCCCGCATCGGCGTCGTCACCGGCGCGCCGCCCTTCGGCATGGTGGACCCGCAGGGCACGCCCGTCGGCTACGACATCGACATGGCCAACCTGCTGGCAAAATACCTGGGCGTGCCGGTGGACATCACCTCGCTCACGCCGCCGTCCCGCATTCCCGCGCTGGAAGCCGGGCGCGTCGATTTCCTTTGCGCCACGCTGGGCGCCACGCCGGAACGCGCGCGCACGGTGATGTTCACCATGCCCTACAGCGCCTTCCGCATGATGCTGATGGCGAAGAAGGGCACCGCGATCACCAGCTTCGCCGACCTGGCGGGCAAGCGCGTGGGCGTGCCGCGCGGCACCCCGCAGGAACAGGCGCTGGTACGCCGCGCGCCGCGCGGCACCAACATCGTGCGGTTCGAGGATGACGCGACGTCCACCCAGGCGCTGATCGTCGGCCAGGTGGACGCCATCGGCATTCCCGACACCATCGTCCAGGACATCATCCGCACCCGCCCGGAAGCCGGCGTGGAGGCGAAGTTCCTGATGTTCAACCAGCCCAACTGCATGACCGTCCGCAAGGACCAGTTCGAGATGCGGCAGTGGCTGCAGAACGCCATCTACTTCGCCAAGGGCAGCGGTGAGCTGGACGACATCTGCCAGAAATGGACCCAGGCGCCGCTGGCCCCCGACTTGCCGGTGTTCTGAGCGGCACGCCAGGCCAGCGCGCGGAGAGTTGAGATGAGTGTCGAGCATCCGCCCCGCCGCGCGCGGACGGCCTAGCCGATGGCCTTCGAGTTCCAGTTCCAGCCGGTCCTCGCCCAGTCCGAGGTCCTGCTGGACGGGCTTTACCTGACGCTGGAACTCGCGGGCACCGGCATCGTCCTGGGCGGGTTGCTCGGCACGCTGCTGGCGGTGCTGCGCGGGGTGATGCCGGCACTGCGCTGGCCCATTGGCGTGTACGTGGAGGTGGTGCGCAACACGCCCTTCCTGGTGCAGTTGTTCATCGTCTATCTCGGCCTGCCCGAAGCCGGCGTGCGCATGAGCGCCGAGCAGGCCGCCGTGCTGACGATGACGCTGAACCTCGGCGCCTATGCCACCGAGATTGTCCGCGCCGGCCTGGACAGCGTGCATAAAAGCCAGATCGAGGCCGGCCTCTCACTGGCGCTGACGCGCTGGCAGGTGTTCCGCCATGTGGTGCTGGGGCCGGCGCTGGCGCGGGTCTGGCCATCGCTGTCCAGCCAGTTCGTGCTGATGCTGCTGTCCTCCTCGGTGTTCTCCTTCATCTCCGTGCAGGAACTGTCCGGCGCCGCCAGCAACGTCGAGCAGGACACGTTTCGTAGTTTCGAGACCTACATCGTCATCACGGTGCTCTACCTGGCCATGGCCATGGCGCTGCGGGTGATATTGGCGCTGCTGGGCCGCGTGATGTTCGCAGCCCCCGTGCGCGCCCGATGATCCGCGAGTTCGGCACCTCCGAGCTGTGGTTCGTCGTCTCCAGCGCGCGCTGGACCTTGGCGCTGACCTTGATCGCGCTGGGCTTGGGCGGCGTGCTCGGCTTCGTCATTGCGCTGGCCCGCGTTTCCCGCCTGGCGCCGCTGCGTTGGCTGGCCGCGGGCTGGATCGGCCTGGTGCAGGGCGTGCCGGTGCTGATGCTGCTGTTCCTCAGCTACTACGGCCTGTCGCTGGCCGGGCTGGACCTGCCGCCGCTGGTGGCGGCCGGCATCTCGCTGTCCTTCTATGCCAGCGGGTTTCTGGGAGAAATATGGCGCGGCTGCATCCAGTCCGTGCCGTGGCAGCAGTGGGAAGCCTCCGCCGCGCTCGCGCTGAGCCGCGCGCAGCAATACCGCTACGTGGTGCTGCCGCAGGCGGTGCGGATCGCGGTGCCGCCGACCGTCGGCTTCATCGTGCAACTCGTCAAAAACACGTCGATCGTCTCGATCATCGGCGTGGTGGAACTGGCCCGCGCCGGGCACCTGGTCAACAACGCCACCTTCCAGCCGATGCGCGTCTTCTGCGTGGTGGCGCTGGTCTATTTCTGCATCTGCTGGCCGATCTCCCTGGCCGCGCGCTGGCTGGAAAGGAGGATGCATGTCGGTCGTGCGGGTTGAGGGCGTGCGCAAGAGCTACGGCGCGCTGGAGGTGCTGAAGGGCGTCAGCATGCAGGTGGAGCGCGGCGAGGTCGTCGCCATCATCGGCCGCAGCGGCTCCGGCAAATCCACGCTGCTGCGCTGCCTGAACGGGCTGGAACCGATCCAGGCCGGGCGCATCGAGGTGGCGGGCCACACGCTGGACAGCACGGGCAAGGGCCTGCGCGACCTGCGCAAGGATGTCGGCATCGTCTTCCAGAGTTATAATTTATTCCCGCATTTGAAGGTCGGCGAGAACATCATGCTGGCGCCGCGCGTGGTGCTGGGTTGCTCACGCGCCGAAGCCCGTGCCCGTGCCGAACAGACCCTGGCGCAAGTTGGCCTCGCCGAGAAAATCGAAGCCTGGCCAGACAACCTCTCGGGCGGTCAGGCGCAGCGCGTCGCCATCGCGCGCAGCCTGGCGATGCAGCCCAAGGTGATGCTGTTCGACGAAGTGACCAGCGCGCTGGACCCGGAGCTGACCGGGGAGGTGCTGGCCACGCTGGAAGGCCTGGCGCAGGCCGGCATGACCATGCTGCTGGTGACGCACGAGATGGCGTTTGCCCGCCGCGTGGCCCACCGCACCGTGTTCATGCACCAGGGGCTGCTGCATGAGGAAGGACCGAGTGAGGCGCTGTTCTCGGCACCGCAGACGGCGGAACTACGGCAGTTCCTCAGCGGCGGGCTGAAGTAGCGGCACGGGTCCCAGACCCGTGCCGAGCCGCCGGTTGTTCGGCGTAAGCCAAGGCGGCGGATGCCGCCGCGTCACGCCGAAGGCCTGCTGACCGCACAAGCCGTTTGAGGGCCAAGATAGCCTGAAGAGTGCGGTCAGCAGGCTGCTGCAATCAGGTAGCCCCGCCCTTCCGCCCCGCCATCGCGCCCAGCCGCAGCCGCAGCGCGTTCAGCTTGATGAACCCTTGGGCGTCGAACTGGTCATACGCGCCCTGGTCGTCCTCAAACGTCACGTGCTTCATGCTGTACAGGCTGTTCGGCGACTGCCGGCCCGTCACGATGGTGTTGCCCTTGTACAGCTTCAGCCGCACCTGGCCGCTGACGCTGTGCTGGCTCTCATCCACCAGCGCCTGCAGCATGCGGCGTTCCGGGCTGAACCAGAAGCCGTTGTACACCAGCTCGGCGTATTTCGGCATCAGGCTGTCCTTCAGATGGGCCGCCTCGCGGTCCAGCGTGATGCTCTCCATCGCCCGATGCGCGACGTAGAGGATGGTGCCGCCCGGCGTCTCGTAGCAGCCGCGGGACTTCATGCCGACGAAGCGGTTCTCCACCAGGTCCAGCCGGCCGATGCCGTTGCGCTTGCCCAGCGCGTTCAGCTCGGTCAGCAGCGTCGCCGGGGACATCGCCGTGCCGTTGATCGCCACCGGGTTGCCGCCGGCGAAGTCGATGGTGATCTCCTCAGGCGTGTCGGGCGCGTCCTCGGGGCGGATCGTGCGCTGCCAGACCATCTCGGGCGGGGCGTCCCACGGGTCTTCCAGCACCTTACCTTCGCTGGATGAATGCAGCAGGTTGGCATCCACGCTGAACGGCGCCTCGCCACGCTTGTCCTTGGCGATGGGGATCTGATGCGTCTCGGCGAATTCCAGCAGACGGGTGCGGCTGGTCAGCTCCCATTCGCGCCAGGGGGCGATGATCTTCACGTCCGGCTTCAGGCTGTAGTAGCCGATCTCGAAGCGGACCTGGTCGTTGCCCTTGCCGGTGGCACCATGGCAGACGGTGTCGGCGCCAACTTCCTCGGCAATGCGGATCTGCTCCTGCGCGATCAGCGGCCGGGCGATGCTGGTACCGAGCAGGTACATCCCCTCGTACAGCGCATTCATCCGGAACATCGGGAAGACGAAGTCCCGCACGAATTCCTCGCGCAGGTCACGGATATAAATGTTCTCGGGCTTGATGCCGAGCAGCAGCGCCTTGTCGCGTGCCGGGCCCAGCTCCTCGCCCTGGCCCAGGTCGGCGGTGAAGGTCACCACCTCGCAGGCATAGGTGGTCTGCAACCATTTCAGGATGACGCTGGTGTCCAGGCCGCCGGAATAGGCCAGCACAACCTTCTTCACATCCTTAACCCGCATTGCGCCCAAACCCTCTCGATGAAGTCTGCCGCTGATACCCCCGCCAAAGGTCTTGCGGCAAGGCGGCAGCCTGTGTTTCCATCACGAAGATGGGATATCACATACAATTGTACCGTATGGTCTTGCGCTTGGCGGCGCTGGCCGTGGTGATCCTGCTCTGCACCTCGGTCGGCTGGGCCGCGCCGGCGGTGCTGGATGCCGCCGCCGTGCCGCTGCTGGGCGCCGAGGGCCGGGCGGATTACGGCCGCTTCCTGATGCAGGCCACGCCGCGCGCCTTCGCCCTGGCGCCGGATGGCAACTGGGCCTGGGCCTCGGCCATCGGCAGCGCGGCCGAGACCAGCGCCCGCGCCCTGGCGCTGTGCGCCGACTATGCCCGCCAGCCCTGCGCCCTCTATGCCCAGGACCTGGACGTGGTCTGGCCAGGCCGGAAAAGCCGCCCCGCGCCGGCCCCGTCCCAGCCACTGCGCGCCGGCGCCGGCTGGGCGCTGCAACCGGATGAGCGCTTCCTGTGGCAAGGCGCGCAGGCGGCCCGCGGCGCCTATCTGTGGGCGCATGGCCGCGCGGCCGGCGGGCAGGACAGCCGCGGCAGCCAGCCGCAGCCGCATGCGCGGGTGTTCAACAATGCCGGCTACGACGTGCTGCGCTTCGACCGCGCGCCGGACACCGATGAGACCGATACCGCCGCCGCCTGGTTGCGTGAGGCGCTGCTGACGCTGCGCGCCCGTGGGTACCAGCGCGTGGTCATGGCCGGGCAGTCCCGTGGCGCCTGGAACGCCTTGCAGGCGCTGGCGGAACCCGGCCTGGTGGATGCCGTGGTCGCTATTGCCCCGGCAGCGCATGGCGCGCGCGGCAGCCCGGCCTGGGCCTGGGCGCTGGAGGACCTGCTGCGCGTGGTGGCGGCGGCGAAAAGCCCGGCGGCGCGGGTGGTGGTGGCCACCTTCACCGATGACGAGTTCGACCCCGACCCGCTGCGCCGCGCCGCGCTGTTCCGCGGCCTGGTGACGCCGCGTGTCGGCGCGCTGCTGCTGCTGGACCGCCCGCCCGAGGTCAGCGGCCATGGCGGCGGCGCCGAGCCGGCCTTCACCTGGCGCTACGGCGTCTGCCTGCTGAACTTCGCCGAGGGCCGGGTAGCGCGCTGCTAGGGTCTATCGGACGCCCATGGAAGCGCCCGACAGACCCTTGAGCGTGATCGCTTCTGAGTGAAGCGCTCACGCTCCAGGCTTGTTGTTGGAGAGACTGATTCACGGCTTACGGCGATTCCGCCTAAGCCGATCAGGCTCTAGCTGTTGTTCGAGCGGCTGATTCACGCCGCCGGTGATTCCACCAGCGACGATCAGACGCTGAGCCGCGCACCTCAGCCGTGGACGACCTCGGCCTCTTCCTCGATCTGCAAGGCGTCGTTGAAGCGGTTGAAGAAGCCGCACAGCGTAATCCGCAGCGTCAGCTCCACGATCTGCGCCTCAGAAAAATGCCCGCGCAGCCGGCGGAACATCGCTTCCGGGATGCGGTTGGAACTCTCCCAGGCGGCGATGGCATATTCCACCACCAGCTTGTCCACGTCATCGAATTCGGGATGCGTGGCGTAGTCCAGCACGCGGTCCACGCCTTCGGCCGTGATGCCTTCCGGCACCAGGAACGGCGTGTGGTGCGCCACGCAGTAGTGGCATTCGTTCAGCTTGCTGACGGTGACGATGGCCAGTTCCAGGTAGCGCTTCGGCAGCGTCTTCGCCTCGCGCAGTTCCATCAGCATGGGCATCAGATGGCGCAGCGCGGCGGGCACATGCGCCAGCACCGCCACCTGATTGGCGAAGGGGCCGTATTCGCCGGCAAACTTTTGATAGATTGCCGCCTCGGTGGGCGGCAGCTCCTCGGCTGGAATGCTGCGTACACGCGCCATCGCTACGTCTCCTCGGGGTCCGGCCGGCCACGCCGCATGCGGCCACGCGAAAGTTCGGTCACCACGCCATGCAGCGTGCGCAGTTCCTGCTCGGTCACCTCGCCGCGCTGGAACCAATGCCGCAGGTTGCGCACCATGGTCGGGCGCTTGTGCTGGGTGTCCAGGAAGCCGCTGGCATCCAGCTCCGCCTCCAGCCGCCCCAAAAAGCCTTCCAGCTCGCCCTTGGTGGCGATGTGGGTCTCGTTGGTCATCAGGCTGCGCTGCGGCGTCGGCTCCGTCACCGTCCACCATTCATAGGCCAGCACCATGACGGCCTGCGACAGGTTCAGCGACATGTGCTCGGGGTTCAGCGCATAGCGCACCAGCGTATCGGCGCAGGCCATGTCGTCATTCTCAAGCCCGGCGCGTTCCGGGCCGAACAGCACCGCCGCGCGCAGGCCGCGGCCATTGATCTCGTGCAGGTCCTCGGCGGCGGCGCGCGCCATCCGCACGGGTATCACGATGTGCCGCGGCCGCGGGCAGGTGGCAAAGACCCGATGGCAATCCGCCACCGCATCCGCCACGGTGGCATGCACCGTCGCGGCATCCAGGATGCGATCGGCGCCCGAGGCGGTGCGCCAGGCGCGGTCCTGCGGCCAGCCATCGCGCGGCGCCACCAGGCGCAGGTGGAACAGCCCGCCATTGGCCATGGCCCGCGCCACCGCGCCGATATTTTCTGCGAGTTGCGGCCGCACCAGCACGACGACGGGAGATTCGCCGGGGGGGGCCACGATGGTCGGCACCGCCCGCGTGCCGCGGTCCCATTCCTCCAGCGAAACGCGGCGCGCCCCGAGCGCGAAGGCCAGTTCCGGCCGCAGCCGCAGCCCGTCGGGCGTCGCTTCGGCCAGCAGCGCCATCGGGTCCGCCGGCGCCCGCTTCAGCGCAGCGGCCAACTGCGCCGCCAGCGCCTGGTATTCGCCGAAGTCGCGCCCGGTGGTGGCGGCCAGCGCGTCCGCCGTGGCGCAGCAGCCCGGCGCCAGCAGATGCGCGCGCAGCCAGCCGCGCCGCTTGTCGTCCAGCGGCACCTCCTGCAAAGCGTGCATCCAGTCATCGGCGGAAGGCGTCATGCGGGGGACTACATCCGCCGCCACGTCGTCCCCTTGGCGCTGTCCTCGATCACGACGCCCTTCTCCTTCAGCGCGTCGCGCAGCCGGTCGGCCTCGGCCCAGTTCTTCGCCGCGCGCGCCGCCAGCCGGTCGGCGATGGCCTGCTCGATCCAGCCGGTATCCTCGCCGCCCTGCAACCAGGTCGCGGGGGCGGTGCCGCACAGGCCGAGCGCCGCCGCAGCCTCGCGGAACGCCGCCGCCGCCAGCCCGGGCAGCACCGGCCAATGTTTTCCCGCGCGCGCCAACACCGCTGCGGGGCTGCCGCCCACGGTCGCGGCATTCTCCAGCGTCCGCAGGTCGCGCAGCCGGCCGAGCGCGAGCGGCGTGTTGAGGTCCTCGCACAGCGGCGCCAGCGCCCAGTCCACCATCTCGACGACCACGTCGGTCATTTCCGGTGCCTCAGGCGCGCGCGACAGCATGGCGTAGTGGTCGTCCAACTCCGCCTTCGCCTCCGCCAAACCTTCGAACGTGAAGTCCAGCAGGCCGCGATAATGCGTGCGCAAAATCAGCAGCCGAAACGCCTCGCCGGCCCAAGGCCCCTTCGCCAAAATGTCCTGCACCGTCAGGAAATTCCCCAACGACTTCGACATCTTCTCGCCATTCACCCGCAGCATGGCGTTGTGCAGCCAATAGTTGGCCATGCGCGCGGTGCCGAAGGCGCAGCGCGTCTGCGCCACCTCGTTCTCATGGTGCGGGAAGATCAGGTCGTCGCCGCCACCATGGATGTCGAAGCTCTCGCCCAGATGCTCCCAGCTCATCGCGGAGCACTCGATATGCCAGCCCGGCCGGCCGAAGCCCCAAGGGCTTTCCCAGCCAGGCGTGCCCTCGCCGCTCGGCTTCCACAGCACGAAGTCGCCGGCATCCTGCTTGTAGGGCGCCACTTCCACCCGCGCGCCGGCCAGCAGCTCATCCGGCGAACGGCCGGAAAGCTGGCCGTATTCCGGGAAGGACGGCACGCTGAACAGCACATGGCCGTCCTTCGCATAGGCATGGCCGCGCGCGATCAGCTTCTCGATGATCGCCAGCATCGGCTTGATGCTCTCGGTCGCCCGCGGCTCCACATCCGGCGGCAGCGCGCCGAGCGCCGCCATGTCGCGGTGGAAATCTGCCGTGGTGCGGGCGGTGATCGTGCCGATCTTCTCGCCGCTCTCGGCCGCGCGCGCGTTGATCTTGTCGTCCACGTCGGTGATGTTGCGCACATAGGTCACGCGCGGAAACAGCCGCCGCAGCAGCCGCGCCAGTACGTCGAACACCACCACCGGCCGGGCATTGCCCAGATGCGCCAGGTCATACACCGTGGGGCCGCAGACATAGACGCGCACATGCGCCGGGTCGGCGGGGGTGAACACCTCATCCCGGCGGGTGAGGCTGTTATGCAGGGTCAATACGGGGGTCATCGGCGCAATCCTGGGTAGGCTGGTCAGCAAACAAACGGCGAAAAGCCACCGGCGAGCGGCAGCGAAACAGCGTCAGCAGCAACAGCGCAGGATGGGCATAAGGGCCTTATGCGCCTTCCCGGCGCCGGTTTTCAACCCTGCTGTTTCAGCCCCCGGCCGCCAGCCGCAGCCGCAGCGCCGCCTTTTCCCGGCCGATCAAGGGCATCAGCACCTTCATCTCGGGGCCGTGCTCCTCCCCGGTCAGCGCCAGGCGCAGCGGCAGGAACAGGCTCTTGCCCTTGCGCCCGGTGGCGTCCCGCACCGCACCGTAGAACTGCGTCCAGGTCTGATCGTCCCAGGGTTCCGCCGGCAACGCCGCCAAGGCCGCGCGCAAGAACTCGGCTTCACCCTCCAGCACCACGCTGGCGATATGGCCACGCACCACCTCGAACCAGGTCTTGGCTTCGCTGAGCAGATCCAGGTTGCCGCGCACCGCTTGCCAGAACGCTTCGTCGGCGCCTTCCGGCAGCCGGGCGCGCACGCTCTCGAAGCTGGCCGCATGCAGATACTTCCGGTTCAGCCCCAGCAACTGCTGGATGTCGAACCGCGCCGATGAATGCGAGATCGCGCCGATATCGAAGCCCGCGACCAGGTCCGCCGGCATCGCCGCCACCGGGTCGCGCGAGGTGCCGAGCGCCGCCAGGTAGCCCACCAGCGCCGCCGGCTCCACGCCATCCCGCCGCAGCTGCCGCAGCGCCAGACTGCCCAGGCGCTTGCTCAGCGGCCCGCCATCGCTGTCGGTCAACAGCGGCAGATGCGCGAATTGCAGCGCGCCCGCCTTGCCGCCCAGCGCTTCCCACAGATCCATCTGCACGCCGGTATTGGTGACGTGATCTTCGCCACGGATGATGTGCGTCACCCCACTCTCGATATCGTCGACCACACTGGTGAACGTATAAAGCGGCGAGCCATCGGCGCGCACCAGCACAGGGTCGGAGATGGCCGGCAGCTTCACCGCGCGGCGGCCCAGCACGCCGTCTTCCCATTCCATCGTCCGCGGCGTCATCAGGAAGCGCCAATAGGGCGACTTGCCATTGGCCATGGCGCGGCCGAGCTGCTCCTCGGTCATCTTCAGCGCGCCGCGGTCGTACACTGGCGCACGCCCGGCCTTCAGCTTCAGCTCGCGCTTGGCGCGCAGCTCCTCCTCGCTCTCAAGGCAAGGGTACAGTCGCTGGCTGTGCTTCAGCCGCTCGGCGGCGGCGGCGTAACGCGGCAGCCGTTCGGATTGCGCGAACTTCTCGTCCCAATCCAGCCCCAGCCAGCGCAGGTCTTCCTCCAGCGCCTCGGCGTATTCGGGGCGGGAGCGGCCGGTGTCGGTGTCATCCAGGCGCAGCAGCACCTGGCCGCCCTGCTGGCGGGCGAACAGCCAATTGGCCAGGGCAACCCGGGCATTGCCGACATGCAGATAGCCGGTCGGAGAAGGGGCGAAGCGGAGTTTCAAGGGTTGGGGTCCAGCGCGTCGTAGTCGGTTTCGGCCTTGCGGCTGGCCGGGGTGGCGATGCAATGGTCAACCCAGGCGGCGCTGTCAAACCCCTCGGTCGTCGCGTACTCGCCCCACATCAGGTACATCTGCTTCAGCACCACGGCATCCGCCGCGTCGCGCCTGAGGTCTTCGATCTGCGCCCGGATGAAGCGGCGGGCGTATTCGGTGGCCGTGGCGGCGGAGGCAAAGCCCGGCACCTCCCAGCAGCCATCATCCTCGTCGTCTTCCTCATCGGCGGCGAAGTCGCCGCAATGCACGACGAAGCTCATTCCTCGTCCTCCTCCGCCGCGTCGTCATCCTCGTCGCGGCGCGGGTCCAACGCACGCCAGTTGCGCTCCTCGGCATCGGTGGCCGGGCGGGCGGCGAAGTCGTTCAGTTCCGTCGCGCTCTTCCAGGCCTGGTCGCCGCCGCCGGCGACTTCCGCATCCTCGCCAAAGGCGAACCAGGCGGCCAGCACGGCCTCCGCCTTGGCGCCGCGGCTGCGGCAACGGTCCAGGCTGTCCCGCACGTAGCGGCGGGCGAAGGCGTTGGCATGGGCCAGGGAGCGGAAGCCGCGCACGGTCTCCACGGGGTCACTGCCATTGGCGCCCGAGAGGTCGAGGATACGCACCTCCAACTCCTCGGGCGGGTTCAACAATCCGGAATCCAGGCCGCTCATTTGATCAAGCCCGTAAAGCCATTGGTAATGGGGTAACGCCGGTCGCGGCCAAACGCCCGCGTGCCAATCTTCACCCCTGGCGGCGCCTGGCGGCGCTTGTATTCGGCGCGGTCCAGCATGCGCCAGATCCGCAGCACCGTGGCGCGGTCCTGCCCGGCGGCGACCAGCGCATCGACGCTCTGCTCGCCTTCCACCAGCCCTTCCAGGATCGCGTCCAGCACCTCATAGGGCGGCAGCGTGTCCTGGTCCTTCTGGTCCGGCTTGAGTTCAGCCGAAGGCGGCTTGGTGATCACACGCTCCGGCATGACAGTGCCCTTGGGGCCGAGCGCGCCGGGCGGGAAGTTCTCGTTCCGCCAGCGGCAGAGCTCGAACACCGTGGTCTTGTAGATGTCCTTCAGCACGGAATAGCCACCGCACATGTCGCCATACAGCGTGGCATAGCCGACCGACATTTCGGACTTGTTGCCGGTGGTCAGCACCATGTCGCCGAACTTGTTGGACATGGCCATCAGCGTGATGCCGCGCGACCGCGCCTGGATATTTTCTTCCGTGGCATCCGGCGCGCGGTTGCCGAAGACCGGCCCCAGCATCTGCTGGAACGCCGCCATGGCCGGGCCGATATTCACCGTCTCGTAGCTGATCCCCAGCAGCCGCGCGCATTCGGCGGCGTCCTCCAGGCTCTCGCTGCTGGTGTAGGGGCTGGGCATCATCACCGCCCGCACCTTGTCGGCGCCCAGCGCGTCGGCGGCCACGGCGGCTGAAATGGCGCTGTCGATGCCGCCCGACAGCCCCAGCACCACGCCGGGAAAACGGTTCTTGCCGACATAGTCGCGCAGGCCCAGCACCATCGCCTGCCAAATCTGCTCCAGCTCGCCCGGCAGCTTCGCCGGCGGCTGCGGCTTGCACACCAGGCGCTCGCCCTCGCGGTGCCATTCGGTGACCACCAGCGCCTCGGCAAAGGCCGGCATCTGCACCGCCAGCGAACGGTCGGGGTTCAGCACGAAGCTGGCGCCCTCGAACACCAGCTCATCCTGGCCACAGACCTGCGCCAGGAAGACGAAGGGCAGCCCGGTTTCCACCACCCGCGGCACCGCGAGATCAATGCGGCGCTGCATCTTGCCCACCTCGAACGGCGAGCCATTGATGCTGACGAGAATCTCCGCGCCGCTTTCGGCCAGCGTCTCGGAAACGCTCGGGAACCACCAATCCTCGCAGATCATCAGCCCCAGGCGGAAGCCACGGAACGCCACCGGCCCCGGCGCCGGCCCGGCCTCGAACACGCGCTTCTCATCGAACACGCCGTAGTTCGGCAACTCATGCTTGGCGCGCTTGGCCAGAATCCGGCCGCCTTCCAGCACGAACAGCGCATTGTGGCGGCGGCCGTTCTCCACCCAGGGGCCGCCGACCACCAGGCCCGGTCCGCCATCGGCGGTCTCGGCGGCCAGGTCGGCAATGGCGCGGGCGCATTCCTCGTTGAAGGCCGGTTTCAGCACCAAATCCTCCACCGGATAGCCACCGATGCTGAACTCGGGCGTCACCACCAGGTCGGCGCCGAGGCGCGCGGCCTCGGCCCGGGCGGCGCGGATACGGTCCGCATTGCCGCGGATATCCCCGGTATGCGGATTGAGCTGGGCGAGAGCGATGCGAAGCGTGTCGGACATGATGCCGGAAGCTAGGGATGCGCGCCCCCCCGGTCAACGCAACCCCGTGACCCCCGGTCAACGCGGGGCCGTGCCCCTTCGGGTCAAGGCAACCCCGCGCCCCTTCGGGTCAACGCAACACCGTGCCCCTTCGGGTCAACGCAACCCCGCGCCCCTTCGGGTCAACGCAACACCGCGCCCCTTCGGGTCAACGCAACACCGCGCCCCTTCGGGTCA
>CANBNK010000100.1 GCA_947371015.1 Acetobacteraceae bacterium | reverse complement strand
TGCCGGGCGAACTGTCCTGCCTGCCGGAACCCTCGATCATCGTCTCGCCGCAGGCCGGTGCGGCGGATGCCGGCACCTCCTTCATCCCCGCCTCCGACCTGCTGTCGCTGAAGCTGGACGCCGACCTGGTGGTGCTCTCCGCCTGCAACACCGGCGGCCCCGGCGGCGCTGGCGGCGGCGAAGCGCTTTCCGGCCTGGCCCGCGCCTTCTTCTATGCCGGCGCCCGCGGCCTGATGGTGACGCATTGGGCAGTGGACGACACCGCCGCGGCGCTGACGGTGGCCGATTCGCTTCGGCGCCAGCAGGGTGGGGCGTCCTCCGCCGCCTCGCTGCGCGGCGCGCAACTGCTGATATTGGAGGAGGCAGGCAAGGCGTTGCCGGCCGAGTTCGCGCACCCGTTCTTCTGGGCGCCCTTCGCCCTCATCGGCGATGGCCGCCGCGTGGCTTTGTAGGCATCATCCGACCCATGCCATCCGAAACCACGCCGAACCCATTGCCGCCGGAACTGACCGGCAAGTACGAGCTGCGCGGCACGCTCGGCAGCGGCGCCATGGGCGTGGTGTTCGAGGCGCTGGACCGCAACATCGAACGCCGCGTTGCCATCAAGGTGGTGCAGCGCCCGGCGGTGGACGATACCGAGGCGCAGGACGCCCATGCCCGCTTCCGCCGCGAAGCCCAGGCCGCCGGCCGGCTGGCGCATCCGAACATCGTCGGCGTCTATGACTATGGCGAGAACGACAGCTGCGCCTGGATCGTGATGGAGCTGGTCGAAGGCGGCACGCTGAAATCCTACTTCGACCGCGACGAACGCTTCCCGCTGCCGGAGATCGTCCGGCTGATGAACCAGATCCTCGGCGCGCTGGCCTATTCGCATGCGCGCGGCGTGGTGCATCGCGACATCAAGCCGGCCAACATCATGCTCAGCCCGGATGGCACCGGCGGCATGATGGTCAAGATCGCCGATTTCGGCATTGCCCGCATCGAGAACTCCTCGATGACCCAGGTCGGCACCGTCATGGGCACGCCGAGCTACATGGCGCCCGAGCAGCTGCGCGGCGAGACGGTGGACAGCCGCGCCGACCTGTGGGCCGCCGGGGTGGTGCTGTACCAGTTGCTGACCGCGGAAAAGCCGTTTCCCGGCGGCTATACCGCCGTGCTGCACAAGGCGCTGAACACCGAGGCCGCGCCGCCGAGCCAGCTCTCCGTGACTGCGCCGCGCGCCTTCGACCAGGTGATGGTGCGCGCGCTGGCCAAGCGCCCGGCGGACCGCTTCACCACCGCCGCCGACTTCGCCGTGGCGGTCCGCGCCGCCGCCTCGGAACCCGCCGATGCCAGCGGCATGCTGGTGCGCGGCGACGACGCCACCGTGGTGACCACCACGGGCGCGACCATGGCGCCGGCGATGCCCGACAGCTTCGTCGCGGCGGCCACCCCGCCCAGCCCCGCCGCTACCCCACGCAAGGGCCTGCCGCTGGCGGCGTTGGGCGGAGTGGCTGCGGCGGCCGTGCTGGCGCTGGCCTGGTTCGGCATGGCGCCGGACCGCGCGCCGCCAGCCGCGCCCGGCATGGCCCCAACGGCCCTGGTCCCTCCGGTGCCAGCCCCGGCCGCACCCGATTTCGCTGCCGCCGCCCGCGCCATTGCCGCGCTGCCCTGCGCCCTGGTGGCGGCGGTGCCAAGTGAATCCGGCCTGCGCCTTTCCGGCCTCTCGCGCCGCGACAACGAACCGGCGCTGCGCCAGGCCCTGGCCGCGGCCCGCGTGCTGGACAGCGCGGTGCAGGGCCAGGTGGAGAGCTTCGACGGCCCGTTCTGCGCGGTGCTGGACCAGTTGCGCAGCCGTGCCGCCGGCGCGCCGGCTGGCGGCCTGGTCGGCACCATGCCGCTGCAGAAGGGCGACCTGGTGCGCTTCGACCTGACCATGCCGGACCGCGCCGGGCAGCTTGCCGTCACCTACCTGCTCAGTTCCGGCCAGGTGGCGCATATCGTCGCGCCGCAGCCCATGGTGGCCGGCGCCCGCCAACGCTTCGGCGAGCCTGCCCCGGGCTTCGAGGGCTGGGTGGTGGACGAGCCCTTCGGCACTGACCTGCTGGTGGCGCTGGTCTCCGACCGGCCGCTCTACGCCGCGCCGCGCCCGATGGTGGAACGCACCGAGGCCTGGCTGGCGGCCCTGGCCGGGGCGCTGGGCCAGGCGGAAGCGCAGGGCAACAAGGTCGCCGCCCTGGCGCTGGTGGTGCCGACGCGGGAAGCGCGCTGAAGCCGCTTCAGTCCAGCGCCCGTTCGTACAGCAGCCGCAGCGCGGCGGCGCGTTCGGTGGTGAAGCCGATCGCTTCCGGCTTGAACAGGCGCGGGTCCGGCGTGAAGGCCAGGTAGGCCATCGCCTCGTTGGCCATCAGCGCCTCATTGCCGGTGTCATAGCCCTCGCCCGCCAGATAGGCGGTGAAGGCGCCGCGCTCCTCGGTGGTCAGCCCCTCGCGCCACAGCGTCATCACCCGGGCGGCGAAGGCCGGGCGGGTGAAGAAGCGGCCGTGGGCGACCTCATGCCGCAGCACCGCCGCGCGCATCACCTCGTCGCCGCCGCCGGTATTGGCGGTCAGCGTCAGCAGGGCGAAGTCGTCGGCCCCGGCGCTGGCCCGCAGCGGCGGCAACTGGGCCTGCAGCCAGGCTTCGTCGGCGCTCAACGGCTGCGCGCCGCTGGCCGCCAGCTGGAAGAAGCGCCGCAGGTCCGCCGCGCTGTAGTCGTGTGCCAGGTACCAGGTGGCCGGCGTGTCGCCGCGGGCGGCGATGGCGCGGGCCAGCTCCTCGGCGGTGGCCAGGCGGTCTCGGGCGAAGCCGGCCTTTTCCACCAGCGCGGCGACGCGGTTCATGGTGGCGGCCTGGGCCACCAAGTCGGGGAAGACCAGGACGAAGACACGTGCCTCGCCGGCCAGGCGCAACATCACCGGCGCTGCCGGGCGCAGCGCCAGGATGGCGTCCTCGTCGGCTTCGGCGAAGGCTTCGGCGGTGGCGGCTGGCGTAGTGGCCGGTGGTGGCGCCGGCAGCCACAGCTGCGGCAGGCCATGCCACCAGGCGCCGGCGGCCAGCGCCGCCACGGCCAGCACAAGCCACCCCAGGCCGCTGCGGCGCGGCGCCATTACAGCCTCCGGCATCGCCTCAGCTGCCGATGTTCAGGACCTGCACCCGGCGGTTGCGCGGCTCGTTCACCTGCGGCGCGGTATCCACCAGCAACTGCTTGTCGCCGAAGCCAACCGCTTCCAGCCGGTTCGGCGAGACGCCGTAGCGCGCCTCCAGGTAGTTGCGCACGGCAATGGCGCGGCGTTCCGACAGGGTGCGGTTCAGCATGGTGTCGCCCACCGTGTCGGTATGGCCCTCGATGCGGAAGCGGTAGCTGGCCAGGTCGTTGGAGGCCAGCGCGCGGCCGAGCGGGGCCAGCGCGCGTTCGGCGTCCGGCGTCAGCGTTGCGGACCCCAGCTGGAAGTTGACGGTCAGGGAGACCGCGGCAACGCCATCCGGCGCCGTGGTGTCGCGGCGGGTGGCGGCGGCCTGGCGCACGGCGGGGGCCTGGCTGCTGCCGGCGCTGGCCGAACCCGAGGGCGCCGCCGCGGCTGGCGCCACTGCGGCCGTGCTGCCAGCGGGTTCCGCTGGCAGGCGAATGCCGCGGGTGGCGCCGCCCGGCTGCGGCCGCAGCCGCTCGATTAGCGCGCGCGCCGCCGGGTCGGCCTGGGCGGCCACGGGCGCCGGCTGCGCCAGGGCAAGGGTCAGCCCGGCAAGGCCGGCGAGCAGGAGGTGGCGGGGCATGGTCTGGCTTCCCGTTCTGGTATTGCGGCCACGCTACCACGGGCCAGCCGCCCGGCGGAACTGCCGATGCCCAACGGTTTCCCTGTTACCCCGCCAGCTGCACCACCAGCGCCGTGACATTGTCGCGAGGGTGCCGTGCCAGCGCCGCCGCCACCATGGCTTCGGCGCCACCGCTGGCCAGCAGCGCCGCCAACTCGGCCCGCGGCAGGGCGCGGTACAGCCCATCCGAGCACAGCAGCAGCCGGTCGCCCGGCCGCAGCGGGCAATGCACCAGGTCCAACGCCACCTCGGCCTCGGCGCCGACGGCGCGCAGGATGATGTTGCCCTGCGGGTGCTCCTCCACCTCGTCCTCGGTGATATCGCCGGCTTCCAGCAGTTCCTGCACCAGGGAATGGTCGCGCGTCAGACATTGCAGCCGGCCGTCGCGCAGCAGGTAGCAGCGGCTGTCGCCGGCCCATAGCAGGTCCGCCCCCGCGGGCCCCAGCACCAGCGCCACCACCGTGGTGGCGATGGTCCGCCGCGTGGCGGCGCCCTGGGCATGGAGCGCGGCATTCACCGCCAGCAGGGCGTCCCGCGTGGCCGGCAGCACCTGGCCGGGGGCAGCCTGCAGCGCCTGCAGCGCCGCGGCCACCGCCTGGCTGGCGACATCGCCGGCGCCGTGTCCGCCGGCGCCATCCGCCACCGCCCACAGGCCAAGCTCCGGCCGCTGCACCAGGCTGTCCTCGTTGCGGGATCTGACCGGGCCGGTATGGGTGGCGGCGTCGGCGCGGGCGATGCGCAGGCTCATGGCGTGGAGTGTAGCCGGGCGCCGCCGCGGCGACAGTGCGAAATGACCAGCGCGTCGGCAGCGGGCACGCCGCCGACGCGGGATTTGACCGGGCTGCCGTGGCGGCCGAGGATGACCTCTGGAGGATTTACCCATGACCGACCGCCCGTTCACCGCCGCCGACCTTGAGTTGCTGCGCCGCTGGGACACGCCGACGATCTGCAATGCGCTGGAGATCGTGGCGCCGCATCGCCGCGGCCGTGGCTTCACCACCACCCCCTTCACCGCCGCCGACCCCGGCCTGCCGCCGATCTGCGGCCTGGCGCGCACCGGGCAGATCCGTGCGGCGCAGCCTTCCGGCCGCACCAAGGACCAGGACCGCGCGGCGCGGATCGGCTGGTACGAATATGTCGCCGAGGCCGACCTGCCGACCATCGTGGTGATCGAGGACCTGGATGAGACGCCGGGCATCGGCGCCATGTGGGGCGAGGTGAACAGCAATGTCCATCGTGGCCTGAAGGTGCAGGGCTGCGTCACCAATGGCAGCTTCCGCGACATCGACATGCTGGCGCCGGGCTTCCAGATCCTCGGCATTGTCAACCCCAGCCATGCGCATGTGCACATGGTGGACTACGGCCGCGCGGTGATGGTCCACGGCATGCCCTGCGAGCATGACGACGTGGTGCACGCCGACCGCCACGGCGCGGTGGTGATCCCGGCCGATGTGGTCACGCTCATCCCCGCTGCCATCGACCTGATCAGCCGCAAGGAAGCGGTGATCCTGGACATGGTGAAGCGCGACGACTTCGATATCGGCAAGCTGCGCGAGGCGCTGGCCAAGAGCGAGGAAATCCATTGATGTGCGTGGTCAAGTTGCTTGACCGCTGACATCAATCATTTGCCTGCCCTGAAGCGACGGGGGCCGTGCGCACGCACGGCTTCGGCATGACGGCATCCGCCGTCTTGACTCACGCGGCACTGAGTGCGGTGGTTCGGCCCGCGGCGTGGTCCCGTGCCGGTTGCATGAGGGCAGCGGTTGTCCTTTTGCTGGCGCTGGTGGCGACACCGGCGCTGGCCCAGCCCGCCGACTGGACCACGCGGCTGCCGGCCTTCGGCGCCGCGCTGCGTGGCTGCCTGGAAGGCGATGCCACCGCCTTCGCCGACTACGCCGCGCGGCAGCAGGCCTTCGCCGTGGCGGTGCGGGTGCGGCATGGCGCCGAGACCGAGCTGTGCATCGCCCGGCCGGACGGCCGCGTGCTGCGGCGTGGCCCGGTTGGCGACGCCCCGCCGGTCAACCCCGCGGCGCCGGCCTTCTTCCTGGACCGCCACTGCGCCGATGCGCGGCGGCAGGAGGATGATTCCGGCCAGGTGCTGGGCTGGCTGGCCTATCCGGGTTGTTGAGGAGTGACTGAATGAGCGTGACACGCCCGGTGCTGGCGACGGTTCGCCCCGAATGGGTGGACCACTACGGCCACATGAACATGGGCTTCTATGCGGTGGTGTTCGACATCGCCACCGACCACCAATGGTCCACCCTGAACCTGGGCGCGAGCCTGCATGACCAGGGCCTGGGCACCTTCGCCATCGAGAACTGGCTGGCCTATGTGCGCGAGGTGCGCGAGGGCATGCCGCTGGCCTTCGAGAGCGAGGCGCTGGTCTTCGACGACAAGCGGCTGATCTGCCTGCACCGGATGTACCACGCCACCGAAGGCTGGCTGGCGGCGGAGAACGAGGTGCTCTACCTCTGCGTCGATCTGGAGAAGCGCAAGGCGGGGCAGTGGCCGGCGGAGACGCTGGCGCAGTTCCAGCGCCTCTGCACCGGCGCGGCGCCGAAGCGGCTGGCGCTCAAGCGGGCGAAGTAGCCGGGGCAGGGGTCGGGCCGCTGCCGCATCACTTCATCCGCGCGCGTGCCGCGCGACGCACGTGCCGCGCGGCCAGCAGCGCGGCCAGTTCCTCGTCGCCCTCCACCACCGCGGCCAGGATCATGGCGTGCTCGCGCCAGTCCTCCTCGGCGCGTTCGGTGCTGTTCAGGCGGAACACCAGGTTGGTTCGTTCCCTCAGCGGGCGGATCAGGTCCGGGAGCACCTTGGTGCTGCCGGCGCGGTAGAGCAGGTCGTGGAAGGCGCCGTTCAGGGCAACCAGTTCCTCGGCGCCGGCATGGCCGGCAGCGGCATTGCCACGCTCCAGCACCTCCCGCAGGCGGGCCAGCATGGTGCTGTCGCGGTGGCGGGCGGCGAAGCGGGCGTTGAGGCCCTCCAGCACGGCGCGGGCTTCTACCAGTTCCTCCACCGCTTCCGGTGACAGGGAGGTGACCATGGCGCCGCGGCCATCCTCGGCGGCGCTGGCCAGGCCCTCGGCCTGCAGGCGCTTGATGGCCTCGCGCATCGGCACGCGGGAGACGCCGTATTCCGGCGAGAGCTTTTCCTCCACCAGGCGCTCACCGGGGCGGTAGCGGCCCGAGAGGATGCCGGCGCGGAGTTCGGCGAAGACCCGGTCGCTGAGCTTGGCGCGGGGCGGGGCCATGGCAGAACTCCTTCGTGCCGCCGTATACGGCAGAAACGCAGGGCCCAACAAGGGCATCGGGCGGTTTTTGCGCCATGCGGTGCGCTCGATGCGGGCACTCACGGTGCGAAAGCCCGGCGGCGGCGGCGTTTAGCGGTTGACCTGGGGGGCTGCCGTATACAACGCTGCGGTGAAGAGGCGAGGGAGAGGCTGCATGAATACCGCCACGGTTATGCTGGGGCCGGTGCATTACTGGTACCTGCTCGGCGTCGGCGCCATCGTGGCCGCCATGGTACTGCGGGCCAATGTGGTGGTGCCGGCGATCCTCGCCAGCTTCGTCGTGGCGCTGAGCTTCAGCGGCAGCCTGGTGGGTGCGACGATCAGCGTGTTCAACGCCTCCCTGGTGGCGGCGAAGGAGCTGTTCAACATCTTCCTGGTCATCGCGCTGATGACCAGCCTGCTGCATGCGCTGCGGGCGGCGGGCAGCGACGTGCTGATGGTGCGGCCGTTCCAGAAGGTGATGACCACGGGAACGCGCGCCTTCTTCATGCTGGCGGCGGGGACCTATGTGATCAGCCTGTTCTTCTGGCCGACGCCGGCGGTGCCGCTGATGGCGGCGACGCTGCTGCCGGCGGCGATTGCGGCGGGGTTGCCGGCCATGGGCGCGGCGGTGGCCGTGGCGGTGGCCGGGCAGGGGATGGCGCTGTCATCCGACTACGTGATCCGCGTGGCGCCCGGCATTTCCGCGCGGGCGGCGGGCGTGCCGGAACTGGCGGCGCAGGTGGCGGACAAGGCCCTGGTGCTTTCGTTGATCACCGGCGCGGTGGCGCTGGGGCTGGGCTACTGGCGCATCCGCGGTGGGATACGGCCGGCCAGCCCGCAGCATCTGGCGGAGTGGCAGCAGGGCGTGACACTCGCAGAGGACCGCGCGGCGGTGGCCGAGAAGATCGGCAGCTTCGACAAGTCCAGCATCGCGGAGGGGCTGGCGGCTTCCGAGGCGAAGGACGCGCCGGCCGACAAGCCGCGCTGGGGCACGATGCTGGCGGTGGCGACGCCGCTGGTGTTCGGCCTGGTGGTGCTGGTGATGGTGGCGCCACGGCTGTTTCCGGGGCTGCCGACGCTGCGCGGCGGCGACGCGGCGGCGCTGGTGGGCGGGACGGCGGCGCTGATGATGATCGTGGCTACCTTCGGCACCATGGGCCGGCAGGCGATGCACACGGTGGCGGACCACCTGGTGGAGGGGCTGGTGTTCAGCTTCCGCGCCATGGGCACGGTGCTGCCGATTGCCGGCTTCTTCTTCATGGGGGCGGCGGATACGTCCGGCGCGATTCTGGGCGTGGCGGGCAAGGGGCCGGATTTGCTGTTCGAGGTGATCCAGGCCTGGCAGCACATGATACCCGCGCAGCCGATGGTGGTGGCGTTCGGCGTGCTGCTGGTGGGCATGATTACCGGCATTGATGGCTCCGGCTTTGCCGGGCTGCCGCTGACCGGGGCGCTTTCCGGCGCGCTGGCCCCAGCGAGTGGCCTGGCGGCGACCACGCTGGCGGCGGTGGGGCAGATGGGCGCGGTGTGGACCGGTGGCGGGACGCTGGTGGCCTGGAGTTCGTTGATCGCGGTGACCGGGTTTGCCCGGGTGCCGGTGCTGGAGGCGGTGCGGGTGCTGTTCGTGCCCGTCATTCTCGGGCTGGTGGCGAGTACCGTGGTGGCGGTGGTGATCTGGTAGGGCCACGGGCGGAAACGCAGGAAATGCTTGGTTCGGACAAATAGGCCGAGGGTGGGGCGCGGGGCCGGCGGGTTTCGGACAAATGGGTGAGGTGGCCCGGCGGGGGCTGCCCGGTCCGCGTGCGCTTGGCGGCGCGCGGAACTGCGTGTTTCGGACAAATAAGCGACCGGGGTGGTTGTGGGCCGGCGGTGGGGTGCGGCCGAAGGCTCGGCGCTGCGCGAGTTGGGGTGCCCGGCGGGCGCGGCACGGAGGGACGGCGGATGCGCGGTGGGAAAGAGCGGAGGGCTGAGAAGCCAGCACGCGTTAGAACATAACAGAAACATTCTGATTGCGCAAGCTAGCAAGGGCGTGGTCCTCGCTTTTCAGCATCTTCTGGCACCGGCCCTCCGCGAGCTCAGTGGCACGCTCCTCACTTCCGGGTTGTCGAGCAACCTCGAAGTTCAATCGTGAGCGGCGTCGGCGAGAAAGTGACGAGTCTCCATCAGCTTCGCGCCTGCACGCCAGTTACCAGGCAAGTCCAAATCTGGTCAGAGTAATGATCGCCCGTGTGCATTCCTGGTGCACCTGATTCGGCGAACCAGCTAAGCAGTGCTCGGTAATCCAGGTCGCGCAATCGCGCACCCGCGCCTCACGTCTTTTCTGTCCAAGGCCGTCAGTCCCGATCCGCACACTTCGGTTCTGCGGCTCAGCGATGCCGGGGTTAGTTGGAACCAGCCGGCGTTCGCCCACATCGCGCCGTACGATCCGGTATGAGGATAGGCCCTGTGCTTCGAGATAGACCTGGACTGATTCTGCGCGCCGCAAGGCTAAACGATCATCGCTCGGCCCGGTTTCAGCCCTGTCGGTGCTGCCTTCAAGGATCAGCCAGAGCCTGTCTTCGCGCCCCAACCTCACCAATTCATCGAGGATCTGCCGCCCACGATCACTCAGTTGCGTGCTGTGCGGATCGAAGAAGACAATGAACTCGCGATCGATACTGACCGGGATGACGCATCGGGGCAGAGCCGCAGCGCTCACCTGGGGAGCGATCTGGCCGGCGGCAGGCCGGATGACCAGGATGCATGCGACCGTTGCGGAAAAGATATGTCCAAGTCCAGGCCTCATGGGTCCTTGCCTCCGCAGCTAAGTGCCGAGCTCAGAGATACATCCAACGCATCAATAGGTACGATATCGTTATAAACCCTGTTACCCCGCCGCTCTCCTCGCCACATCCTCTAGCGTATACCCCGCCACCTGCTTGTATCCATTGGTTATCGCCAGCAATTCCTCCCGGCTGATCACGTCCTCAATCCGCCCGAACGGCTTGTTGCCGGTGCGCTTGTACACCTCGCCCAGCAGCGCATCCGGCGGCGCCTTGCGGTTCTGCAGCACCACCGCCGAAGTCGCCGGCCGGCGCTCCGCCTCATACGCCGCCAGCACGCCCGCCACCGGGCCGCCACTCACAAAAGCCTTGGTCAGCGCCACGGCGTCCAGAATGCTCTGGCCGGCGCCGTTGCTGCCGCGGGGCACCATGGGGTGGGCGGCGTCGCCCATCAGCGTGCATAGGCCTTGGGTCCACCAGGGCAGCGGGTCCTGGTCCACCATGGGGAATTCCAGCACCACCTCGGCCGCCTGCATCATCGCCGGCACGTCCAGCCAGGGGAAATGCCAATCGGCGAAGAACGGCAGAAAGTCCTCCAGCTTGCCTCGGCGGTTCCAGTCGCGGTCGATCGGGTTGGGCCATTCCACCTCGGCCACCCAGTTGATCAGCTGGCGGCCCTCGGCGTCGATGTTGTTGCGGATGGGGTAGATGACCATCTTGCCGTCGGCCAGCCAGCCCGCGCGCGTCATGGTGGCGCCGGTCAGGAAGGGCTTCCACGCCGTCACCCCGCGCCACATGTTGTAGCCGGTGTAGTGGAAGCCGGTTTCGTGCGGGTGGAACTGCTTGCGGACCGTGCTGTGGACGCCATCGGCGGCGATGGCGGCGCTGCCGCGGGCGTCCGGCTTGCCTTCGGCGAAGTGGACAACCGCCTCCGCCCCTTGCGTCTCAACGCCGGTCACGCGGTGGCCCAGCCTGACGCTGTCCGGCCCCAGGCGCTCGCGCGTGGCGGCCAGCAGCACGTCCTGCAAATCGGCGCGGTGGATGCTGAGCTGCGGCGCGGGGTAGCCGGCGCCCTGGCCGAGCTTTTCCGCGTGGATCAGCTGGCCGTAGCGGTTGAAGAACTGCGCCTCGTCGGTGGTGACGGCGCGGGCCTGCAGCGCTTCCAGCAGGCCCAGCTTGGCCAGTTCCGCCACCGCGTGCGGCAGCAGGTTGACGCCGACGCCGACGGCCTTGATCTCCGGCGCCTGTTCGAACACGCGGCAGGGGATGCCGGCCTGGTGCAGCGAGAGCGCCAGGGTCAGGCCGGCCGGGCCGGCGCCGAGGATCAGGATGTCTTGCATGGGGCTGGCCTTGTCAGTCTTGGGCGGCATGTGGGGCGCGGCGCTGGTTTGGCACTGTTTGGGGAGACTGATTCACGGCTTTCGGCGTTGCCGCCTCGGCCGATCAGGCTCTACTCGGCGGTGATCTTCGCTTCGCGGATCACGCGCGTCCAGCGGGCCAGGTCGTCGCGGACCAGCTCCGCCAGTACCTGCGGCGGGCCGCCGCGCGGGGACATGCCCTGGTCGCGCAGGCGGGCAGCGGTGTCGGGCTCGCGCAGCCATTCGTTGAGGATGAGGTTGAAGCGCTCCACCAGGGCCGGCGCCATGCCAGGTGGGCCGAAGACCGGATACCAGAAGCCGACCTGCACACCCGGAAAACCGGCCTCGGCGAAGGTGGGGACATCGGGCGCGGTGGGCGCGCGCTGCGGGCTGCCGACGGCCATCATGCGGATGCGGCCTTGCGCGGCCAGCGGCAGCGCGGTGGTGATGGGCATGGCCATGGCGTGGACGCGCTTGCCCACCAGGTCCTGCAGGGCCGGGGCGCTGCCGCGATAGGGGATGTGGTTCAGCTCCACCTTCGCTTCCAGGCCGAACAGCGCCATGGCCAGGTGCTGTGGCGTGCCGATGCCGGGGCTGGCGTAGTCGATCGGGCCGCGCTTCGCCAACTCCACCAGCTGCTGCGCGGTGGCGGCCTGCACGTCCATGTTGGTGCAGAGGACGAGGTCGCCCTCGGTCAGCAGGATGATGGGGGTGAAGCCGCGGATGGGGTCGTAGGGCGCCGGGGAGAACAGTGGCACGTTGGTGACGAAGGTGTTGGCGTGGACCATCAGCGTGCGGCCATCGGGCGCGGCGCGGCCGACCTGCTGGGTGCCGATATTGCCGGAAGCGCCGGGCTTGTTGTCCACCACCACCGGGTGGTCCAGCCTGCGTTGCAGGTAGGGGCTGAACAGCCGGGCCAGGATGTCCATGCCGGTGCCGGGGGTGAAGGGCACCACCAGCGTGACGGGGCCGTCTTGTGCGGCGGCGTTGCCGCCCGCGGCAAGGGCGGCGGCGGCCAGGGCAAGGCTGCGGCGTGTCGGCATGGTTTGGTTCTCCCCCGGGTTTCCGGCAGTTAGGCGGGGCCGGGTGTTGACGCAAGCCTGCCCACGGGGGGAGGATCGCTCAAACCCCAAGGAGGCCCGGCCCATGAACGTGATGGCACCCATTGCCCAGCAGCGCGGCTGGTCCGACGAGGAATGGCAGATCCGCTGCGACCTGGCGGCGCTGTATCGGCTGTGCGCGCACCACAAGTGGACCGACTGGATCTACACCCACATCAGCGCCCGCCTGCCGGGGCCGGAGCCGGTGTTCCTGTTGAACCGCTACGGCGTGATGCACCACGAGATGCGCGCCAGCGACCTGGTGAAGATCGACGCGAACGGCAACGCGCTGGAGGATTACCCCGACTGGGTGCCCGGCACGCGGCTGGTGAATACCGCCGGCTTCGTCATCCACAGCGCCGTGCACATGGCGCGGGACGACGCCCACTTCGTCATCCACACCCATACGCGCGACGGCATGGCGGTGGCGGCGCAGCGCGACGGCCTGCTGCCGATCAGCCAGCACGCGATGAAGTTCTACGGCCACTTGGCCTATCACGACTATGAGGGCATTGCGCTGGACGAGGATGAGCGGGTGCGGCTGGTGCGCGACCTGGGCACCCACAACGCGATGATCCTGCGCAACCACGGCCTGCTGGTGTGCGGCCATACGGCGGCGCAGGCCTATGACCAGCTCTATTACCTGGAGCGCGCGTGCTCGGCGCAGATTGCGGCGATGAGCGGCGGCGCGGCGCTGGTCTTCCCGCCGAAAGAAGTCTGCGAGCACGCGGCGCGGCAGTTCCATCGGCCGAACGCGGCGGAAAGCTACGGCCCGGCCTGGATCAGCGCGCTGCGCCTGGTGGAGGGCGACAAGCCCGACTATCGCGGCTGAAACGATTGCGGCGCGCCGGGTTAACGGGTGCGCCGTGTGAGACGAAACGGCGCCCTTCCCGTGGCTGCGGGAAGGGCGTTTTCGCGACCGGCCTATTCGTGCCGATCGTGCGGCAGGTGCGCTTCCAGCATCCACAGCATCTTGTCGGCGGCGCGGCTGAGGCCGGTCAGCAGGTCCGCCGTATCGGCGTCGCCGGCTTCCGCAGTGCTGTCGATGCCTTCGCGCAGCGCCTTGCCGACCATGGCATAGCGGTCCGCCAGCGCGGCCACGTGGTCCAGCCCGGCATAGAGGTCGGTCGGGTAGGGCGGCAGCCGGGTGGCTCCGGCGATGGTCTGGGTGGTGCCATGGGCGGTGCCGCCCAGCATCACGATGCGCTCGGCCAGTTCGTCACCGGCTTCGGCCAGGGCGGTGTAATTGGCCTCGAACTGCTTGTGCAGCTCCCCGAAATGCGGCCCCTTCACGTTCCAATGCGCCTGGCGGGTGGCGTTGTAGAGATCGACCGTGTCGCTCAGGCAGGCCTGCAGGGTCTGGATCGAGACCTGCTTGGCGTTGCTCGGCACGTCGTTGCGGGTGGGCAGCATGCGGGTGGGGGCGGGCGTCTTGGCCATGTCGGTCTCCTTTGGAATCGAAACGGGATATCTGTTGCGATGGGGCGTGGCACAAGCCCCACCCACAAGCGCGGCAACGGCAACCCTTCAGGGCGCCGGATGACGCATGAACAGCCCGTGAGCGAGCTTCCTGTCGACGGCTTCATTCTGCTCCCACCCTGTTTCCATCGCCGGTACCGGAGCCTGGGGGCGTCAACAGGAGGCTTCCTCGCATGCTCGCAGTATTGTTCCGGCTGATCGGCCGCAATTTCTGGGTGGTGACCGCCCTGCTTTTCGCCGGTGCGGTCGGCTCCATCTACCTGGGTGACTACCAGGCCATGGCGATTCTGGGCTGCTGCTTTGGCGGCATGCTGATGTGGCAGGCCGAGCGCGACAACGCACCGGCCGCGGCGCCGGCGGAACTGCCGGCCGATGCGGCTGTGCAGCCCGCGCGCTGAATCGCCGCCCTTAGAGCGTGATCGCTTCTGACTGAAGCGCTCACGCTCTACGCTTGTTGTTGGAGAGACTGATTCACGTCTTCGGCGATTCCGCCTGCGACGATAACATTCTACGGCTGCACGTTCAGGTAGCGCGCCGCCTCGGGGGTGCCTTCCTGCTGGTAGGTGGCGGCGCGGGCCAGCACCACCAGGTCCTCGGCGGTGTGGCGGCTGTGTTCGCGCAGGTGCTCGGTCCAGGTCTCCACCGCCCAAAGCTCGGCGTAGAGGTTGGGGGTGGCGACATCCTCATATAGTCGCCACAGCATGGCGCCGCCGCGCAGCCGCACCAGTCGCACCTCGCGCATCGCCGCCAGGAAGTCCTCGCGCTGGTCGGGGTTGATGCGGTAGCGCACCACCTCCAGCACGCGGTTGCTGTTTTCGTGCAGCAGGGTGCGGAGTTCATGCGCCGGGGCGGCTGGCTTGGGCAGCGGCAGCGCGTCCGGCACCATCACCACGCCCTGGCCGGGACCACCGAACTCCAGCGTCCAGCGCATGGTCGCCACCGCGCTCAGCGCCGCGCCGGCGGCCAGGATGCCCAGCCCGTAGGAGACGCCGAAGCGGCCACCCAACCAGCCGGCCAGCGCCGAGCCGAGCGCCATGGCGCCGAAGAAGCAGAGTTGATAGATCGCGATCGCCCGCGCCCGCACCCAGGCCGGGCAGGCCAGCTGCGCCGCGGTGGACAGCGTGGCGCCGGCGCTGATCCAGGCGGCGCCGAAGATCAGCATGGCGAACATGGCCGGCGCCCAGTGGTGCGACACGGCCAGTATCGCCATGCCCAGCGCCGCCAGCAGCGAAGCGCCGAACACCAGCTGGTCCCGGTTGAAGCGCGCCCGTGCCATGGGCAGCGCGAAGCCGGCGGCGACCGCGCCCGCGCCCATGGTGGCCAGCATCATGCCGAAGGCCTGCGGGCCGAGGCCCAGCTGCTGGCGCACGAATAGCGGCATCAACCCCCAGATGGAGGCGCTGAACAGGAAGAACACGCAGGACCGAAGGATGGCCGCATGCATGGCCGGGGTGGCGCGGACGAAGCGCAGCCCGGCCCGCATGGCGGAAACCAGGTGCTCCGGCGGCATGCGGCGGTTGCGGGCTTCCGGCTTCCATAGCAGCAGCACCACGATCAGCCAGATGAAGCTGACCGCGTTCAGCACGAAGGCGGCTTCCGGCCCGGCCCAGGCAATGGCGAAGCCGCCCAACGCCGGGCCGACCGCGCGCGCGATGTTGAAGCTGATGCCGTTCAGCGCAATGGCGCCGACCAACTCCTCCTTCGGCAGCAACTCCGGTGTGATGGCGGCCCAGGCAGGGAAGTTCATGGCATTGCCGGCGCCGATGGCGAAGGTCAGTGCCAGCAGCCCCCAGGGGCCGATGCTGTCGGTGCCGCTGGCCACCGCCAGCACCAGCGCGTTGACCAAAATCCAGGCCTGGGCGCAGATCAGGAACACCCGGCGGTCGATGATATCGGCCAGCGCCCCGGCCGGCAGCGCCAGCAGGAAGACCGGCAGCATGGAGGCGGCCTGCACCAGGCTGACCATCATCGGGTCGGGGTCGAGGATGGTCATCAGCCAGCCGGCGCCGGTGTTCTGGATCCACAGGCCGATATTGCTGGCCAGCGTCGCGACCCAGAGGCCGCGGAATACGCGGTGGCGGAGGGGCAGGAAGGCGCGGGGCAAGTGCATGGGAAGGTTCTGCCCCGAGGGGGCGGTGGAATTGAAGCGAAACTACCGCGAGCAGCGCGGCTGGCAGCAATGCGCGGAAATGCGTTGCTGCGGTGCAGCATGGCGTGCGAGGCTTGGCGTCGCAGACCCCATTGGAGAGCGCTGGAAGCCAGTCTCCGCAGCCTGAGCCGCGGCAGGACACCGCGCGCCCTTGCGGGAGAGGGCCATGCTGGACAAGCCCCTGGTTTCCGAGTTCTCGCATGTGAAGCCCGCCGAGACGCCCTGGCGCAGCGACGGGCTGCGCGACTTCTTCCTGTACCGCGACCTCGGCATGGCCGCGGCCACCGGCGGACGAGTGATCGCCCAGTTGGTGAAGGCGAATGTGGACCGGCCGCCCGAGCACGGCACCGGCTGGCACCGGCACGTGGCCGAGTGGCACATGGTGCTGATGACCAAGGGCTGGGCCAAGTTCATGTACGAGGACAAGGTCATGCTGGTAGAAGCCGGGGACTGCATGCACCAGCGGCCGGGGATCGTGCACTACCTGTACGACCACTGCCGGACATGGAGTACCTGGAGGTGGTTGGTCCCGCCGAGTTCGGCTCGATGGAGGCGAAGGGGCCCTGCGCGGTGCCGGCGCCGACGCCCTGGAAGTAGGCGGCTTCACGCCTGGCCGGGCCAGCGCCGCCGCCCCGAAGCTAAAGCCGGCCGGCGCTGGCCGCCAGGTTGATCAGGTGGCGGATACCTGGCCGATGCACCGGCGCCACCAGTTGCAGGTAGGCCGCGCCGAAAAGGTTGTGCTGGTGGCACAGCGCGGAGACGACCAGGCTGGTCGGCCCCTCCGCCGGCTGCTTCAGCACCGAAACGCGGAAGTCCAGGTGGCCATTGTCGCGGCCGGCGACCAGCTCCGTCTCGCTGAGATGGAAGATCGGCCAGGCGCCGATCTGCTCGCCCACGGCGTAGCTTGGCTTGAAGGCGGGGCGCATGATCTCCGCCTCGGTCGGCACCGCAAGGCCGGCCAACCCGGCCAGGCGATTGCGCGCCAGCATGACCTGCCGCATCCATGGTGGCCGATGGCCGAAGATGGCGATGAACAGTGCCACCACGTCCAGGTCAGGCTGTTGCAGCGCTACCTGCCAGCAGTCCTGGAAGCTGGCGGTCGCGGTGTGCGGATGCAGCACGCTGGCGGCGGGGAAGGTGCAGGGCAGGGCGGTCATGGGACCGCCGCGGGTCAGAACTCCGCGTCCAGTTCCAGCTCCTCGATCTTGTCGTGCATCTCGGCCTCGGCATCGGCGGTCCATTCCACCATGTCCGGCCAGGCCAGCACCTGCTTCGCATAGGCTTCGCAGACCGCGTCCAGCTTGACGTCATAGGTGCGAAAGCGGGTCACGACCGGGGCGTAGAAGGCGTCGGCCACGCTCGGCCTGGCGCCGAACAGCCAGGGGCCGCCCCATTCGGCCAGGCAGTCGCGCCAAGTCTGGCAGATACGCTCGATATCCGCGCGGGCCGCGGACCAGACGGTGAAGTCCGGGTGGTGGGCGCGCAGGTTCATCGGCAGCGAGGACCGCAGCGCATGGAAGCCGGCATGCATCTCGCCGGAGATCGAGCGGCAGCGGGCGCGGGCCATGCGGTCCTGCGGCAGCATCTGCGCGGTGGGGCACAGCTCGTTCAGGAACTCACCGATCGCGGTGGTGTCCCAGACCTCGGCGCCGTCATGCAGCAGGCTGGGGATGCGGATGGAGGAGGACTGCATCAACAGCTCCGCCCGCATGGTCGGGTCATCCTGGGAGACGACTTCCACCGTGAAGGGCAGGCCGGAGAGCCGCGCCAGCAGGAAACCCCGCAGCGACCAGGAGGAATAGTTCCTGCTGCTGATCCGCAGCACCGTTCCTGTCGCCATGGATGCCTCCTGTTTAACTCTGCGCAGGCTATCAGCGTCTTCGCAGTTGCGAAATACGCCATAACAGGCACCATGGGTTAACCCGCTGCGACGGAATGGCTACGGTATCATGATGTATCAGCTCTGGCAGGCCCGGCAGGACATGTTGAACCCGATGCGCCGCGCCGCGCGGGGGTTCGGTGGCATGCTGAAGGCCTTCGATGCGCCGCACCCCGCCTTCATCGGGCTGCGCAACGCCCGGGCCATGCTGGAGGTGTTCGGCCATTCCGGACTGACGCAGGAACGCCCCCCCTTCGACATCCCCTCGGTCCGCGTCGGCAACGAGGTGGTGGCGGTGCGCGAGGAGGTGACCCAGGCGGGGCTGTTCGGCAGCCTGCTGCACTTCAAGAAGGAAAGCGCGGCGCCGCAGCCGCGGGTGCTGATCGTGGCGCCGATGTCCGGCCATTTCGCCACGCTGCTGCGCGGCACGGTGCAGGTGATGCTGCCCGACAACGACGTCTATATCACCGACTGGCACAATGCGCGGGACGTGCCGCTTTCGGCCGGCCCCTTCGGCGTCGATGAGTTCATCGAGACCATCATGCACTTCATGGAGGTCATCGGGCCGGGCGCCCATATTCTCGCGGTGTGCCAGCCGGTGGCGGCGGTGCTGGCCGCGGTGGCGCTGATGGCGGAGGACCGCAACAAGGCGGTGCCACGCAGCATGACGCTGATGGCCGGGCCGATCGACACGCGGGTGAAGCCGACCAAGGTCAACGACCTGGCCAACAGCAAGAACATTCAGTGGTTCGAGCGCAATCTGATCCACACCGTGCCGTGGCGCCACAAGGGCGGCGGCCGCAAGGTGTATCCGGGCATGCTGCAGCTGACCGCCTTCATGTCGATGAACCTGGACCGCCACACCCAGGCGTTCCGCGACCAGTTCCGCCACCTGGTGGATGGCGACGCGGTGAAGGTGGAAGCGCATCGCAAGTTCTACGACGAATACCTGGCGGTGATGGACCTGCCGGCCGAGTTCTACCTGGAGACGGTGCATCGCATCTTCCAGCGCCACGACCTGCCGCGCGGGGAGATGATGTGGCGCGACCGCAAGGTGAAGCCGCAGGCCATCCGCCGCACCGCGCTGCTGACGGTGGAGGGCGAGAAGGACGACATCTGCTCGATCGGGCAGACCATGGCGGCGTTGGACCTGTGCACCGGCATTCCGATGCCGATGAAGCGGCACCACCTGCAAACCGGGGTGGGCCACTACGGCATCTTCAACGGCCGGCGCTGGGCGAGTGAGATCTATCCGCGCGTGCGGGAGATGATCCAGGCGCAGGATTAGCGCCTGATCGTCGCTGGTCGATTCACTGGCGGGGTGAATCAGTCTCTCAAACAACAAGGCTGGAGCGCGAGCGCTTCAGTCAAAAGCGATCACGCTCCAGTCTGATCGTCGCCGGTGGATTGACCGGCGGGGTGAATGAGCCGCCCTGGGTCCAGCCCTCAGCGCGCACCGATTGCCGCCGGCCGCCGCTGCCGCCACTCTGGCGCGGGTGGGGCCGAAAGGGGCGGGGCGATGCGGGATTTCTTCAGGCTGGAGGCGCTGGGCACCTCAGTGCGGACGGAGGTACTGGCCGGCGCCACCACCTTCCTGACCATGGCCTATATCGTCATCGTCAACCCGGGCATCCTGGCCGCGGCGGGCATCGACCCCGGCGCCGCCTTCGTCGCCACCTGCCTGGCGGCGGCCATCGGCTCGGCCATGATGGGGCTGCTGGCGAATTATCCCATCGCGCTGGCACCGGGCATGGGGCTGAACGCCTACTTCGCCTTCGCTGTGGTCGGCGGCATGGGGATTTCCTGGCAGGTGGCGCTGGGGGCGGTGTTCCTCTCCGGCCTGGTGTTCCTGGCGGTTTCCCTGCTGCGGGTGC
>CANBNK010000099.1 GCA_947371015.1 Acetobacteraceae bacterium | reverse complement strand
GGCGGTGAAGACGCCACGCGACCTGGCCCGGCTGATCGGCGACCTGCGCCCCAACGGCCATGTGGCGCTGACGTTGCGCCGCGACGGCGCCGAGCGCCAGGTGCAGGTGACGCTGGGCGAGCTGCGCGATCCTCGCCAGCAGGCCTCGGCCGAGCAGCAGGACCAGCGCCAGGGCATCGGCGTGGCGTTGCAGGCGCTGACGCCGGAGTTGCGCCAGCAACTGGGCGTGGCGGCGAAGGTGAATGGCGCGGTGGTGACGGCGGTGCGCCCGGGCAGCAGCGCCGAGACGGCCGGGCTGCGGCCGGGCGACGTGATCCTGGGCGTTGCCGGGCATGACGTGGCCGACCCACAGGCCGCCAGCCGCGCTCTCGGCGAGGCGGTGCGCCAAGGCGGGCCGGTGGCGCTGCGGGTGATGCGCGAGGGGCGCAACGCCTTCGTCGCGGTGCAGCCGGCGCGGCCGAACGGCCAGGGGTAGAAAGCCCCTCCGATTTCGTCATGGCCGGGCTTGTCTCGGCCATCCACGCCCGGCCCCGGCGGCGCGGCGTGGACCACCGGGACAGGCCCGGTGGTGACGAGGTTGGGGCCGGGTTTATGCCATATCCCGCTGATTAGAACCCATGTGCCCATTCGCGTAGTCCGATGGACATGATGTGCCAAGGCTGGTCGACGAGCGTGTTCCAGGCGTGGCAGCAGTGCGCGACGATATCGTCGTGGTCCCGGAAGATGCGGTTGGAAAGCCAGTTGTCGCGCATGAACTGCCAGACGTTCTCCATCACGTTCAGCTCTGGGCATTTCGGCGGCAGCGGCAGCAGGGTGATGTTGTCCGGCACGGCGACGTCGGCGGCGACGTGCCACCCGGCCTGATCGAGCAGCAGCACGGCATGCTTGCCGGTGCTGACCATGGTGCTGATCTCGGCCAGATGCAGGTTCATCGCCGCGGTGTTGCAGAACGGCAGTACCAGGGCGGCGCCCTTGCCATCCTGCGGGCAGACGGCGCCGAAGATGTAGGTCGACGCGTAGCGTAGGTCCTGCGGCGCGGTGGGCCTGGTGCCGCGCCGCGCCCAACGGCGGGTGATGCTGTTCTTCTGGCCGATCCGGGCTTCGTCGGCGAACCAGATCTCTATCGCGTCGAGGCCGAGGCCCTGCTCACGCGCGATGCCTGCCAAAGTGGCGGGGAAGTTTTTTTGAACGCATCGATGGCGCCGATCGCCTGGGGATGATGCTTCGGCCGGGCAGAGAGCTTGCGGTAGCCCATGGCGCGCAACTCGCGGCTCAGCGTTTGCATCGAGACCGAGACGCGGAACTCCTCCCACAGCCATTGGCCAAGATCGCACAGCCGCCAGCGCACCACCCCGTGGGCCGCCGGGATCGGGCCACTATCGATCTGCGCGGCCAGCGCCTGGCGGTGGGCGTCGCTGAGCAGTGGCGTGGGGCCAGGTGCTTTGCGGTCGCGTAGCCCGCCCGGACCCTCGGCGTTGAAACGGACCACCCAGTCCCGCACGATCTGCAAGGTGACGTCGCCAAGCCGCGCCGCCTCCGAGCGCGTGCCGCCGTCGTAGATCGCCGCCAACGCCAGCAACCGCCTGGCCTGACCTGCATCCCCGCTCCGCCGCGCAAGGCGGCGAAGGTCGGCGGCGCTGAAGTCCGAACGCAGGGCAATGGCGCGTCCCATGGTAAGCCTCCAAGGATCACCAGCTTGAATCACATCAACGCCGCGTCGGGGAATACCCCGCGTGAGTCACCCGCTGTGGGAGTTGGTATTAGCCCGCACCGGCCCGCTGCGGCGGGGTTTACTCGGCCGTCAGCCCGCTGCGGCCGAGTAGTTACTCGGCCGTCAGCCCGCGCGCCGCGATCAGCGACCTCCACTTTGCAATCTCGGCCACCAGCACGCCGCGGGTTTCGGCCCGCAGGGTCGGCGCGACCTCGCCATCCACCAGTTCCTCCAGCCGCTGCCTCAGCGCAGGCTGGGCCAGGATCGACACCATCGCCTCGTGCAGCCGTTCCTGCACCGCAGCCGGCGCGCCACGCGGCGTGACCAGCCCGGCCCAGGTCGTGCTTTCATAGCCCGGCAAGGTTTCCGCCACCGTGGGCAGCTGCGGAAACTGCCGGGACCGCCTGGCCGAGGTGACCGCCAGCGGCCGCAGCTTGCCGTCCTGCAGCATGCTCATGGCGCCAACGGTGGTGGAGATCATCACCGGCAACTCGCCGCCCAGCACGCCGGTCAGCCCGGCGACGTCGCTGCGATAGGGCACCGGCGTCATCTGGATGCCGGCGGCCGCACTGAGCAACTCACCGGTCAGGTGGTGGGAGGAGCCGGGGCCGAGCGTGCCGTACTGCACCGCGCCGTTGCCGCGTTTGGCAGAGGCGATCAGCGCCGGCAGGTCCTGCCAGGGGCTGTCGGCGCGCACCACCAGCACGAAGGCGTAACGCAGTGCGATGGTGATCCAGTCGAAGCCATCCACGGGGTCGAACCCATTGGCCTTGCCGAAAGCCGCGGCCACGCCGTGGCTGCCGGTCAGCAAGCCCAGCGTATGGCCATCGGCCGGCGAGCGGGACAGCGCCAGGCTGGCGATGTTGCCGCCGGCGCCAGGGCGCGGCTCCACCACCACCGGCTTGCCCAGGGTCTCGCCCAGCGGCGGCGCCAGCAGGCGGCAGATGGTATCCGCCGCGCCGCCGGCGCCGAAGCCGTGCATCAGGCTGATGCTGCGGTCCGGCCATGCCTTCGCCGCACCCGGCGCCAGCAACAGGGCCGGCGCCGCCAGCAGGACGCGCCGCTGGATCACGCCGCCTGTTCCTGCTGGTGGACGTAGTTCCGCCGGGCGAACCAGACGATGTAGTCGTCGAACAGGATCGGCTCCTGCTTCGCCGGCCGGTCAGGGCCGACGCAGCTCGGCAGCGCCTCGATCATCGTGTCCGGGTTGGGGTCGAAGAAGAACGGCACGGCGTAGCGCGCCGCCGGGTTCAGGTTGCGGACGCGATGCGGAGTGGAAAGGAACACCTCGTTGGTCCAGCGCCGCAGCATGTCACCGCTGTTGACGGTGTAGGCGCCGGGGACGACGGGAATGTCGAACCAGGCACCATCCGGCAACAGAATCGAAAGCCCGTCATTCGGGTTGGGCGGCAGCAGCGTCATGAAGCCACTGTCGGTATGCGGGGCGATGCTGAACTCGCCCTCCTGGAAGCCCTCCACCGCGGGGTAGTGGGTGACGCGGTGGATGTAGTTCGGCAGCGCGAACATCTTCTCGAAGTAGTCGGGCACCAGGCCCAGCGCGCGGGCATAGATCGGCACCAGCTTCTGGCAGAGCTGCTGCATCGCCTGCATGTAGGCCAGGCAATGGTCGCGGAAGCCCGGCAGGTTGGCCGGCCATTGGTTCAGCCCGCGCAGCGGCTTGTTGGCCAGCACGTCCGGGTCTTCCGGCAGGCGCTGGCGGCGCATGAAGAAGGCCTCGTTCACGCTCGGCTTGCCGTTGGCGTTGTAGATGCTGGTCTTGTTCAGGCTGCCCTTGAGCGGCATGTAGCCCAGGTTGTGCTCGTCGATCTTCAGCTTCAGCTTTTCCTCGACGGGCTGGGCGTGGAAGCGGCGCGCCTGTTCATAGGTATGGTCGATCATGCCCTGCGGCACGCCGTGCCCGGCCAGCAGGTAGAAGCCGACCTTTTCCAGCGCGAAGCGCAGCTCGGCGGCATTGGCCTCCAGCGCGCCTGGCTCGCCGCGCAAATAAGCCGAAACGTCGATCAGCGGCATCCGGCCGTTCAGCATCTGTTGGGGCGGGCGGGCCTCGGGGGCGGGCAGCAGCGGGCTCATCGGGCGGTCTCCTCGGTCATGGCCGGGCGGCGGTTGCGCCATTCGGTGGCTTGTTCATAGGCATGGGCGGCGGCGAATAATGGCGCTTCCTGCCAGGGCTTGGCCACCAATTGCAGACCGACCGGCAGGCCACCAACCCCGAAGCCGCTGCACAGCGTGATGCCGGGCCAGCCAGTGACGTTGAACGGCATGGTGAAGCCCGGCAGGCCGAGGAAGCCCCATTGCGGCACCTCGTCGATCTTCGGTGCCTCCGACGGCGCCGCGGCGGTCAGCAGGAAGTCCACGCCCTGGGTCGCCGCGAAGCTGCGGGCGATGAGCTCCAGCCGGCGCTTCTGCGCCTGCATGTAGTCGGCGGCCGAGAGTGCGGCCCCCAGCACGAGGCGTTCCCGCATGTACTTGCCGTAGTCCTGCGGCCTCTCGCGCATCCAGGTCTCGTGCACCGCGAAGGCCTCGGCCAGCAGCAGGATCCAGCCGCAGGCGTTGAACTCGGCCAGGCTGGGCAGGGTCACATCGCGCACCTCCGCGCCGAGGGCGCGGAAGGTGTCGGCGGCGTCGTTGATGCCCTTCAGCGTGGCGGCACTGACCGGGTTGTCGCTTTCGTGCATGTGGCGCACCAGGCCAACCACCCTGCCCTTCACGCCGCTGTTCAGCGTGGCGGCGTAGTCCGGCACCGGCATGTCGGCGCTGGCGGGGTCCTGCGGGTCATAGCCGGCCATGGCCTGCAGCAGGATCGCGCAGTCCTCGGCCGTCCAGGCCATGGGGCCGGTGTGGTCTAGCGACTGCGCCAGCGGCAGCACGCCGCGGCGGCTGGCCCGGCCATAGGTCGGCTTGATGCCGGCAATGCCGCACAGCGCCGCCGGGCCGCGGATGCTGCCGCCGGTATCGCTGCCGGTGCCACCGAGGATCATGCCGGAGGCGACTGCCGCCGCGGTGCCGGAGGACGACCCGGCGGTGAAGTGCGCGGGGTTCCAGGGGTTGCGGACCGGTGGCCAGGGCAGGTCGAAGCTGGGGCCGCCAAAGGCGAATTCATGCGTCGCCAGCTTGCCGAGCGAGATCGCGCCGGCCGCCGCCCACTTCGCCACCACCACCGAGTCTTCCGTCGGCACATGGTCGATCAGCACCTTGGAATGCGCCGTGGTGGGCACGCCTGCGGTGCAATAGATGTCCTTATGGGCAATCGGGATGCCGTCCAGCGGACCTTTTGTCCCCTCCAGCATAATTCGTGCCTCGGCGGCGCGGGCAGCGGCCAGGGCGCCCGAGGCGTCCGGGCGGATGAAGGCGTGCAGGGCGCCATCCTGCTTGGCTGTGCGGTCCAGGCAGGCCTGCATCAACTCCACGGGGGAGAGCTTGCGGGCCGCGATCAGCCGGCCGGCTTCGGCGATGGTCGGGATCATCACGGGGTCGCCTTGAAGGTGGTGGCGGGTTCGGCCGTGGCGGGAATGCCGGGCGTGCGGATCAGCTCCAGCCAGGCTTCCAGCTTCTGCCAGGCCGGCAGGATGGCGGCGGTTTCCGCCGGGGTGAACGGCAATCCGGCCTGGCGGACGCGGCTGTGGAAGTCTTCGGCGGTGCTTTCGGGCATGCGGCGGCTCCTGGTCTGGCGTGGCTGTTAGCATGCCACGTGCCAGCATCATTGCCAGTGGCCGTAGCAAACAGGTACGCTGCCGGCCAAGAACGGGCTTCAGGTCCGAATAGGGAGCAAACGCATGAAGGTCGGCGCCGCCATTGCGGAGATCATGAAGCGCGAGGGGATCGAGATCCTCACCGGTTACCCGGTGAACCATCTCATCGAGTTCTGCGCCGAGATCAACATCCGCCCGGTCATGGTACGGCAGGAACGCATCGCCGCGCATATGGCGGACGCTATTTCGCGGGTGACCTCCGGCCGCAAGCTGGGTGCCTTCTGCATGCAGCACGGGCCGGGCGCCGAAAACGGGTTTGGCGGTGTGGCGCAGTGCTACGGCGAAAGCATCCCGGTGCTGGTGGTACCGATGGGCTATGCCCGGCGCCTGCGCGGGATCGACCCGAACTTCGACAGCACCGCCGTGATGAAGCCGATCAGCAAGAGCAGCGAAGTGGTGATGCTGGCATCCGAGGTGCCGAACATCATGCGCCGCGCCTTCACCCGGCTGCGCACCGGCCGCGGCGGCCCCGTGATCGTCGAAGTGCCGACGGACATGTGGAACGAGGAGGTGCCGGAGCCGCTCGACTACACGCCGGTGCTGCAGACCAAGTATGGCCCGGCCCCGGCCGAGGTGAAGGCCGCCGCGCGCATGCTGGCCAATGCGAAGCGCCCGGTGATCTACGCCGGAACCGGCATCCATTGGGCCGAAGCCTGGCCGCAATTGCAGGCACTCGCAGAAATGCTGGCCGCGCCGGTGACGACGTCGCTCGGCGGCAAGTCCAGCTTCAATGAGGATCATCCGCTCTCGCTCGGCTCTGGTGGCCTGGCGATCCCGCAGCCGGTGCGGCACTTCCTGGACAAGGCCGACGTGATCTTCGGCGTGGGGTGCAGCTTCACCGAGACCAGCTTCGGCGTGCGGATGCCGAAAGGCCCCAAGTTCATCCACTCAACGCTTGAGCCGATGCACCTGAACAAGGATTTGCGCGCGGATATCGGCCTGGTCGGCGATGCCGGCGTGACGCTGGATGCGCTGCTGGCGGAACTGGCGCTGCTGGTGGGCAGCCCGCGCGACCCGGCGCCCGTGATCGCGGAGATCGTGGCGCAGCGCGAGCCCTGGCTGGCCCAGTGGATGCCGAAGCTGACCTGCAATGACGCGCCGCTGAACCCCTACCGCGTGCTGTGGGATCTGCAGCACACGGTGGACCGCGACAACACCATCATCACGCATGACGCCGGCAGCCCGCGCGACCAGCTCTCGCCGTTCTGGAAATCCACCACGCCGCTGAGCTACCTCGGCTGGGGCAAGACCACGCAGCTGGGCTATGGGCTGGGCCTGGCCATGGGCGCCAAGCTGGCGGCACCGGAAAAGCTGTGCATGAACGTCTGGGGCGACGCCGCCATCGGCTTCACCGGCATGGACTTCGAGACGGCGGTGCGTGAACGCATCCCCATCATGTCCATTCTGCTGAACAACTTCTCCATGGCGATCGAACTGAAGGTGATGCCGGTTTCCACGGAAAAGTACCGCAGCACGGATATCTCGGGCGACTACGCCGCCATGGCCCGCGCCTTCGGCGGGTATGGGGAGCGGGTGACAACGCCCGAGGAGATCGTGCCGGCGATCAAGCGCGGCATCGAGAAGACGCAGCAGGGCGTGCCGGTGCTGCTTGAGTTCATCACCTCGAAGGAAACCCAGGTTTCCAAATTCGCCTGACGGCGACGCGGCGACCCAGGGAGGAAACAATAGAAAATGGCCACGGTTGGTATCAACAACGTGCGCAAGGCGTTCGGCGCCACGCAGATCCTGCACGGCGTCAGCGTCGATATCGCGGATGGTGAGTTCGTCGTGCTCGTCGGTCCCTCCGGGTGCGGCAAGTCCACGCTGCTGCGCATGCTCGCGGGGTTGGAGAACATCACCGCCGGCGAGATCAGCATCAGCGGCCGCGTGGTCAACAACGTGGCGCCGAAGGACCGGGACATCGCCATGGTGTTCCAGAACTACGCGCTGTACCCGCACATGACGGTGCGCGACAACATGGCCTTCAGCATGATGCTGGCCGGCGCACCGAAGGAAGTGATCGACGCCGAGGTCGGCAAGGCCGCGGGCATCCTGGGCCTGGGAGAGTTGCTGCATCGCTACCCACGGCAGCTTTCGGGCGGCCAGCGCCAGCGCGTGGCCATGGGCCGCGCCATCGTGCGCCAGCCGCAGGTGTTTTTGTTCGATGAACCGTTGAGCAACCTGGACGCCAAGCTGCGCGTGCAGATGCGCGCCGAGATCAAGGAACTGCACCAACGGCTTAAGGTCACCACCGTCTATGTGACGCATGACCAGATCGAGGCCATGACCATGGCCGACAAGATCGTGGTGATGAACGGCGGCAACATCGAGCAGATCGGCGCCCCGCTGGAGCTATACGACCGCCCGGCCAACCTGTTCGTCGCCGGCTTCATTGGCAGCCCGGCGATGAACCTGCTGAAGGGCACGCCGACCAGCGGCGGCTTCGAGACCGAGGGCGGCGCGGTGTTGCCGATGCCCGCCGGCGTGCAGGGCACGCCGGGCTGGTACGGCGTGCGGCCGGAACACTTCCTGCTGCAACCGGAAGGCGGCATTCCCGCCGTGGTGGTGCTGGTGGAGCCGACCGGCAGCGAGACCCAGGTGCTGGTCCGCATCGGCGACAGCACGCTGACCTGCGCCTTCCGCGAACGCATCAGCGCGGGGCCGGGCGATGTCATCAGCATCGCGCCTGACCTGGCGCTGGTGCATCTGTTCGACGCCGGTTCCGGCCGGCGCCTGAGTGCTTGAACCAACAAAAAAGGGGAGACGACCAATGAACATCATCACCAGGCGCAACGCCCTGATGCTGGGTGCCGGCGCCGCCGTACTTGGGGCCACCGGCGCGCAGGCACAGATCCGCACGCAGGCCGCCGCCGCCACCGCGCCGCGGCTGCCGATCGAGACTGGCGCCACGCTGCGCATCCTGCGGCCGGTCAAGTTCGTTCAGCCGGATGAGGATGTGTGGCGCGCCGGGGCCGCCAGGTTCAGTGCGCAGACCGGCGTGCAGGTGCGCATCGACTTCGTCGGCTGGGAAGACATCAACCAGCAGACCGCGGTCACCGCCAATACCGGCGCCGGGCCGGACCTGATCGTCGGCTTCGGCGACGCCCCGCACATCTACGCCGACAAGCTAGTCGAACTGAGCGACGTCGCGGAATACCTGGGTCGCAAGTACGGCGGCTGGATGAACGTGGCGCAGAAATACGGCAAGCGCCACGGTACCAACAACTGGATCGGCCTGCCCTTCGGCGGCACCGCCGGGCCGCTGGTGTGGCGCAAATCCGCAGTGCGGGAAGCCGGCTACCAGGCTCCGCCGTCGGACCTCGCCGGCTTCCTGGCGATGGCGAAGAAGCTAAAGTCCATCGGCAAGCCGTCCGGCTTCGCGCTGGGCAATGCGGTGGGCGACGGCAACGGCACCGCCAACTGGCTGCTTTGGTCGCACGGCGCTTCGCTGCTGGACGAGGAAGGCAAGGTCTCCATCAACAGCCCGGCCACGCTGCGGTCGCTGGAATACCTGAAGGAGCTGTATCCCTCCTTCATCCCCGGCACCATCGCCTGGGGCGATATCAGCAACAACCGCGCCTATGCGGCGAATGAATGCTGGGTCACCGCGAATGGCGTCTCGCTGTACTTCTCCCTGAAGAACGACCCGGCCACCGCCCCCATTGCCGCGGATACCGAGCACAGCGAAATGCCGCGCGGTTCGGCGGCCAGCTGGCCCAGCGCGCCGCTGACGCTGAATGCCATGGTGTTCAAGCACAGCAAGTATCCGAATGCGGCCAAGGCCTTCCTGCAGTTCATGCTGGAAGCCGAGCAGTACGAGCCCTGGCTGGACGCCAACCTGGGCTACTGGGCGCACCCGCTGAACGCCTACAAGGCCAGTGCGGTGTGGACCAGCGACCCGAAGGTCGCGATCTTCCGCGACAGCATGAACAACACCTTCTGGAACGGCTACAAGGGGCCGATCTCGGAGGCCACCGGCCAGGCCAACGCCGAATACGTCACGGTGCAGATGTACGCCGCCGTGGCGTCCGGCCAGTCCACGCCCCAGGAAGCCGCGCGCGAAGCCGAACGCCGCGCCCGCCGCATCTTCCGTCGCTGATCGCTGAACGGGCGCCCCTTTCGCAAGGGGCGCCCCAAGCAGGAATACCGCATGTCCGCCACCACCGCGCCCGCCTGGGTCCGCGCCAGGCGCGATCCGTCCTGGATCGTGAAGTTGTTCGACTGGAAGCCCTTCCTGGTCTTCGCCTGCCTGTTGCCGGCGGTGGGGCTGCTGACGGTGTTCCTGACTTATCCGCTGGGCCTCGGCATCTGGCTGGCCTTCACCGATACCACCATCGGCCGCACCGGCGTCTGGGTGGGGCTGGAGAATTTCGAATATCTGCTGGAAGACCGGCTGTGGTGGGCGGCGGTGTTCTATTCGGTGTTCTACACCGGCATCGCCACCTTCGGTAAGTTCGCGCTGGGCCTGTGGCTGGCGCTGCTGCTGAACAACCACCTGCCGTTCAAATCACTGCTGCGCGCCATCATCCTGCTGCCTTGGATCGTGCCGACGGTGCTTTCCGCCATTGCCTTCTGGTGGATCTACGACCCGCAGTTCAGCATCATCAGCTATGTCGCGATCAAGACCGGGCTGACCTCCGAGAACATCGACTTCATCAACACGCCCTGGCATGCCCGCTTCAGCCTGATCGCGGCCAATATCTGGCGCGGCATTCCCTTCGTTGCCATCAGCCTGCTGGCCGGGCTGCAGACCATCTCGCCGTCGCTGTACGAAGCGGCGCTGCTGGATGGCAGCACGGCGTGGCAGCGCTTCCGCTACATCACCTTCCCGATGCTGCTGCCGATCCTGGCGATCGTGATGACCTTCAGCATCATCTTCACCTTCACCGATTTCCAGCTGGTCTACGCCATCACGCGCGGCGGGCCAGTCAACTCCACCCATTTGCTGGCCACGCTGGCCTTTCAGCGCGGCATCGCCGGCGGCCAGCTTGGCGAGGGCGCGGCCATCGCCGTCTCGATGATCCCGTTCCTCGTGGTCGCCACACTGTTCAGCTACTTCGCCCTTGCCCGCCGCAAGTGGCAGCAGGGAGAAGGCAATGACTGAGGCCGCGCCCATGGTTGCCCAGAGCAACAGCGCCACCGCGCAGCCGGAGGCGATGACCTGGGACAGCAAGCAGCGCCGCGTGGTGATGCTCTATGTCCCGCTTGCCTGCTTCGTGCTGATTTTGCTGTTCCCGTTCTATTGGATGGCAATTACGGCGTTCAAGCCGAATGCGGAGCTGTACGACTACAACACCTATAATCCGTTCTGGATCGGCAGCCCGACGCTGGACCACCTGAAACACCTGCTGTTCGGCACCGCCTATCCGCGCTGGCTGCTGACGACGATGGGCGTGGCGGTGGCCTCCACCTTCATCTCGCTGTTCGCCTCCACCCTGGCGGCCTATGCCATCCAGCGGCTGCGGTTCAAGGGCAGCCAGTATGTCGGCCTGGGAATCTACCTGGCCTACCTGGTGCCGCCTTCCATCCTGTTCATCCCGCTGGCGACCATCGTCTATCAGCTGGGTCTGTTCGACACGCCCTTCGCGCTGATCCTTACTTTTCCGACGTTTCTGATCCCGTTCTGCACCTGGCTGCTGATCGGCTACTTCAAGTCGATCCCGTATGAGCTGGAGGAATGCGCGCTGATCGACGGCGCGACGCGGTTGCAGATTCTGCGCCGCATCACGCTGCCGCTGGCGGTGCCTGGGCTCATCAGCGCGGGCATCTTCAGCTTCACGCTGAGCTGGAACGAGTTCATCTACTCGCTGGCCTTCATCCAGAGCAGTGAGAAGAAAACCGTGCCCGTCGCCATCCTGACCGAGTTGGTGACCGGCGACGTATACCAATGGGGCGCGCTGATGGCGGGCAGCCTGCTCGGCTCCCTGCCGGTGGCGATCTTCTACTCGTTCTTCGTGGACTACTACGTCTCCTCACTGACTGGCGCGGTGAAGGAATAGCGCCTCGGCGCTTGCGTTGGGCCATGGGCGGGGGCACATGCCCTGCCATGGCCCGCGCGCTGCTTGCCCTGCTGATGCTGCTTCTCGCCCCCGTCGCCGGGGCGGTGGAAAGCGCGCCGATCGTCTCCCCCCGTGCCCGTGTGACGCTGGTGGCGGAAGCCGTCGCCGTGCCCGGCCAGACGCTGCGGCTGCTTTTGCGGCAACGACTGGCGCCCGGCTGGCATACCTATTGGCTGAACCCGGGCGATGCCGGCCAGGCGCCGGAGGTCTCGCTGACCCTGCCGGAGGGGGCCACCGCCGGGGCGTTGCGGTTTCCGGCGCCCAGCCGCTTCCCGTTCGGCCCGCTGGTCAGCTTCGGCTACCAGGATGAGGCGCTGTTCATCCTGCCGGTCCAGGTACCGGCCTCGGCCTCACCGGGCAGCCGCTTCCGCATCGGCGCCGAGGCGACCTGGCTGGTCTGCGAACAGGTCTGCATCCCCGAGGAAGGCCAGTTCGCGCTGGACCTTCCCATCGCCACCACGCCGCGGAGCGACGCTGAGACCCCGCTGTTCACCGCCGCCGAGGCCGCCGAGCCGCAGCCGGCGCCCTTCCCGGCCAGTATTGGCTTCAGCGGGGCGCAGGGCGCGCTGCGGCTGAGTGGGCTGCCCGGCGCGGTGCGTGACGCCTTCTTCTTCCCGCTGGCCCAGGGACTGATCGACAACGCGGCACCGCAACCGGCCACGCTGCGCGACGGCACGCTGACCCTGGCCCTGGCGCGTGGTGAGGCCGACCTGCCAGCCGTGGTGGCGGGTGTGCTGACCCTGGTGGATGCCGGCGGCAACCGCGCGGCGTGGAGCATCTCAGCCCCGGTCGGCGCCATGCCCGGCGGCGGCGGCCTGCCGCTGTGGCAGGCGCTGGCCTTCGCGCTGCTCGGCGGGCTCATCCTGAACGCCATGCCCTGCGTCTTCCCGGTGTTGGCGATGAAGGCGATGGCGCTGGCGCGGCTTTCCGGCGCGGCGCAGGCGGAAGTCCGCGCCCATGCCGCCAGCTACACCGCCGGCGTGGTGTTGAACTTCCTGGCCCTGGGCGCAGTGCTGGTCGGGCTGCGGGTCGGCTGGGGCTTCCAGTTCACCGCGCCGTGGTTTGTTGCCGCGCTGGCCTGGCTGATGCTGGCGGTGGGGCTGAACATGTCCGGCGTCTTCGCCATTGGCGGGACGGTGGGCGCGGGCGGCGCGCTGGCGGCGCGGGGCGGGCATCTCGGGAGCTTTGCCACCGGGGCGCTGGCGGTGCTGGTGGCCACGCCCTGTACCGCGCCGTTCATGGCCGCCGCCCTGGGTGCCGCACTGGCCATGCCACCGGCTGCGGCGCTGCTGGTCTTCGCCGGGCTGGGGCTGGGCATGGCGGCGCCCTATGCCGCGCTGGGCCTGGCGCCCGGGCTGGTACGGCTTCTGCCCCGCCCCGGCGCCTGGATGGAGCGGCTGCGCCAGGGCCTGGCCTTCCCGATGTATGGCGCGGCCGCCTGGCTGGCCTGGGTGCTGGCGCAACAGGCAGGCGCCGATGGCGTGCTGCTGCTGCTCGCCGGCGCCGTGCTGCTGGCAATGGCCGCCTGGGCGCTGGGGCTGCATCAGCGGGAGGGGCTTCGCTGGAGTGCCGTGCTGGCCGGGATCGCGCTGCTGGCCGCGCTGGCGCTGCTGCCCGGCCTGCGCCCTGCCGCCGCCGCGCCCGAGGCTGGCGTTGAAGCCTGGTCCGCCACGCGCGTCGCCGCGTTGCGCGCCGAGGGCCGGCCGGTCTTCGTCAACCTGACCGCCGCCTGGTGCGTCACCTGCAAGGTGAATGAGCGCCTGGCCCTGCGGGATGAAAGCGTCCGCGCCGCCTTCGCCGCCGCCGGCGTGGTCAGCCTGACCGGGGACTGGACCAACGGTGCCCCCGCCATCACCGCGTTGCTGCACGAACACCAGCGCGACGGCGTGCCACTGTACCTGTTCTACCCCGCCGGTGGCGGCGCGCCCGCGGTACTGCCACAGATCCTCACGCCGGGCATGCTGCTGCGCCTGCTGCCCGCGGCCAGCAACCGACCTGACGGCGCATTTGATCCCCGGGCCAAGAATGCGTTCTGATGGGACGACACGACCGCCTCCTGCCCAATACGGAAGCCCCGCATGACCGACGCCGACCGCCTCGCCCGCCATCTGCCAGACCTCATCGCCATCCGGCAGGACATCCACGCCCACCCGGAACTGGGCATGGAGGAAGTGCGGACCAGCGCGCTGGTCGCTGCGAAATTGCGGGAGTGGGGGCTGGAGACGACGGAAGGTATCGGCGGGCCGGGCGTGGTGGCGACGCTGCGGGGCCGCCGGCCCGGCCAGGGCGCCATCGGGCTGCGCGCCGACATGGACGCGCTGGCGCTGACCGAGCAGACCGGGGCAGCCTATGCTGCCAGCAACGGCCGGATGCACGCCTGCGGGCATGATGGCCACACCGCCATGCTGCTCGGCGCCGCGCGGATGCTGGCGGAAGCGCCGGATTTCGCCGGCACTGTCCACTTCATCTTCCAGCCCGCTGAGGAAGGCCGCGGCGGCGCGCTGGCCATGCTGAAGGATGGCCTGTTCGAGCGCTTCCCCTGCGACGCGGTCTATGGCCTGCACAACATGCCCGGCGTGCCGCTGGGCCAATTCGCATTGCGGCCGGGGCCGATGATGGCCGGCGCCGGGCGCTGGCTGGTGACGTTCCGCGGCACCGGCGGGCATGGCGGCAACTCGCCGCACCTGGCGACCGATGTCGCGGTGGCGCAGGCGGTCTTCGTGCAGGCGTTGCAGGGCATTGTCAGCCGCAACGTGCCGGCGCTGGACAGCGTGGTGGTCAGCGTCGGCTACATGGCCGGCGGCTCGCGCGATTCCCTCAACGTGATGCCGTCGGAACTGGTGGTGGGCGGCACCATGCGGGCTTTCACGCCGGACATGCAGGCGCTGCTGGAACGCCGCATTGCCGAGGTGGCGCAGCACTCGGCGGCGATGCAGGGCACCACGGCCGAAGTGACGATGTGGTGGAACACCGCGCCGCTGCACAATCACGCGCGCGAAACCGAGGTGATGGCCGAGGCCGCCCGTGCCCTGCCCGGCGCTGCGGTGGACCTGGGCATGCGGCCGGTGACCGGCGGCGAGGACTTCGCCTACATGCTGCAACAGAAGCCCGGCGCCTTCATCTTCATGGGCAATGGCGAGGGCCATGCGCTGCACACGCCGCTGTACGACTTCAACGACGCGGCGCTGCCGCTCGGCGTGCAGTTCTGGCTGAACCTGGTGAAGCAGGAACTCGGCGCGGCGTAACCCGCGCCTACAGCCGCAGCCGTTCCGGGATGGGCAGGCCGAGCCGCGTCGGTACGCGCCACACCTCGCGCACCGTGCGCAGTTTCTCGAAGCCAGCCGCCAGGTAGTTCGGCAGCGCGCGGCGATGGTCCGCGGTGCAGGTGTTGACCGTCATCGCCCGAGGGTTCTCGGCCCAGCTGGTGTCGATGGCGTGGCGCAGCAGGCCGCGGCCCAGGCCATGGCCGATGACGTTCGGCATCAGCCCGAAATACGCCAGGTTCAGCACCGGCGGATTGCGCCGGTCCAGTTCGTAGAAACCGGCCGGTTCGCCATCCGCGTACAGCACATGCACGGAGATGCCGGGGTCGCGCAGCACCGGGCGCAGTTCGGCGTCACTCAGCGTCCGGCGCAGCCACCAGACGTATTCCTGCCCGACGGTGCCGTAGAGGTAGCGGTAGAAGGCCACGCTGCATTGCGTCAGCCGTTCCACCCGCACATGGGCCGGTAGCGCCGGGCCGCGCGCTTCCGGCGCGCGGTCCATGCGGAGGAAGGTCACGTCCACCGCGACCGGAACCACACCGGAGCCGATGGACGCGAACGACATGGCTCAGTTGTCCAGGAAGCTGCGCAGCTTGCGGCTGCGGCTGGGGTGCTTCAGCTTGCGCAACGCCTTCGCCTCGATCTGGCGGATACGTTCGCGGGTCACGTTGAACTGCTGGCCGACTTCCTCCAGCGTGTGGTCGGTGTTCATGCCGATGCCGAAGCGCATGCGCAGCACGCGCTCCTCGCGCGGCGTCAGGCTTGAGAGCACACGGGTGGTCGCCTCGCGCAGGTTGGACTGGATCGCGGCATCCAACGGGATGATCGCGTTCTTGTCCTCGATGAAGTCGCCGAGGTGGCTGTCCTCCTCGTCGCCGATCGGCGTTTCGAGCGAGATCGGCTCCTTGGCGATCTTCAGCACCTTGCGCACCTTCTCCAGCGGCATGCCGAGCTTTTCGGCAAGTTCCTCCGGGGTCGGCTCGCGGCCGATCTCGTGCAGCATCTGCCGGCTGGTCCGCACCAGCTTGTTGATTGTCTCGATCATGTGGACGGGGATGCGGATGGTGCGCGCCTGGTCCGCGATGGACCGGGTGATCGCCTGGCGAATCCACCACGTCGCGTAGGTGCTGAACTTGTAGCCGCGGCGATACTCGAACTTATCCACCGCCTTCATCAGGCCGATATTGCCTTCCTGGATCAAATCCAGGAACTGCAGGCCTCGGTTGGTGTATTTCTTGGCGATGGAGATCACGAGGCGCAGGTTGGCCTCGATCATCTCCTTCTTCGCCTGGGTCATGTCGCGTTCGCCGCGCGACACGGTGGCATAGACGCGGCGGAACTCGGAGACCGGCAGCCCGGTTTCCTGCGCCACGCCGGCCAGCTGGTTGCGCACCGCCTCCACGTCGTCCTTGCTGCGGACCACGAAGGCCTTCCAGCTTTTGTGGGTCAGCTTGCTGATGCGCTCGAACCAGGCGGGGTCCAGCTCGCTGCCGCGCCAATGCTGCAGGAACTCCTCGCGCTTGACCTTGTGGGCCTCGGCCAGCCGCAGGACCTGGCCTTCGAACGCCGTCTGCCGGCGGTTCAGGCCCTTCAGCTGCTCGACCAGTTCCTCGATGCGGTTGTTGTGCAGGTGGACTTTCTCCACCAGCCCGACCAACTCGCCGCGGGTCTTCTCGTAGGTCTTCTCACCGCGGGCGGCCAGTTCCTCGCCGGAGGTATAGGCGTCCATCCGCTTGGACTGCATCTTGGCCAGCTTGCCGTAGCCGGCCTCGATCGCCTCGAAGGCGGCCAGCGCCTCGGGCTTCAGCTTTTCCTCAAGCGCCGAGAGCGACAGGCCGATGCCCTCGCCTTCCTCGCCTTCCTCGAACTCCTCGTCCGGGTCGGGTGCCGGGGCGTCCGGGTTGGCGGCGCTGGCGGTGCCTTCCAGGTCGATCACGTCGCGCAGCAGCATGCGGCCTTCCTTGACCGCGTCGTGCCACGCCACGATGGCCTTGAAGGTCAGCGGGCTTTCGCACAGCCCGCCGATCATCTGGTCGCGGCCGGCCTCGATCCGCTTGGCGATGGCGATCTCGCCCTCACGCGAGAGCAACTCGACGCTGCCCATCTCGCGCAGGTACATCCGCACCGGGTCGTCGGTGCGGCCGAGGCTTTCCTCGTCGACGTTGCCGCCGGACTCTTCCTCGTCCTTCTCTTCCTTTTCCTCGGAAGCCGGCTTGGCGACGGCGGTCTCGCCGTCCTCGTTCTCCTCGGACTCGACGACGTTGATGCCGATCTCGCTCAGCGTCGCCATGGTGTCCTCGATCATCTCCGAGGAAACCTGGTCCGACGGCAGGGCGGCGTTCAGCTCGTCATAGGTGACGTAGCCGCGCTCCTTGCCGCGTGCGATCAGCTTCTTCACCGCGGCCGTCAGGGTGTCGAGCAGCACGCCCTCCACCACGTCGTCCCGGCTCTCGACCGTCTCGGTCCCGCCCGCGACCTTGCTCGCCATGCGCTCTTCGCTCCTCATCCCCCGGGGGGGAAACGTCACGCGGCGCCCGTTGGCATTGCCAGGGCGCCAGAAAAAACAGTCTCTATACTATGCTTGGTCGCCATAGGCCCCGGACTCCGTCTCTCCCCGCCGCAACGCGGCCAGGGCCTTGGAGAGTCCGATCAGCCGCTGCTGGGCCAAGGGGTCGTTGGTTTCCGCCAGCAGATGCTGCGCCGCCGCCTGGTCTCGCCGCAGCGCCTCTTCGCCCATCAGGAACCCAAAGAAGTGCCACCAACCGTCCAGTGCCTCCTTCGGCTGCGCTTCCGGCCTGGCCTCAAGCGGCAGGTCGTCGGCGCCGATGGCCCAGGACAAGGCGTCGCCTAGTCCACTCTGTGCGAGGTGGTCCATCAGGGCAGCGGAGTCAAGGACTTCGGCATGCGGAAGCCACTGCAACATGGCGTCCCGCAGCGAATCTGCCGGCCCGGGGGGCAGATCGAGCAGGCAGAACGGCTCCTCCACCTCATGCAGCAGGTTGGGTTGGCGCAGCAATATGGCCAGCAGGATGCGCGCCTGGCCTGGCCGCGGGTCCTCCGGCGGGGTGCGGAGGATGCGTACCGGGGGCGGCTTGTCCCAGGGCTTGCGCGGGCCTTTTCGGAGAGCGGCGCCGCCGGGGCGGCTGAAGGCCGGCCGTTCGGTGCGCGTGCTGGCGAAGAACCGGTCCAGCAGCGCCCGCCGGTATTCGGCGCCGACGCCCTTGTCCTCGATGACGCTGGCCTTGGCGACCAGCGTCGCCCGGATGCCGGCCCGCTGTTCCGGCGTGGCGCTGGGCAGATGCCCCACCAGCAGCCCGTACAGCGCTTCCGAGAGGGGCTTCGCCGCATCCAGCACCGCCTGGAAGGCCGCGGCGCCCTTATGGCCGACCAGCGTGTCCGGGTCCTCGCCGGCGGGCAGCGTGGCCAGCCGCAGCGTGGCTTCCGGCTTCAGCGCCGGCAGCGCCGTCTCCACCGCCCGCGTGGCCGCCTTGGCCCCGGCGCTGTCGCCGTCGAAGCACAGCACCGGCTCCGGCGACATCTGCCACAAGCCCGCCAGTTGCTCGGCGGTCAGCGCCGTGCCCAGCGGGGCGACGGCGCCGGTGAAGCCGCCCTGGTGCAGCATGATCACGTCCATATAACCTTCCACGGCAATGACCGTGGCACCGCGGAACGCGCCTTCCCGCGCCAGGTCCCAGCCGTAGAGGCTCTGCCGCTTGCGGAACAGCTCGGTCTCCGGGCCGTTGACGTATTTCGGCTGGCCGTCGCCCATCACTCGCCCGCCGAAGCTGATGATCCGTCCGCGCCGGTCCTTGATGGGGAACATCACCCGGCCGAAAAACAGGTCGGCGGTGCCGCTGGCGGGGTCGTCCGGCTCGCGCCATTTCATCAGCCCGGCTTCGACCAGTTGTTCGGTGGTGATGCCCTCGGGGCGGAGGTCGGCGGCCAGGGCGCCCCTGCCCTCGCCGGACCAACCCAGGCCGAATTTGGCGATGGTCTCCTCGGTCAGGCCGCGCTTCAGCAGGTAGTCCAGCGCCGGGCGGCCTTCCGGCAGCCGCAGCCGCCGCTGATAGACCGCCGCCGCGGCGGCCAGCACCGCGTGGCTGTCGCGCGCCCGTGCCTCCCGCGCCGCCGCCTGCGGAGTCGGGCGCGGCACCTCCATGCCGGCCTCGGAGGCCAGGCGCTCGATCGCCTCGGGGAAGCTGGCGCCCTCGGCGCGCATCAGAAAGGCGATGGCATCCCCATGGGCGCCGCAGCCGAAGCAATGGAAGTGGTCGTCATAGACGTAGAAGCTGGGGGTCTTCTCATTGTGGAAGGGGCAGCAGCCCTTCCACTGGCGGCCATTGCGCAGCAGCCGGGTCTTGCGCCCGATCAGCCCGGGCAAGGGGGTCCGGGTACGCAGGTCGTCGAGGAACTGGGGCGGCAGGGCCATGGCCTGCCCTCAATACAGCAGGCGGTAAGGCGGCGTTAGGGGGAAGCCGACCATGCTGTTGCATCCAAGCTTGAGGCCAGAACCATGCGCCGTCTGTTTGCTCGTTCCCTCGCGCTGCGCCTCTACGCGGTCTTCGGCATGCTGGCGCTTGCGGCGCTGTCTGGGCCAGTGACGAACTTCCTCGACTCGGGCCGGACCATCGCGGCGCTGGAGCAGTCCGGCGCCCTGGAGGCCGGCAGCCGGGTGGCGGCTGCGGTCAATGCCCAGGTCTATGCCGCGGTCATGGAAACCCGTGGCATCTACATCGCCAAGGATGAGACCGAGTTGCGGCGCTTCACCACGGCGCTGAGCCAGCGCCTGGACCTGTTGCAGGCCGAGCTTGCCGTCTGGAACGCGCTGCCGATGGACGCCGAGGCCCGCGCCACCTTCACCCCGGTGCAGGACGCGGCACGGGACTTCCTGCGCTTTCAACGGGAAGCCGCCCGGCTGGCGCTGGCCGAGGGCGCGATACAGCAGCGGGTGGCCACCGTGAACAGTTTCAGCAACAACGACGCGAACCGTGCCAACCGGCAGGCGCTGAATACGGCGCTGGACGCCGCCAGCCTTGTCATCGGCCAGCGCGGCAAGATGCTGCGGGATGAACTGACCCAGCGCGTGCAGCACGAA
>CANBNK010000098.1 GCA_947371015.1 Acetobacteraceae bacterium | reverse complement strand
CTAATCCTCGGGCTTGAAGCCGCTGTCGCGCACCACCGCCGCCCAACGGTCCCAATCCGCCTTCAGCATGCCGGCGAACTCGCGCGTGCCAGTCGGCAGTGGCGTCATCACCAGCCGGGTCAGCGCCTCCTGGTAGTCCGCCGCGGCGCTGATGCGCTGCATCTGCTGGTTCAGCTCCTGCACCACACCGTCCGGCGTCCGCGCGGGCAGGAACACGCCGAACCATTCGCGCGACGCGAATTGCGGGAAGCCCTGCTCGGCGAAGGTGCCGACATTCGGGTAGCGCACCATGCGCTCCGGCGCCGTCACCGCCAGCAGCGTGATCCGCCCGGCATCGGCCGCGCCGACCAGATCCACCATGGGGTGGAAGCTGGCGCCGAGCGTGCCGCCCATCAAATCCTGGATCGCCGGGCTGCTACCGCGATAGGAAACATGCGTCATGTTCAGCCCGGCCGCCTTGGCGAATTGGATGCCGAGGAAGTGCGGCGTGGTGCCGGCCGAGGGGCTGGAATACCCAATCTCCGCCTGGCCCTTCCCCCACTCGATGAACTGCCGCAGCGTGGTCGGATTGCCGGCGCGCGGCCCCGCCGCCATGCCCAGCGGAAAGCCGCCGGCGCTGCACACCGGGATGAAATCGGCGAAGCTGTCGTAGCGCGTACTGGCGGGATAGATGTGCGGCAGCAGCGAAAGCATGGAGCTGGCACTGAGCAGCATGGTGGTGCCATCCGGCTCCGCCGCCTTCAGCGCCTCCACCGCCAGCCGGCCGGAAGCGCCGGGCCGGTTCTCCACGATGACATTGGCGGCGTAGCTGCCGCGCAGCCGGTCCGCCACCAGGCGCGCCACGATGTCGGCGCTGCCACCTGCCGGGAACCCCACCAGCATCCGCGCCAATGGCCGCATCCCCTGCGCCAGCGCCGGCGCGGCGAGCGTGGACAATACCAGCGCACGACGAGTGATGGACATGCGTTCCTCCATTTTCGGGAACGCTAACAGAAAAGGCCGCGGTGTCACCACCACGGCCCCTTCCCCATCAGAACAACCCAAACCCTAACCGCGGACGCGAAGGGTGCGGCGCGGACTCAGGCGGCCCGCTTGCGGGTCGAGAGGCCGAATGGCCGACGTGCGCTTATGCGCACGCAAGCCAAGCGGCCGGATGGCGTCACGCCAGAGGCGTGCCTTCGGCCCGACGGCGCCTGAGGCCAAAAAAAGCCTCGGCGCCAAGGCGAAGAACGTCAGTTCTTCGCCTTGTCGACGAGCGCGCCCTTCTTGATCCACGGCATCATGGCGCGCAGCTTCTCGCCCACTTCCTCGATGCTGTGTTCGGACAGGCGGCGACGGGTCGCCTTGAAGCTGGCCTGGTTCACCTTGTTCTCCAGCATCCAGTCGCGGGCGAACTTGCCGGTCTGGATGTCGGTCAGCACGCGCTTCATCTCAGCCTTGGTCTCGCTGGTGATGATGCGCGGGCCGGTCACGTACTCGCCGTACTCGGCCGTGTTGCTGATCGAGTAGTTCATGTTGGCGATGCCGCCCTCGTAGATCAGGTCCACGATCAGCTTCACTTCGTGCAGGCACTCGAAGTAGGCCATCTCCGGCGCGTAGCCGGCTTCGACCAGCGTCTCGTAGCCGCCCTTGATCAGCTCGACCAGGCCGCCGCACAGCACCACCTGCTCGCCGAACAGGTCGGTCTCGCACTCTTCCTTGAAGGTGGTCTCGATCACGCCCGAACGCCCGCCGCCGATGGCGGACGCGTAGGACAGCGCAATCTCAAGCCCATTGCCCGAGGGGTTCTGCGCCAGCGCCACCAGGCACGGCACGCCGCCACCCTTCTGGTACTCGCTGCGCACCGTGTGGCCGGGGCCCTTCGGCGCAATCATGAACACGTCCAGATCGGGGCGCGGGTCCAGCAGGTTGAAGTGCACGTTCAGGCCGTGCGCGAAGGCCAGCGCGGCGCCTTCCTTCATGTTGCCATGCAGGCTCTCGCGGTAGATGTCGCCCTGCAGCTCGTCCGGCGTCAGCATCATCACCACATCGGCCCACTTGGCGGCGTCGGCGGGCGTCATCACCTTGAAGCCGGCGGCCTCGGCCTTGTTCCAGCTGCTGCCGGCGCGCACGCCGATGGCGACGTCCTTCAGGCCGCTGTCGCGCAGGTTCATCGCGTGGGCATGGCCCTGGCTGCCGAAGCCGATGATCGCAACCTTCTTGGCCTTGATCAGGTTCACATCCGCATCGCGGTCGTAGTAAACGCGCATGTCGCGCACTCCTTCTTGGTCGGTTCAGGCTTTGAGTGAATAGGTGCCGCGGGCAATGCCGATGACGCCGGTGCGCACCACTTCGGCCAGCCCCAGCGGGCGCATCAGCGCGGTGAAGGCTTCCAGCTTGTCGCCATTGCCGGTCATCTCGAACACGAAGCTCGCGGTTGTCGCGTCAATGACCCGGGCGCGAAAGGCGTCGGCCAGGCGCAGCGCTTCCATGCGCTGCTCGCCGGTGCAGACCACCTTGATCAGCATCAGTTCGCGCGCCAGGTGCGGCCCCTCGATCGAGAGGTCACACACCTTGCGCACCGGCACCAGCCGGTCCAGCTGCGCCTTGATCTGCTCGATCACCATCTCGGTGCCGGAAGTGACGATGGTGATGCGCGAGATCGCGCGCTCCTCATCCACCGGCGCCACGGTCAGACTTTCGATGTTGTAGCCGCGGCCGGAAAACAGCCCGACAACGCGCGCCAGGATACCCGGCTCATTGTCCACGAGCACGGCGATGGTGGCGTTGCGCAACTTGGTCTCGTTGATCTCTGGCATGACTGGGTACCGCAGGGCAGGAGGGCGAAGACGCCCCCTTGCGGCGGCGCCAATGGCATGGAAACCACTGGTTGGCTAGACCAAACCCCAGCAGGGCAAAGGCCCTGGCAGGGGTGGGTCGCTCAGATCAAACCAGGACCTTGCCTTCGTCGGTCACGCCCTTCACCCCGCCTTCCTGGTCGGGCCCCAGGATCATCTCGTTATGCGCGGCGCCCGAGGGGATCATCGGGAAGCAATTCTCGTCCTTCGCCACCGCGCAATCCATGATGACGGGGCCAGGATGCGCCAGCATCTCGCGGATGCCGGCATCCAGGTCCTCCGGCCGCGTCACCCGCAGACCGCGCGCGTGGAAGCTCTCGGCGAGCTTGACGAAGTCCGGCAGTGCCGCGCTGTAGCTTTCGGAGTAGCGCCCGCCATGCAGCAGCTCCTGCCACTGCCGCACCATGCCCATGTACTCGTTGTTCAGGATGAACACCTTAACGGGTAGGCGGTACTGCGCCAGCGTCGCCATTTCCTGGATGTTCATCAGGATCGACGCCTCGCCGGCGATGTCGATCACCAGCGCATCCGGGTGGGCAATCTGCACGCCCATCCCGGCCGGCAGGCCATAGCCCATCGTCCCCAGCCCGCCCGAAGTCATCCAGCGGTTGGGCTTCTCAAAGCCGAAATACTGCGCCGCCCACATCTGGTGCTGGCCGACTTCGGTGGTGATGAAGGTGTCGCGCTGCGTCTCGCGCGTCAGCTCATACAGCCGGCGAATGGCGTGCTGCGGCTTGATGATGCTGCCTTCCTGGCGATAGCGCAGGCAGTCCTTGCCGCGCCATTCCTCGATCAGCGTCCACCACTCCGCCAACGCGCCGGTGTGCTGCGGCTGCTCGCTGGCCTTCCACGCTTCCAGCAGCGCCTTCAGCGTCAGCCCGGCATCGCCGACCAGGGCGATGTCCACCGGCACGTTCTTGTTGATGCTCGACTGGTCGATATCGATGTGGATCTTCTTCGACGTCGGCGCGAAGGCGTTCAGCCGCCCGGTGACGCGATCATCGAAGCGCGCACCGACATTCAGCATCACGTCGCAACCATGCATCGCCAGGTTGGCTTCGTAGGTGCCGTGCATGCCCAGCATGCCCACGAACTGCTTGTCCGTGGACGGGTACGTCCCCAGCCCCATCAGCGTGTTGGTGCAGGGAAAACCGGTCAGCCGCACGAACTCGGTCAGCAGCGCGCTGGCTTCCGGCCCGGCATTCACCACGCCGCCGCCGGCATAGACGATCGGCCGCTTGGCGCCCTTCAGCAGCTTCACCGCCTGCGCCACCAACTCGGCATTCGGCTCCCGCTGCGGGCGGTAGCTGCGATGCGGCGCGGTCGGCGCCTCGCTGTATGGCCCCTGCCCGATCAGGATGTCCTTCGGCAGGTCGATCACCACCGGCCCGGGGCGGCCGCTGCGCGCGACGTAGAACGCCTCATGCACCACGCCGGCCAGCTTCTTGATGTCCTTGACCAGGTAGTTGTGCTTGGTCACCGGCCGGGTGATGCCCGTGGTATCCGCTTCCTGGAAGGCGTCATTCCCAATCAGGTGCGTCGGCACCTGGCCGGTCAGGCAGACCAGCGGAATGCTGTCCATCAGCGCATCCAGCAACCCGGTCACCGCATTGGTCGCACCGGGGCCGGACGTGACCAGCACGCAGCCCACCTTGCCGGTGGAACGCGCATAGCCCTCGGCCGCATGCACCGCCGCCTGCTCATGCCGCACCAGGATGTGGCGGATGGCGTTCTGGTTGAACAGCGCGTCGTACAGCGGCAATACCGCGCCACCGGGATAGCCGAAGATAACCTCGACACCCTGTTCCTTCAGCGCGCGGAGCACGATCTCGGCGCCCGACATGGTCTCGGCGGCGGCGGCTGTGGTCTGAAGCGTGGCGGACATGGTGTTCTGGCTTTCCGATTTGGTCCCACCCGAAGGCGAGGCCGGCACGGTTACCCCCGCTGCTGCGGCGCGTCAACGCCAGGAATCAACAAACGCGAAGATTTTGCCGCTTTCGCTTTCTGGAAATTGCGCCAAATCGGTGACGCGCGCATGGATGATATGCGTCTCCTGCGGGGCAGCCAGCGCGTGATGGCGGAACCAGGTCGCCTGCCGCTTGGTGTACTGCCCGGTATGCAAGGTGGCGCGCCGCGCGGCATCTTCCAGCCCCAGCTCGCCCCTCAGATGCGCCAGCAACTCCGGCACGCCATGCGCCCGCATCGCCGGCAGGGCGGGGTCCAGCGCCTGCGCCGCCAGCGCCCGCGCCTCCGCCAGCGCACCATCCCGCAGCATCACCTCGAACCGCCGGGCAATCGCCGCCCGCAACGCGTCCCGCGGCGGGTCCAGCAGCAGCGCCCGGAACCGCCAGGGCGCCGGCCCGGTGCTCGGCGCCTCGCGCTGCCATGCCGCCAGGCCGCGGCCGGTCGCCAGCAGCACCTCATAGGCGCGGGCCACGCGCTGGCTGTCGCCCGGCCGCAACCCGGCGGCGGTCTCGGCATCCAGCCGGGCATGTACCGCCGCCGGCCCTTCGGCTTCCACCGCCGCCCGCGCCGTGGCGCGCACCGCGTCCGGTATCGCCGCCACCTCCGAAAGCCCCTGGGTCAGCGAGAGGAAGTACAGCCCGGTCCCGCCGCACAGAATCGGCAGCCGCCCCGCCGCCCGCACCCGCTCCATCTCGGCCAGCGCCGCCTCCCGCCACCAGGCCACGCTGGCGGCCTCCGCGGCCGGGCGCACGCCGTACAGCGCATGTGGCACGCGGGCTTCGTCGGCCGGCGTCGGTCGCGCCGTCAGCACCCGCAGCCCGGCATAGACCTGCATGGAATCGGCGTTGATCACCGTGCCGCCCAGCCGCTCCGCCAGGGCCAGCGCCAGCGCGGACTTGCCACTGGCGGTCGGCCCGGCCACCAGAAGCGCCGCCGGCCTTCCGTTCGGCTCCGTCATCGCGTAGAGGCCCCGGCCATGTCGCACATGCTCACGCTGATAGCACCCCCGGGCGGCCTGGCCACCGCCCAGCTTGCGCAGGCCCGCGCCGCCCTGGTGGCGCTGGGCGCCGACGCCGGCACCCCCGCCTGGCTCTCGCCGGACGAAGCCGCCGACCTGCCCTTCGCCCAGTTGGCGCCGGAACAGGCCATGGCCGCCGCCCGCCAGGCGCTCGGCGAGGCCACGATCGACATCATCGCCACCCCGGCGGAGGGTCGCCGCAAGCAACTGCTGCTGGCCGACATGGACAGCACCATCATCACCACGGAAACGCTGGACGAACTCGCCGCCTTCGCCGGCCTCAAGGAAAAAATCGCCGCCATCACCGCCCGGGCGATGAATGGCGAGCTGGACTTCAAATCGGCCCTCCGCGAGCGCGTCGGCATGCTGAAGGGCCTCTCGACCTCCGCGCTGGAGGCTACCTGGCAGGCCACCGAGCTGATGCCCGGCGCGCTGGACCTCGTCGGCACCATGCGCGCGCATGGCGCCCGCTGCGTGCTGGTCTCCGGCGGTTTTACGTTCTTCACCGGCAAGGTGGCGGCGCTGGTCGGCTTCCACGCCCACCACTCCAACACGCTGGAACTGGATGGCGAGACCCTGGCCGGCACCGTCGCCGACCCCATTCTGGACCGCGACGCCAAGCTGGCCACGCTGAAGCGCATTGCCGGCGAACTCGCCCTGCCGCTGGCGGCCACGCTGACGGTGGGCGATGGCGCCAACGACCTGGCGATGATCCAGGCTGCCGGGTTGGGCATCGCCTTCCACGCCAAGCCCTCGGTCGCCGCCGCTTCCCGCGCCAAGGTGGATTTCTGTGGGTTGCGCGCCCTGCTGTTCGCCCAGGGCTATACCGCCGCCGAGATCACCGCCTACCAGGCCTGAAACCGTCCCCGAACAAGAAGGCGCGGCCCCGGCAAGGCCGCCGATGGGGGGTCGGCAGCCAGGGGGAGTGGGGCGACGGCCCCAGGAGACAAGCCGTCGCCGCGGCCGAAGCCGCGCCTGACCAGGAACATAAAGCGAACACGGGCGGCCGTCAACACCCCCGGACGATGCCACACCGGCCCCCTCGCCGGCCCGGCCGCCTTCGTGCGGCACTACGTCGAGACCAGCTGGGTCGTCCGCAAGTCGCTGCCGAGCATCGCCGCCATGCTCGGCCTGGGCTTCCTGACCCGCTATTCCGGCATCGACGCCACCATCGCCGCCGCCGCCACCGGCTGGGTCGGCAAGGCAGGCGAGATCCTGCGCTACGTCTGTCGCGCTGGCCGTCCTGGGATGCAGCGGAACCAGGCCCATCCGTTCACCGCCATGGTGGCGGGCGGCTGAAACCCGGCCGGGGCCGCCATCCGGGGCCCGGGGTGCTTCCCAAAACGGTCATGCGCGGTCTAAACCCCGCGCATGACCGACGAAGCCCCCGCCGCGGCGCCCAGCGCCGAGCTCCCGCCCGACCGCCTCTCCAACCACCCGAAGAGCCCCTTCTACAACGAAGCGGCACTGGAACGCGGTGTCGGCATCAAGTTCAAGGGCGAGGAAAAGACCAACGTCGCCGAATACAGCGTCGCCGAGGGCTGGGTCCGCCTGACCATCGGCAACAAGGTGGACCGCACCGGCGCCCCGATGACCATCAAGGTCACCGGCGAGGTCGTCCCCTACTGGCGCAGCTGAGCGCCCCGCCTCAGCGGCCCGGCAACGGCAGCAATCCGCTCGCCGTCACCGCCGCCCGCGCCGCCGGCCCGGCCAGGTAGCGAAGCAGCGCCGCCGCCGCTTCCGGCTGCCGCGCCGTGCTGGCCACGCCGCCGGCGAACACCGTGTACAGTTGCACCGCTTCCGGCAGCGGCCCGACATACTGCACGCCCTGCACCGGCAGCAGCTCCGCCACCTGCTGGAAGGCGATGTCCAGCTCGCCCCGCGCCACCGCGCTTGCCACCGGCTCCCCGCTCACCAGCCGCGCGCGGCCCTGCATCTCCGCGGCGATGCCCAGCCGCTCGAACAGCGGCCCGTTCACGTAGCGCCCGCTGGCGCTGGCCGAATAGCCGATGCCCCGTGCCGCCAGCAGCGTCGCCCGCAGCGCCGCAACGCTGGAGATATCCGGCTTGGCCACGCCGTTGCGCACCGCCATGCCGATCGCCGAGTTCGCCAGGTCCACCCGGCTGCCCGGCACCACCCGGCCCTGCGCCGCCAGCCCGTCCAGCGCCTCGCCCACCATGATCAGCGCATCCGCCGGCTCGCCGCGCTGCAAGCGCATCGGGATCGCTGTCGGCGCCGTGCCCATGGAGCCGCCCTGCACCGTCACGATCCGGTGGCCGCTCTCCCGCTCGAACCCCGGCGCCAGCACCTGGAATGCCGCCGTGAAGCCGCCGGAGATCATCACCTGAAGCTCTGCCGCCCGCGCGCCCGGCGCCGCCAGCACCAGCACCGCCACCATCAACCAGCGCATCGCACCCTCCCCGTCGTCGCGCCGCAGGCCGGCGTTGCGGCCATCGCTACCATTCCGCTGCCGTCAGTGGAACGCCCGGGGTTCCCAGGCTTTTCCCCCGCTTGTGACAATTCGGGGAAGCGTGACCGATGCAACTCGACATCCTGCTGCGCGGCCAGTCCAACGCCTTCCTGCTGGCGGATGACACCGGCCAGAACATCGCCAATGAGGTGCAGGACCTGCTGGGCTTCGACGGCACCAGCAACCAGGTCTGGGTCCAGGCGGACTGGTCCACCCCGGGCAGCGAGACCCTGATCGCCAGCAGCCGCTTCATCGGCGACTGGGTCAGCCAGGGCGCCGATGGCCAGTGGCAGCCCAGCGGGTATGAACAGGGCCTGCTGACCTACGCCAGCCAGCACCAGGGCGCCGCCAGCACCGCGGTGCTGTGGCTGCACAACGAATACGACAGCTTCGACCCCAACCTGACCATCGCCACCTGGACTTCGGCGGTCCAGGCCGAGGCCGCCATGCTGCGCGGCGCCCTCGGCCAGGGCGCGGCGCAGTCGCCCTACATGTTCGTCAGCGCCATCCCGTTCGAAGGCGCCAACGACGCCACCGCCCAGGCCATCCGCACCGGCATGGAGCAACTGGCGGCCACCCCCGGCTTCAACGCCGCCATCGCCGCCCGCGCGCAGGACGTGGACATGACCTTCCGCTTCCCCTCGGAAGGCCCCAACACCCACGTCTTCGGTGGCGACCACATCTCCGCCGACGACGCCAACCTGCTGGCCCACCGCATCGCGCTGTCGCTGGCCCAGCAATGGGCGGCCTTTGCCCAGCCCGGCAGCCCGGTGGCGCTGGCCGGCGGCGCCATCGGCAACCTGGGTCCGGAAGTGACCAGCGCCACCCAGTCAGACCCCAACACCTTGACCGTGCAGTTGAAGCCGGATGTCGCCACCGGCCTGCAACCGCTTGACGCCGATGCCGCCAGCGGCCTGGGCTGGAGCGTGCACACCGCCGGCGGCCAGGCGCTGCCGGCCGACCACGCCAGCATCACCGGCGGCGAGACCCTCAGCCTGCACTTCGCCACCGCCCTGCCCGCCGACGCCAGGCTGTTCTACAGCTACGGCTCCGGCCGGCTGGCGACGGATGGCGACCAGCCCGGCCAGGGCAATGCGGTCTATGACAGCGCCGGCCTGCCGGCCTGGATCGCGGCCACCGGTGTCGCCATCAGCCTTGGCGGGTTCTTCGCCCCCAGCTTTGCCACGGCCACCGCCAGCGCCCCGCCGGCCACCGCCGCACCACAAGCAGCGGCGACCGACTGGAACGCCATCGGGGCCGCTCAACTGCATTGGTTCGACTTGACCGGCGGATGGTGGGGCGGCCCGGTGGAGAACCTGCTGGCCTGGGACAGCGCCAGCCACGCCGAGCCAGCCGCCGCCGCACCGGACTGGTACACCCTGGCCGCCACGGTGCAAGCGAACCTGGCTGCCACCGGGCATTGGTACCTGTAGCCCGGCCGCCCAAACCCCGGCGCTAGAGCCTGATCGGCTTAGGCGGAATCACGGTAGGCCGTAAATCAGTCTCTCCAGCAACAAGCCTGGAGCGTGAGCGCTTCAGTCAGAAGCGATCACGCTCTAAGGCGTGGTCCCCAGCGTCGGATCACGCCGCGGCAGTCGCCAGCGACCCTGACCCATCACCATGGCCAACCCGCCGCTACAGCCCGCTGGAAGGCGGCATTGTCACCTGGAAGGCGTCACGGCGCTCCGCCTCGGCAAACCAGGCGCCCAGCGCCGGCCGCGTCTGCCGCCAGGCCCAGGCGGTATGCCGGCGCATGCAGTAGCCAAGCGTCGCCGCCAACGCCAGCCAACCGGCGTCCAGCCGGGCATAGCCCCCGGCGGCGACATCGCGTTCCAGGGCATCGCCCACCCGGTCGGCGCGGGTCCGCTCCAGTTCGATCACGCCCGGGCTGCGCTCCGACACCGGCCGACGCAGCTCGCGGTTCCACACCGCGATGCCATCCAGCAGCCCCATCACCCGGCCATAGGCCGCCAGCCCCGGGGGCTCGACCGGCAGCAACCGCAGCCCGCCACCCATCCGGTCCAGCCAGCCCAGCACCAGGGAGGTCTCGGTCAGCGTGGTGCCGTCCTGCAACACCAGCGCCGGCACCCGGCCGACCGGGTTGTAGGGCAACACTGCCGCCTCGGGGTCGCGCAGCGTGGTCTCCGTCTCGCTCACCTGGTCGGCCAGCCCGGCCTCCAGCACACCCATCCGGCAAATCCGCGCATAGGGCGACCCGGAGGAATAGAACAGGCGGGCCAATCGCTCAGGCATCAGGCGGCTCCACTCAACACAGGCCCGGCGAGCCTCAACACCCGCCGGGGTTGCTTCACCGCTTCAGTTGGCGCGCAGCCGCAGCGCCACGAATTGCTGCCCCTGGGCATTCTCCACCAGGAACAGCGCGCTCGGCCGGTTCTGCCGGCGCAGCTGCTCAATGCGCGCCACCAGCTCCTGCGGGGTGTTGACGCGCTGCTGCTGCACCTCCACCACCACGTCGCCGACACGCAGGTTGCGCTCGGCGGCCACGCCGCCATCGGTGACCTCCACGATCACCACGCCGCGCTGCTCCGCCCGCAGCCGATGGCGTTCGCGCAGCTCGGTGGTCAGCCCGGCCACCTTCATGCCCAGTCCCGCCAGTTCCACCGTGCGGTCGCCCGGCGCCTGTGGCGCACCCGGTCGCCCGGTGGCGCTGGCCTGCTGCGGCTCGGCCGGCAACTCGCCCACCGGCACCTGCAAGGTCTGCTCACGCCCCTCGCGCCACACCACCACCGGCACCGTGGTGCCGGCGCGGCTATCGGCCACGATCCGCGGCAGGTTGCGCATTTCACGCACCGCCACGCCGTTGAAGCTCAGCACCACGTCGCCGTTGCGGATGCCGCCCTTGGCCGCCGGCCCATCCTCCTGCGCCCGCGCGATCAAGGCGCCACGCGCCCCGCCCGGCAGCGCCAGGCTCTCGGCGATCTCCTCCGTCACCTGCTGGATGTTCACGCCCAGCCAACCGCGGCTGACCTTGCCGGTCTCCTTCAGCTGCGCCACGATGTTGCGCGCCAGGTTGGACGGGATGGAAAAGCCGATGCCGATCGACCCGCCGGAGGGCGAATAGATCGCGGTGTTGATGCCGACGACCTCGCCGGCCAGGTTGAACAGCGGCCCACCCGAGTTGCCACGGTTGATCGCGGCATCGGTCTGGATGAAGTCGTCGTAGTTGCCCTGGCCGATGTTGCGGCCGCGCGCCGAGACGATACCCGCCGTGACGGACCCACCCAGCCCGAACGGGTTGCCGATGGCGACCACCCAGTCACCCACGTTCAGCACGTCCGAATCGCCGAACGGCACCGCCTGGATCGGCTTGTCGGTCTCGATCTTCAGCACCGCGATATCGGTCCGCGGGTCGGTCCCCAGCAGCCGGGCGCGGATGGTCGTGTTGTCCTGCAGGATGACGTTGATCTCGTCGGCGCCGTCGATGACGTGGTTGTTCGTCACCACGATGCCCGAGGCATCGACGATGAAGCCGGAGCCGAGGCTCTGCCCGCCACGGCGCGGCGGCTGGCCAGGGGCCGGCGGCTGGCCGGGACGGCCCGGCGGCTGCGCTTCACCAGGACCCTGCCCTTGGGGCCCGGGCGCACCCGGCGGCCGGTTGCGGTTGAAGAAATCCCGGAAGAATTCCTCGAACGGGCTGCCCGGCGGCAGCTGCGGCATGTCCGGCGCATCCGGCCGCGGCTGGGCGTTGCCGCGCGCCGGGGCGTTCTGCGTGGTGGAGATGTTCACCACCGAGGGCAGCAAATGCCGCACCAGCGGCGCCAGCGTCGGCAGCGCCGGGCTGACGCCGGCCGGGACAGGCGCGGGCGCGGCCACGGCCGGCGCCGGGGCGGCCCCTTGGGCCAGCGCCAGGGACGAGGCCAGGGGCAAAGCCAGCACCAGCGTGGCCAGCAGCGGAGCGAATAGACGCATCGAGCATCCTCTCAAGGCAGGCCGGGCCCCGGCACCCGGGGCACGGCGAATACTGTGTCCGGAGATTGGTCCGGGCCGGCGATCTCGCCAAGCCCAGCCGCATCCCCCAAGGCAAGGGCAGCAACGCGCGCCAGGGCATCATCGACCATGGTTGATCATGCCCTGGGCGTTGTTTGTAAGACTGATTCGCGGCCCCGGCGATTCTGCCGTCGTGGACCGGGCTCCGGCAGGCAGCCCAAGCTGTAGGACGGCAACCGAACGACCACCACTGGCCATCATTCCGATCACGCAGCTGTCATCTCAGGGTGGCGGACGCCCTGCCCGGACCGTGCGGGCCAAGCGCGTCAGGCCAGGGTCCTGCCTCAGGGTCTGTCAGGTGCAGACAGAAGCGCCCGACAGACTCCAGCCCATTGTTTCGTCGTGTTATTCACGTCGTCGGCGATGCCGCCAGCGACGATCATACTCCAGGTCTCGTCCGGTCCCAGGTGACGGCCCGGGCCCGGTCGCTTTTTATACCCGGTCACTTCTTATAACAGGGGGCCACCGGAGCATCCCCAGGCGCAACGCCGGCGCGGGGGCAGCCCCCGCACCGGCGCGTCAGGTTACGGCGTCGCGGCACGGCCGTCATTGGGTGCCGTGCCCGGCATGTTGCGGAAGTACTGGAAGAAGTCGCTGTTCGGCGTCAGCACGAAGCGGGTTTCGCCATCGGCGAAGGCTTCGCGATACGCCTGCAGCGTCCGCCACACCTGGAAGAACTGCGGGTCCTTGCTGTAGGCCTCGGCAAAGATGCCGATCGCCTCGCGGTCGCCCTGGCCGCGCAGGATGTCGGCATCACGCTGCGCTTCGGCCAGAATGACCGTCCGCTCGCGTTCCGCATTGGCGCGGATGCCGGCACTTTCCTGCGCACCCTCGGCGCGTTCCTGCCGCGCCACCCGCTCACGCTCGGACTGCATGCGGGACAGAATGGCCTGGGTGTTCTGCTCCGGCAGGTCGGCGCGGCGGATACGCACATCCTGCACCTCGATGCCGAAGCGCGTCGCCTCGGCGTTCACCTGCCGACGGATCTCACCCATGATCCGGGCGCGGTCCTGGCTCAGCACGCTCGGCAGCGGCTCGTTGCCCAGCACGCGGCGCACGGCCGAGGTGACGATGCTGTTCAGCCGGCCGCGAATACCGGCCTCGGCTGCGCCCGTGGTCTGGAAGTACACCAGCGGGTCGGTGATGCGGAACCGCGCGAAGCTGTCCACCACCAGCCGGCGCTGGTCACCCAAAATGACCTCCTCGCGCGGGCCTTCAAAGTCCAGCAGGCGGCGGTCCATGCTGATCACGTTCTGTACGAACGGGATCTTCCAGGCCAGGCCCGGCTCGCGGATCACCCGGATCGGCTCGCCGAACTGGGTTACCAGCACCTGTTCGGTCTGCGAGACGATGAACAGCGACGACAGCGTGGTCACCAGCAGCCCTGCTGCCACCACGCCGGCTATGAACAGGCGGTTCATCGGCCGCTCCCCGTGCTGCTACGCGAAGCCGGTGCCGCCGGCGGCACCAACGGGCCAGTTCCCGGGGCTGGCGCCGGGCGTGGTTGCCCGGACAGCCCGGCGGGCAGGCCGTCACCGGGGTTCAGGTTCAGTAGCGGCAGCATGCCCTGCAGCCGGTCATCCACCACCAGCTTCGAGTTGCGCCGCAGAATATCCTCCATCGTCTCCAGGTACAGCCGGCGCAGGGTGATGTCCTGCGCCAGGTTGTAGGCCTCCAGCACGCTGGTGAAGCGCGCCGCCTCACCGCGTGCCTTGGCCACCTGGCTTTCCCGATAGCCGGTCGCTTCCTGCACCAGCCGCTGGCCTTCGCCGCGCGCCCTGGGCACGATGTCGTTACGGTAGCTCTGCGCCTCGTTGCGGGCGCGCTCGCGGTCGGAACCGGCGCGCTGCACGTCGTTGAACGCCTCGATCACCGCGGCCGGCGGGTCGGTCTTCTGCGCCTGCACCTGGGTGATCTCGACGCCGGCATGGTAGCCGTCCAGCATCGCCTGGGTGCCGGCCCGCACCGCCTGCTCGATCTGCGCCCGCGCCTCGTTCATGGCGGGCTGGATCGGCGTGCGGCCGATGACTTCGCGCATCACGCTCTCGGCCGCGCTCTTGATCGTGGCCTCGGGGTTGCGGGTGTTGAACAGGAAGTCCGCCGCATCCCGGATGCGCCAGAACACCGTGAAGTCGATATCGACGATGTTCTCATCGCCGGTCAGCATCAGGCTTTCCTCCAGCACGTCACGCGCGCTGGTGATGCGGGCGCCCGGCGGCAGGTCGCCATCACCGCGGAAGCCGACATCGATGCGGTTGATGCGCGTCACGCGCGGCGTCATCACCTGCTCCACCGGCCAGGGGATGTGATAGTTCAGGCCAGGTCCGGCCCGGCGGTCGAAGGCGCCGAAGCGCATCACCACGCCCAACTCATCGGGCTGTACCCGGAACACGCCGGAAGCGCCCCACAGCATCACCAGCAGCAGCGCCAGCAAGGCCAGGCCGCGGCCACCGGCGCGGCCGGCGCCGCCGGGCAGCAGCCGGCGCACCTGCTCCTGCGCCTGGCGGATCAACTCATCCAGGTCCGGTATCGGGCCGCCCGGCCCGCGCGGCGGCCCGCCGCCAGGGCCCCCATTCGGACCACCAGGTCCACCGGATGGGGGCGAGCCCCAGGGTCCACCGCCGCCACCAGGACGGGGATTGCCCCAGGGGCTTCCGCCGGGGCTGCCGCCGTTGTTCAACGCCATTGCCTGTTCAGGTCTCCGCTGCAGTCTTGCCGGCCGCACACCGAATAAGGGGGGTGCAACATTGCCGTGTCCCGGCCATATCACGCCCCACCGCTATGCACACCGGGCGACCGCTGGCTTACCCAGCGACCGCCCTTCCACATTGCGATATTGTTATCTCCGGGGGTGTTTTCAAGCAATGTCTGAAGCTCTGGTTGCCGCCGTGCGCGCCGCACTGGCCAAGGTACAGGACCCCCTGAGCGGCCGCGACGTGATCGCCGCCGGGCTGGTCCAGGGCCTGACCGCGCGCGACGGCCTGGTCCAATTCGCCCTGGAGGTGCCCCGCGAACGCGCCCGCGAGCTGGAGCCGCTGCGCCAGGCCGCCGAGGCCGCCGCTTCCGGCGTGGCCGGCGTGCTCAGCGCCACCTGCGTGCTGACCGCGCATCGCCCGCAGGGCGTGGGACAAAGTTCGCAGGGCGTGGGACAAGGTTCGCAGGGCGTGGGACAAGGTTCGCAGGGCGTGGGATCAAGCCCCCAGGGAGCCACGCCGGCTCCGGCACCGAAGCCGGCCGCCCCGCACGCGCATGGCCACAGCCACGCCGCGCCGAAAGGCCAGGGCGACATGCTGCTGCCGGACGTGAAGTTCATCGTCGCCATCGCCAGCGGCAAGGGCGGCGTCGGCAAATCGACCACCGCCGTCAACCTGGCCGTGGCCCTGGCCGCCCAGGGGTTGCAGGTCGGCTTGCTCGACGCCGATATCTACGGCCCCTCGCTGCCGCAGATGCTCGGCGCCCGGGAAAAGCCGCGCACCGAAGGCCAGAAGCTGATCCCGATCCAGCGCTGGGGCCTGCAGGCCATGTCGATCGGCTTCCTGGTGGATGCCGACACCGCGATGATCTGGCGCGGCCCCATGGTGATGGGCGCGCTGGAGCAGATGATGGGCCAGGTCAGCTGGGGCAAGCTGGACATCATGGTGGTGGACATGCCGCCGGGCACCGGCGACGCCCAGCTCACCATGTCCCAGCGCGTGCCGCTGGCCGGCGCCGTCATCGTCTCCACGCCCCAGGACGTGGCGCTGATCGACGCCAAGCGCGGCGTGAAGATGTTCGAGAAGGTCAACGTCCCCGTCCTCGGCCTGATCGAGAACATGTCCTTCTTCTGCTGCCCGAAATGCGGCGAGCGCACCGAGATATTCGGCCATGGCGGCGCCCGCGCCGAGGCCGGCAAGCTGGGCGTGGAGTTCCTTGGCGAATTGCCGCTCAAGCTGTCCATCCGCGAACTCGCCGACGCCGGCACACCCATTGTCGCGGCCCGGCCCGAGACCGAGGAAGCCGGCCACTACCGCGCCATCGCCGCCCGGCTGTGGGCCAAGCTGAACGGCGCGGTGAACAAGGCCGGCCCGCGCATCGTGGTGGACTGAACGGCGCCGGAGCGTGCTGCCCACGCGGCACGCTCCAGCTTTTTTTGCAGATTGCCGGCTTCAACGCTTTCGGCGATCCCGCCGCAACGCATCCCGCGCCAGAGCAATAGCCGTGCTGATGGAATTATCAGAACGGATTTCTGGCCCTGGATTCAAATAGTTGTAGAGCATGAAATGCGCCCGACAGGGCGCACGGTGTTCTACCCCCGCAGCCGGTCCAGCTCCGGCAGCAGGTACTCCGCGAACAGCGGCGGGTTCTCGGCAAACGGGAAATGCCCGATCCCATCCATCCGCTGAAACCGCGCGCCAGCAATCTTCGCCGCCGTCGCCGCCGAGTGCTCAGCGGTGCAGGAGTAGTCATACTCCCCGGTCAGCATCACCAGCGGGCAGCGCGTGGTGTCGATGCCATGCACCCGGTCCCGCGCATCCCATTCGCCGCTGTAGAAGTCGATGTCGCGGGCGAAGGTGGCGTGGCCGCCCTGGCTGTACTGCCACCACACATCGGTGGCGCAGGGCTGCGGCGATTGCGGCGCCATCAGCCCTTCGATCCATTCCGGCGTGAACACCGCCTGGTCCACCAGCGGATGCTCGGCCCAACCGGTGCGCCGGCCCTGAATATGGTCGCTGCTCTCGCAGGCGATGATGCCGCTGAACGCCTCCGGGTGCCGCAGCGCCAACTCCAAACAAATCTCGCCGGACATCGAGGCCCCCAGCACCACGGGCCGATGCAGCCCGGCCGCCCGCACCACGCCCATGATCAGCTCGACATAGCGGTCGGTCGTCAGCCACCAGTCGCCCGGCATCGCCCCATTCGGCGCCGGCGACTTGCCATGCCAGGGCAGGTCGAAGCTGGTCAGCCGCCAGTCCGCGGAAATCCGCCGGTCCGCCATCAGCCGATGGAACTGCCGCCCGTCGCTGCCCGCGGTATGCAGGCACAGCAGGTCGCGCCCCGTCCCGGCCTGCTCGATGTATACGCGGTGCCCGGCCACACCGACATAGCGGCCGGCAATCTCCGCCGGCTCCGGTTCCGCCAAGGCCGGCCGCAGGCTGGCCGGCACCGGCCCCTCCCGCCCGGCCCGCACCCAGCGGCCAATCTCCAGCACCCGCCTGGCCAGATGCACATGCTGCACGAAGGCCAGTTCCTCGCCGCCCACGTGGAATTCGGGCACCCGCATGCGTAGCGCGAACAGGCTGTGGTGATGCCGCACCGGCAGCAGTTCCAGCGCCCGCGCCCAAACCTCGCCCGGCGCCTCCAGGCTGAAGCCGCGCGCGCCCGCGCCGAAGCCGAAGCGCACGCCGGCCACGTCAAACGCCACATCCGCCTGGCGCGCCATCCGCGCCAGCACCGCATCGCCTTGCGCGGCCTGCTGCCAGCGCGCGGCCATGCCCTCCGGCAGCGCCATCAGCCCGGCACCCGCGGTGTCGGGCGCGGTACCTCGTCCAGGCTGATCAGCCCGTCGCCATTGGCGTCGAAGGCGCGGAACCAGCTTTCCGCCACCGGCCGCAACTCCTCCAGCGTCACCTGATTGTCCCGGTTGGCGTCGATCGCGCGGAACATCGCCGTGCGCCGGTCGCGTTCGCGCTGCGGGTCCAGCGCCGGCCGGTCGGTCCGCGGCGGCCGCCCCGGCAGTTGCGCCGCCATCCATTCATCCAGGCTCAGGCCGCCGCTGCGGTTCAGGTCGGCCTCGACGAAGCGGCGCTGGATGCTCTCCCACGCTTCGGTCCAGGCCACCCGGCCGTCATGGTTCAGGTCCCAGCGGTCAAACATGGCGCGGCCCTGCGGCGTCTGCGCCAGCCCCGGCCCCGCCGCCAACAGCGCGGCGCCGATCAACACCACCCGGGCAAAACCCGCCATCCGCCTTCCCCCTTCGGTCAGTCGGCCTGCCAGCGCCGCTGCCGCGCCGCGCTTGGCGACGGCGCCACCGCCGCGCCGAGGCGACGGCGCTAGAGCCTGATCGGCTTAGGCGGAATCGCCGTAGGCCGTGAATCAGTCTCTCAAACAACACGGCTAGAGCGTGAGCGCTTCAGTCAGAAGCGATCACGCTCTACCGCCGCGCCGGCGTTCCCGGCTCGCCAGCATCCCACCACATTCCGGCGAAGGCCAGCAGCCCCTCGCGCGCCGGGCCCTTCATCATATGCTCGTCAGGGCCATGCTGCTTGCAGCCATTATAGCTGTGCGGCACCCACACCAATGGCACACCCAGGTGATCCATGAACACATCGCCCGGCAGCCCGCCCGAGGCATTCGGGATGATCTGCACCCGCTTGCCCAGGGACTTCTGCATGCTGTCCTGCGCCCAGCGCACCCACGGGTGGTCCGGCGCGGTGCGGCTGGCCGGCATCCGCACCCCGGCATTCTCCACCGCCACCTGGTGCAGCCCATGCGCGTCCAGGTGGCGCCGCAGCGCCGGCTCGAACAGGCTGGTATCGCTGTCCACGGTATAGCGGATCTGGCAATGCGCCCGCGCATCCGGCGCCACCGCGTTCACCGGGCTGTCCGGCTTACCCGAGAGCATCGCCAGCACGATCAGGCTGTTCCAGCCGTAGATCTTCTCCGCGCTGCTCAGCCCTGGCTCACCCCAGCCGGCATCGATCGTGGCGCTGTCGCCGCCGCCGCCGACCTCGCAGCCCGCCAGCGCGTCCCGCACATTGGCCGGCACCCCGCCGGGCGGAAACCAGTCGCGCACCAGCACCCTGCCGTTGCGATCCATCATGGTGCAGATCGCATGCGCCAGCATCACGGCGGGGTCGGTGGTCAGCCCGCCCCAATGGCCGGAATGCACGCCGCCGTCGCGCAGCTTCAGCGCCAGTTCGAAGTTGAAGCTGCCGCGGCTGCCGGTGGCGATGGTCGGCAGGCTCGGCTCCAGCCGCGGCCCGTCCGAGGCGATCAGCGCATCCGCCGCCAGCAGCGCGCTATTGGCCGCAACGAACTCCCGCAGCCCCTTGCTGCCGCGTTCCTCCGCCATTTCCAGCACCAGCTTGACGTTGCAGCCAAGCTTGCCGCCGCGTTCCGCCAACACCGCTTCCAATGCCAGCAGGTTGATGGCGTGCTGGCCCTTGTTGTCTGCGGTACCGCGGCCGTACCACAGCTCGCCTTCCTCGCGCAGCACCCAGGGGTCGCGCCCCTGGCTCCACTGCTCCGGCAGGCCGCGCACCGTATCGCCATGGCCGTACAGCAGAATGGTCGGCCGCGCCGGGTCTTCCATCCGCTCGGCCGTCAATATCGGCCCGAACCCCGCCAGCGGGTTGGGGTGGATCTGCGCGGTGAAGCCCAGCCGCTGCACCCAAGGCATGATGTGCCCGGCCAGGTAGGCGTGCAGCGTATCCTCCCGCCCCGGCTCCTGGCTGGAGGACGGCACCGCCACCAGCTCCGCCAGCCGCGCCTTCAGCGCCCCGCTGTCGAAACTTTCGGCAGCCCGGGCCAGCGCCCCGTCTCTCGTCGCCATGCGGCAGACCTTCCAAATACGGCAGATTCGTCTTCCAGGGTGCGCGGGACGGCGCGGCGAGGCAAGGCGGCTTGGCAGGCGCCACGGCCCCGAGGAGCCAATGGATGACGGCACCCACGGCCGCCCCCGGCCGACGCCCAAACGCCCCGCTACTGCGCCGCCCGATACCGCAGGAAATCCGCCATTTCCGCCAGGCGTCGCGGCGCCTGCAACGGCCCGGTCAGCCGCAACCTCACCTCCGGCGCCTCGGCCACCGGCCGCGTCAGCAGGCGCAGGTCCAGCATGCCGCGCACCAGGTCGACCTCCCCTGCCGCGCTGGCGCTGCCCACCAATTCCGAGACCAGCGCCACCTGGCCCAGCCGCGCCCGGCCCGACTCAAGCGTCGCCGCCAGGTCCAGCCGGTCGAACGCC
>CANBNK010000097.1 GCA_947371015.1 Acetobacteraceae bacterium | reverse complement strand
TCGATCTCCTCGGCCTTCAGGCCGAACTCGGCGCGCAAGGCCAGGGCGGCATCGACGCTGGCATGGCCGTAGCGGCAGGACGGGTAGGGCTTCACCGCCGTCTCCATCAGTTCGAACTCGGTGCCGAGCTTCTGGATCACGCGGTCGGGCACCGGGTTGGGCGCATAGGCGCGGAGGAAGCCGGCCTTGCCCTCGATGGCCTCGGAGGCGCCGCGAAAACCTTCCTTGGCCAGCACGGCGGCGGCCAGGCCGTTCATGGCGGACCAGCCGACCTGGAAGCGCTTGGTCCAGGCGCCATTGGCCAGGAACTGCAGGCTGCCGGCGGCCTGGGACAGCGCGATGCCGAAGGCGTTCTCGATGCCTTTGGCGTCCAGCCCGAAGACGCGGGCGGCGGCGGCGGCGGCGCCGAAGGCCCCGCAGGTGGCGGTGGGGTGGTAGCCACGGTCGTAGTGGTCGCCGCCGGGCAGGGCGACGGCCAGGCGGCAGGTGACTTCGTAGCCGGCGACGATCGCGGCCATGACGGTTGCGCCATCGGCGCCGACCATCTCGGCCGCGGCGATGGCGGCGGGGATGACGGGCGCGCCGGGGTGCAGGGTGCCGGCGGCGTGGGTGTCGTCGAAGTCCAGGCTATGGGCGAAGGCGCCGTTCAGCAGCGCGGCGCCGGCCGGGGTGTAGCGGGCGTTGTCGCCGAACACCGCCGCGTTGCCGGCGGCCAGGCCCAGGGCGCGGGCGGCGTTCAGCAGCACCGGGGTGCTTTCGGTGTCATGCCGGCCGCGCACCATGTTGCCGACCAGGTCCAGCGCCAGGAAGCGGGCGCGGGTCTGCACCTCGGCCGGCAGGTCGCTGAACTTCAGATTGGCGCAATAGGCGGCGAGGATTTCGGTGATGGCAGCCATGACGTTCCCCTGAAAGCAGTCCTTCCGGCCAGCTTATAGCCCCGCATTGCCCGCGCGTCTCCCGCCTGCCGCGCCGGCCGACGAGAACGTTGCCCGCGGCGGCGCGGCGTGGCACCTGTGCCGCATGCAGAATCGTCGCGCCTTGCTTGCCGCTGCCCCGCTGCTGCTGGCCGCCCGTGCCGGGTTGGCCCAAGGGCAGAACCAGGGCCAGAACCAGGGCCAAGTACCGACGCCACCGCGGCCGCCACAGGCACCGCCAGCGCATCGCCCGGCGCCGCCCGCCGCGCCGAAGCGGGAGAAGACCGCGTTCGAGCACTTCCTGGACGGCGTGGCCGAGGATGCGAAGAAGGCCGGCGTCAGCAGCAACACGCTGACCGCCGCCTTCCGCGGCCTGGCGCCGAATGCCCGCGTGCTGGAGCTGGACGGCCGCCAGCCGGAGTTCACGCTGACCTGGGAACAATATCGTGACCGCGTGGTGCCGCAGGCGCGCATCGACCAGGGCCGCCGGCTGTTCCAGCAGAACCGCACCTTGCTCGACGCCATCAGCACGCGCTTTGGCGTGGCGCCGCAACTGCCGGTGGCGATCTGGGGGATGGAGACGAATTACGGCGGCAATACCGGCGGCTTCAGCGTGATCGAGGCCCTGGCCACCCTGGCCTATGACGGCCGGCGCAAGGCGTTCTTCCGGACGGAACTGCTGGCGGCGCTGAAGATCCTGCATGCCAGGCACGTGCCGCTGGCGCATATGAAGGGCAGCTGGGCCGGGGCGATGGGCCAGCCGCAGTTCATGCCCACCAGTTTCGAGCGCTTCGCGGTGGATTTCGATGGCGACGGGCACCGGAACATCTGGGACAGCCGGGCGGATGCGCTGGCCAGCATCGCCAACTACCTGGCCCGCAGCGGCTGGCGCAGCGGGGAGCCGTGGATCCGCGAAGTGGTGCTGCCGGCGGGGTTCGATATCGAGCAGACCGGGCGCGACAAGAAGCGCCAGGTGCAGGAATGGCTGAACGCCGGGGTGCGCAGCCGGGACGGCGCCACGCTGCCGGCACTGGAAGCCGCGGTGCTGCTGCCGGATGCGCCGAACGGGCCGAGCCGCCAGGCCTTCATGGTGTTCAACAACTTCAACGCCATCCGGCGGTACAATCCTTCCAACTTCTACACGCTGGGCGTGGGCCTGCTGGCGGATGCCGTCGGATGAGGCGGCGCGCCGCATGGGCAGCCTGCCTCCTGCTGGCGCTGCTGCCGGGCTGCCAGGACAAGCCGCCGCCGCCCGTCTCGGCGGCGCGCTACATGCTGGGCCAGCCCTATGAACTTGGCGGCATGTGGAGCTATCCGAAGGAGGATTTCGCCGGCACCCAGGCCGGGCTGGCGAGCGTGCTGCCGGACCGCACGGCAGGGCGCCGTACCGCCAATGGCGAGATCTTCGACCCCGGGCAGTTGATGGCGGCGCATCGGACGCTGCAACTGCCGGCCATCGTCAGCGTGACCAACCTGGAGAATGGCCGCGAGCTGAAGCTGCGGGTGAATGACCGCGGGCCGCAGAACCCGGCGCGGCTGATCGGGCTTTCGGCACGCGCCGCCACGCTGCTGGGCGTGCCCGCCGGCGGCGCGGTGCAGGTACGCGTGGTGGTGGAGACGGCGCCGAGCCGGGCGCTGGCCGGGCAGTTGCCCAGCACGGAACGCACCGAGATCGCGGTGCAGGCGGCGCCGACCGGGCGGGTGGAGCGCGAGGCGCTGGCGCCGCTGGACGGTGCCCGGCAAAGCAGCCGCGTGCGGGAAGCCGCGGTACGCGGGCCGGTGGTGACCACCGTGGCCGATGTGACGCCGGACCTGCCGCCCAACCCGCTACCGGAACAGCTCAGCCAGCGCCCGGCCGGGTCGGGGCGGCTGCTGCTGGAGGCCGGCAGCTTCTTCCGGCGGGACCTGGCGCAGCGCCAGGCGGCGCGCATCGCCGGGCTGCGGGCGCGGGTGGAACAGCAGGGCAGCGGGCGCAGCGTGCAGTATCGGGTGGTGGCCGGGCCTTATGCCAGCGTGGCGGAGGCGGATGCGGGCTTTGCCGGGGCGCTCGGCGCCGGGCTGCCCGAGGCGCGGCTGGTGGTGGAATAGCGCGCCGGCCGCACGGAGTGGCTTGAGGCGGCACCGGCAGCGGTCGTATGCCGGGGCCGAGACCAGGATGTAGAGACTGGCCTGGGGACGGTGGCGATGCCGCCCTGGCTGGTCAGGCGCTGAAGCTTCACCCATTGGGGACCCACCGGCATGGCCTGGATGGAAAAGACGATCGACCTGGCGGCACGGCTGGCGCCTCGCGCCGGACGGCGTGCCGCGTTGCTGGGTGGCCTGGTGCTGCCGCTGCCGGCGCTGGCGCAGAACCGGCCGCCGGCCCGGCCCGCGCCGCGGCGCGAACCGCCGCCACCCGCCGGGCCGCCAGCCGCCACGCTGTTGGGGCCGCTGGATACGCCGGCCAAGCAGGCGCTGGTGATCGACTTCGACACCGATACGGTGCTGCTGGAGAAGAACGCGGATGAGCGCATGGTGCCATCCTCGATGTCCAAGCTGATGACGCTGTACCTGGTGTTCCAGCGGCTGAAGGAAGGCAAGCTGCAGCTGGCGCAGGAACTGCCGGTGACCGCGCGCGCGCGCAACATGGGCGGCAGCCGCATGTTCGTGGAGGTCGGCAGCACGATCACGGTGGAGAACCTGATCCACGGCGTCATCGTGCATTCCGGCAACGACGCCTGTGTGGTGCTGGCCGAGGGCATTTCCGGCAGCGAGCAGCAGTTCTCCGACCTGGCGACGCAGACCGGGCGGCGGATCGGGCTGACCGCCAGCACTTTCCGCAACGCCACCGGCTGGCCGGACCCCGAGCATCGGATGACCACGCGCGACCTGGCGCGCCTGACCAAGCGGCTGATCCTTGATTTCCCAGACTACTACCACTTCTTCAACCAGCGCAGCTTTACCTGGAACAACATCACCCAGCAGAACCGCAATCCGCTGCTGGAACGCACCGCCGGCACCGATGGCCTGAAGACCGGCCATACCGAGGACGGTGGCTACGGCCTGGTATCCTCCACCAAGCGGGGCGACCGGCGGTTGATCGTGGTGGTGAACGGGCTGGCCACCATGCGCGCCCGCGCCGAGGAGCCGGACCGGCTGACCGAGTGGGGCTTCCGCGAGTTCGAGAACGTGGTGCTGTTCAAGACCGCCGAGGTGGTCGAGGAAGTGCCGGTGTGGCTGGGCGCGCGGCCGACCGTGCCGTTGATCTTCGGCGGGCGCGAGGGCCGCGACCTGGTGGTGACGCTGCCGCGCAGCTGGCGCCGCAGCCTGACCGCCAAGGTGCGCTACGACACGCCGATTCCGGCGCCGGTGCTGAAGGGCCAGGAGCTCGGCCGGCTGGAGATTGCCGGGCAGGGGGTAGCGGCGATGTCCTTGCCACTGCTGGCGGGGGCGGATGTGGAGCGGCTGGGCATGATGGGGCGCATCCCGAAGGTGCTCGGGCGCTGGATGGGGTCGTGACGGCCAGTCTTCCCTTGGGGCGCTTCATTACGCTTGAAGGCGGGGAGGGCGCCGGCAAGTCCACCCAGGCGCGGCGGCTGGCTGCTGCCCTGGCGGCCGAGGGGCTGCCGGTGCTGCGGACGCGGGAGCCGGGCGGGTCTCCTGGCGCCGAGGCGATTCGTGGGCTGCTGCTGGGCAACGCCGTGGCGAAGTGGGACGGGGTGGCCGAATGCATGCTGCACTTCGCGGCGCGGCGGGAACATCTGGCGGCGACCATCCGCCCGGCGCTGGCAGCGGGCATGTGGGTGGTCTGCGACCGCTTCGCCGACAGCACGCTGGCGTATCAGTGCTTCGGCCAGGGCGTCGCGCGCAGCGTGTGGGACGGTCTGGCCGAGCTGGCGCTGGACGGGCTGCGGCCGGATTTGACGCTGGTGCTGGACATTGCGCCTGAGGCCGGGCTGGGGCGCGTGCTGGAACGGGCCGGGCAGCCGGCCGGCGCCGGCCCGGACCGCTACGAGACCATGGGCCTGGCGTTCCATCAGCGCATCCATGCCGGCTTCCGCGCCATTGCCGCGGCCGAGCCGGCGCGCTGCGTGTTGCTGGACGCGACTTGCAGCCAAGCCGCCGTGGCCGCGACCATCCTGGCGGCTGTGCGGGCGCGGTTGCTGCCTTGAGCCTGCCGCCCGAGCCACGCGCCAACCCTGAGTTGGTGGGCCATGACGACGCCGCGACGACGCTGACGGAAGCGGCGCTGTCAGGCCGGCTGCACCATGCCTGGCTGATCGCGGGGCTGCCCGGGGTGGGCAAGGCGACGCTGGCGTTTCGGTTTGCGCGCTGGCTGCTGGCGGGGTTGCCGCCGACGCCGCCGGGCCAGGCGCCGCTGTATCTGCCGCCGGAGCATCCGGTGTTCCGCCGCATCAACGCCGGCGCGCATGCGGATTTGTTCACCATGCAGGCCAATACCGGGGAGAAGGGCAAGAAGGAGGTGCTGCGCGCCGACGATGCCCGTGCCGCGGTGCGCTTCCTGTCCTTCACCTCGGCCGAGGGCGGCTGGCGCTGCGTGATCATCGACGAGGTCGAGCGCGCCGACAGCCTGACCGTGCCGAACATTCTGCTGAAGACGCTGGAGGAACCGCCGCCGCGCACCGTGCTGCTGATGACCTCCAGCGCGCCCGACCGGCTGCTGCCGACCATCCGCAGCCGCTGCCGCCGGCTGGACCTGCATCCGTTGCCCGAGGACGCCCTGGGCGGGCTGCTCGGGCGCTGGCTGCCGGCGCTGGATGCCGGGCAGCGGGCGACGCTGGCGCGCATCGCCGATGGCGCGCCGGGCCGGGCGCTGACGCTGGCGGAAGCCGAGGGGCTGGAGTTGCAGGACCTGGTGGAGAAGGTGCTCGGCGCGCTGCCGGCGCTGGAGCCGCGCCAGGCCATGGCCGTGGCAGACCGCGTGGCCGGGCGGCGCGACCCCGGGGCGATGGTGACCTTCTTCGCGTTGCTGCGCCGGGCGCTGGCGGCGGCGACGCGGCAGGCGGCGCGCGGTGAGGCCGGGGAGGCTTTCGTCACGGCCCGTTCGCTTGCCGAGTGGTCGGTGCTGTGGGATAGGCTGGGCCGCCTGGCGGATGAGACGGAACGGCTGAACCTGGACCGCAAGCAGGCCGTGCTGACGGGCCTCTCCTGGTTGGCGACCCGCTGAAAGATACTGCAATGTCAACGCACTACTACACGACCCCGATCTATTACGTGAACGATAAGCCGCATATCGGCCACGCCTATACGTCACTGGCGACCGATGTGCTGGCGCGCTGGAAGCGGCTGGCCGGGCATGAGGTGTTCTTCCTGACCGGCACCGACGAGCACGGCCAGAAGGTGGAGAAGGCGGCGCAGGATGCCGGGATGGACCCGCAGGCCTTCACCGACCAGGTGAGCCAGAGCTTCCGCGACCTGGCGGTAGTGATGGGGTTTTCCAATGACGACTTCATCCGCACCACGGAGCCGCGGCACAAGGCGGCCTGTCAGGCGCTGTGGACCGAGTTGGCCGGGCGGGGCGAGATCTACCTCGGCGCCTATGAGGGCTGGTACGCGGTGCGCGACGAAGCCTTTTATGGGTTGGACGAACTGGTTGAACGGGACGGCGTGAAGTACGCGCCTTCTGGCGCCCCGGTGGCCTGGGTGAAGGAGCCTTCCTACTTCTTCCGGCTGGGCAAATGGCTGCCGGAACTGCTGCGCCGCTACGACCTGCCGGAGGGGCATCCGGAGCGGATCGACATTGCGCCCGAGAGCCGCCGCAACGAGGTGAAGGCCTTTATCCAGCAGGGCTTGAAGGATTTTGCCGAGACGCCGCAGAAGCTGGACCTCAGCATCTCCCGCACCTCCTTCACCTGGGGGGTGAAGGTGCCGGGGGACGAGGCGCATGTGATGTATGTCTGGCTGGATGCGCTGACCAACTACATCACCGCCGCCGGCTACCCGGATGTGACCGCCGAGCGCTGGAAGTTCTGGCCGGCCGATGTGCACTTCGTCGGCAAGGATATCGTGCGGTTCCACACCATCTACTGGCCCGCCTTCCTGATGGCCGCCGGCCTGCCGCATGCGAAGCGCGTCTTCGCCCATGGCTGGTGGACCAATGAGGGGCAGAAGATCAGCAAGTCGCTGGGCAACGTGATCGATCCGCTGGCCCTGGTAGAGGAATACGGCCTGGACCCCGTCCGCTACTTCCTGCTGCGGGAAGTGCCGTTCGGGCAGGATGGCGATTTTTCCAAGGCGGCGCTGGCGCGGCGGCTGAATGGCGAGCTGGCGGATGCGCTGGGCAACCTGGCGAACCGGACGCTTTCGCTGATCCAGCGCAACTGCGGCGGCGTGCTGCCGGCGGCCGCGGCGCGGACCGAGGCCGATGCGGCGCTGTTCGCCAGCGTCGATGCGCTGGTGAGGGGGGTTGAGGCGCAGCTGGACCAGCAGGCCTTCCACCTGGCGCTGGAAACCGTGATGGCGGCGGTGCGGGAAGCCAATGGCTACATCACCGTGCAGGCGCCCTGGGCGCTGAAGAAGACCGACCTCAACAGGATGAACGACGTGCTGCGCCACCTGCACACGGCGATGCGCGCCTATGCCACGGTGCTGCAACCCTTCATGCCCACCACCATGGCGGCCATGCTTGACCAGTTGGGCGTCCCTGCCGACCAGCGTGACTTCGCCGCCCTGGCCACGCCGATCGCCGAGGGCACCGCGCTGCCGCCGCCGGCGCCGCTGTTCCGCAAGTTCGAGGCCGCCTGATGCTGGTGGATAGCCATTGCCACCTCGACTACTTCACCGAGGCGGAGATCGAGGACATCGTCACCCGCGCCCGCGCTGCCGGGGTGGGGCGGCTGGTGACCATCGGCACCCGCTTCGCCCAGGGCGAGGTGGTCAAGCAGATCACCGAGCGCTTCGCGGATGTGTACGGGACGGTCGGCATCCACCCGCACAATGCCGGGGAGGGCGAGTTGCCGACCGTTGAGCAACTGGTGGCGCTGGCCGACCACCCCAAGGTCATCGGCATCGGCGAGACCGGGCTGGACTATTTCTATGACAAGGCGCCGCGGGAGGCGCAGGCAGAGAACTTCCGCCGGCATATCCGGGCGTGCCAGGTCACCGGCCTGCCGCTGGCCATCCATGCCCGGGCGGCGGATGCGGATGTGGCCGCGATACTTGAGGAGGAGCGTGCCGCGGGGGGCGACTTTCCCTTCCTGCTGCACTGCTTTTCCAGCGGGCGCGAGTTGGCGGAGAAGGCCGTGGCGATGGGCGGTTTTCTGAGCTTTTCGGGCATCCTGACCTTCCCGAAGTCGCCGGAAATCCGCGAGATCGCCGCGGACATGCCGGCCGACCGGCTGCTGCTGGAAACCGACAGTCCCTACCTGGCCCCGGTGCCGCTGCGCGGCAAGCGCTGCGAGCCGGCCTATGTCGCCCACACCGCCAAGGTGCTGGCGCAGGTGAGGGGGGTCGGCCAGGCCGAGGTCGAGGCGCTGACCACGGCCAACTTCTTCCGGCTGTTCGCAAAGGCGGCGTGATGCTGAAGGTCACCCTGCTCGGCACTGGCGGTTCTGGCGGCGTGCCCTTGCTGGGCGGCGCCGAGGGCCAGGGCGACTGGGGCGACTGCGACCCCGCCGAGCCACGCAACCGGCGCAGCCGGACCAGCTGCGTGGTGCAGGGCGAGGATGGCCGGCGTTTGCTGATCGATGCCGGGCCGGATCTGCGCCAGCAGTTGCTGGCGGCGCGGATCAGCAAGGTCCATGCGCTGGTGCTGACCCATGCCCATGCCGACCACATCATGGGCATCGACGATATCCGCCAGATCAACCGCAATATCGGCGATACACTGGACTGCTACGGCACCAAGACCACGCTGCTGAAGGCGGAAGACCGGTTCGACTATGCCTTCCGGCCGGCGACGCCGCCGATGTTCTTCCGCCCGGCGCTGGAACCCCGCCGCGTGGAGTACGACCAACGCTTCGAGGCCGCCGGCCTGCCCATCACCGTGTTCCGCCAGGACCATGGGGTGATGGATACGCTGGGCGTGCGCGTCGGTGACTTCGCCTACAGCACGGACGTGGTGATGATCCCCGAGGAAAGCATGCCGCAGTTGCAGGGGCTGGATACCTGGGTGGTCGGCTGCTTCCAACTGGGGCCGCACAAGGTGCACGCCAACCTGGACCAGGTGCTGGAATGGGTGGCGCGCATCCGCCCGCGCCGCACGGTGCTGACCCATATGGGGCCGGCGATGGACTACCAGCGGTTGGCCGCCATGCTGCCGGCGGGGATCGAAGCCGGCTATGACGGCATGGTGCTGGACGTGCCGGGCTGAACCTCCGCCGCGCTGGCGAAGGCGCGGATCGGCAGCACGGCGCGGCGGCCCCGCACGGCGAGTTCATGCGGCTCGCCCGCCAGTTCCCAACCGGCCGTCTCCAGCACGGCCTCGCTGACCACCAGCTCCGCACCGTATTGCTTGCAGGCGGCTTCCAGCCGGCTGGCGGTGTTCACCGCGTCGCCGATGGCGGTCAGCCCCACGGTGCGGCCATGGCCGAGCACGCCCAGGATGACCGGCCCCAGGTGCAGGCCGATGCCGATGCGCAGCGCCTCGTTGGCCGCGCCGGCTTCGGCCTGGTTCAGCGCGGCCAGCCGGCGGGACATGTCGGCGGCGGCGGCCAGCGCGGCGCGGCAGGCGGCGGCCTCGTCGGGCGGGCCCTCGGTGCCGAACAGCGCCATGACGCCGTCGCCGATGTACTTGTCCACCACGCCGCCGGCGGCTTCCACCGCTTCGCCCATGGCACGGAAGTAGCCGTTCAGCAGGTGGACCACGTCGTAGGGCAGCTTGTGCTCGGAGATGCGGGTGAAGTCGCGCAGATCGACGAAGGCAATGACGATGCTGCGTTCCTCCCCCAGCAGGCGCGGGGCGCGGAAGCGGAGCAGGGCGCTGGCGGGCAGGGCGGCATCCAGCAGCGGCGCCACCTGCACCGGGCCGGTCGGGCGCAGCTGGCAGGCCAGGCGGATATCGGCCGGCGCCCCGACCCTGGCGAGCACGCGGGCTTCCTCGGCATTGGGCGGCGGCAGCGGCCCGGCGTGGTCACTGACCCGGATGCGGCAGGTGGAACAACGCCCGCGGCCACCGCAGACCGAGGCATGCGGGTAGCCGAGCAGCCAACTGGCCTCCAGCACCGTCCAGCCGAGCGGGACGCTGACGCTGCGGCCATCGGGGTAGCCTATGCGGACCTGGCCGGCGCGGCGGCGCAGCAGGAAGCGCAGGCCCCGCGCCAGCAGCACCAGCAATACCGCCAGCACCAGGCCGAGGCGCATCTGCGTGGCGGCGGCGCCGGCGGCAGCGGCGGAGTCGGGCGATGGGCGGTCCGCCAGGATGCGCGCGAGGTAGGCGGGGTCTGACGCCATACGCAACGAAACCTCGTTGCCGGCGGCGACCATGCCGGCCAGGCCAAGCAGCGGCAGCATCAGCGCGAGCACCCCCAGCAGCGGCGCCCAGCGGGGAAACCATGGCTTCAGCCGCAGCCAGAACCGCAGGCCGATGCAGGCATGGGTCCAGCCGGCCAGCAGCAGCGCCGCCTGCAGCACGCCTTGCCAGGGGTCCAGGTGCCAGAACACCGCCAGCAGGTTGCGGTAGTAGCCCCAGGCATGACCGAAGACGCTGTCCTGCACCCGGGTGGCGGCGATGTGCGGCAGCAGCAGCAGCGGCAGGCAGAAGCCCAGCAGGTATTGCAGCGCCTCATAGCCGGTGAACCGCAGCGTCCGCCGCCGCCACAGCGCCAGCAGCGCCAGGGCCACATGCAGCACCAGCGCATCCAGCAGCAGCGCCGTCACCGGGACCGAGGTGAGCCACGGGTAGATGGCGTGCAGCATGGCGTCGGCAGTGCCGATGGAGACGACCAGCATGGCGTGGTTCAGCAGGTGGACCAGCAGGTAGCTGAACAGGATCAGCCCGGTGATGAGGTGGAGGCGTCGGGTCATGCGGCGCGCAGTCTAGCCGGTTTCATCGGGGCGTCCCTGCTGGCATGGCGGAGGCGTACCGTTTCGGGTGCAGGCGTGGCCGGGTTCCGCTTGTCCCCAGCCTATCCACAGGTCGGTTTATTTTCCATAATGTATCTTATGCGGCCTTTCGATGGCTGTGGATGGCGATCAGCCCGGCGTTGCCCAGCCTGATCTCGGCGCCCTGCCCGACTGCTGGCCTGGATTTGCGGCAACTGGGTTCGTGCCCGCGTCCGCGGCGAGCCAGGCGTTGGTGGGCCAGGCGGATGGAGTTGGATTGCGGGCGGCGCTGCGCGCGCTGGCCGGCATGCGGCGCTGCTGTGGCGCGGGGGCGAACCAGGGCTGCTCGGCTTCGGGCACCATGGCCACCTCGCGCGGCGGCCGGCTGGAGCGGGCCAGGCGACGGGTGCTGGGCCGCGCGGCACGTCGGGTCTCCGCGGCTGGCGTCGCCTCGGCGGCGGGCACCAGGCTCGGCTGGACCCAGGCGGGCGGTGCCATCGACAGCAGCGCGGTCTCGGCCAGCAGCACGGCTTGGGGGGGTGCGCTGGCGGGGCTTTCGCCCATCTCCGCTTGGCCCGACAGGCCGACCACGATCATGGTGTGGCGCTGGAACGCCTGTTCCTGGCCAGCCACTGCAGGGGCGCCGGCTTCGCCGAATGGCGAGCCGAGCAGCATGACGCAAAGCGCCAGCAGCGCGCCCATGGCCAGGCGCCTGGGGCGACGGTTGGCGCCCGGACGCACCGGCAGCGGCTCCGCCAGCGCGGGCTCGGGCGCAGGCGCGGCGACAGGGTGCGCGGGCGCGGCATGGGTGGCCTCGCGGGCATCGTATTCGGCCCAGACGTCTTCCCAGGAGGTATCGCGCGGCATGATGGCATTCCCGAAGGCTGCGGTTCCACGGGAGAATATCTCAGCGGCGGCGCAACTTGGGGTGGTGTTGCGTCGGGAAGTGTCGGCGACAAATCCACCGGCCGGGCTGTTCGCACCGGGCGCCCGCCGATATGAGGCAAGGATGACCAAAGCCCCCTCGCCTGTCGCGCCGCCAAACCCCGCCGAAGCCCTGGCCCGCCTGCTCGGCATCATGGCCCGGCTGCGGGCGGCGGATGGCTGCCCCTGGGACCGGGAGCAGGATTTTGCCAGCATTGCGCCCTACACCATTGAGGAAGCCTACGAGGTGGCGGACGCCATCGCCCAGGGGCCGCAACCGGCGGTGCTGCTGGACGAGTTGGGCGACCTGCTGTTCCAGGTGGTTTATCACGCGCAAATGGCGGCCGAGGCCGGCTGGTTCGGCTTTGCCCAGGTCGCCGAGGCGATCAGCGACAAGATGATCCGCCGGCATCCGCACGTGTTCGGCGCGGCCGCGGCGCGGGATGTAGCCGCGCAGAACGCCGCCTGGGACGCCCAGAAGGCCGCCGAGCGCGCCAGCCGGGCCGAGACCGGCACGCTGGCCGGGGTGCCCGTGGGCCTGCCGGCGCTGACCCGCGCGGCCAAGCTGACCCGCCGCGCCGCCCGCGTTGGTTTCGATTGGCCCGATGCCGGCCAAGTGCTGGACAAGCTGGAGGAGGAAGCCGCCGAACTGCGCGCGGAACTGCCGGGCATGGACCCGGCCCGGCTGCAGGACGAGGTCGGCGACCTGTTTTTCGTGCTGGCCAACCTGGCCCGCAAGCTGGACCTGGACCCCGAGACCTGCCTGCGCGCCGCCAATGCCAAGTTCGAGCGCCGCTTCGGCAGCGTGGAGGCCGGGCTGGCGGCCGAGGGCCGGGCGCCTGCCGATGCCAGCCTGGAGGAGATGGAGGCGCTGTGGCAGGCGGCGAAGCGCGCCGAACGCGGGGGTTAGCAGGCTGCGGAAATTCTACCACGGAAGGGCAACAAAGGTCGCAATGGAATCCGTCCGGGCCTTTGCCGGAAACTTCCTGTCGCTCCGCGTCGGTGCCGCGAATCAATGTTGCGGCGTCTGGTGCCGAAAATTGAATTTTCGCAGCCTGTTAGAGCCTGACCACCACTTACTGAAGCGGTGATCATGCTCCGCCGCTTTCGAGAGGCTGATTCACGGCTTGCGGTGATTCCGCGTTAGCTGATCAGGCTCTATGCCACTGGCGCGTTGCCGGTCGGCGCCTCGCCGGGCCTGGTGGCGGCCTGGACCCGGGCGTTTTCCGGCAGCGGGATCCACTCGGTTTCGTCGCCCGGCACCAGCCCCATGCGGCGGGCGGTCCAATCGGCCTTGGCCTGCTCGAGCCGTTCGCGCGAACTGCTCACGAAATTCCACCAGATGTGGCGCGGGCCGTCCATCGCGGCGCCGCCGAGCACCATCAGCCGGGCGCCTGCGGGGCCGGCGCGCAAGGCAAGCGCGTCGCCGGCGCGGAACAGCAGCATCTGGCCAGGGCCGAAGCGGTCGCCGGCGACTTCGACCTCACCGCTCAACAGCCAGGCGGCGCGCTCCTCGTGCTGGTCCGGCAGCGGCAGGCGGGCGTTGGGCGCCAGCGTCACGTCGGCATAGATGGTGCCCCAGGCGGTCTCGACCGGGCTGCGCAGGCCCCAGCCATCGCCGGCGATGAGGCGCAACTGGATGCCCTCGGCGTCCAGCGTCGGCAGCGTGGCGGCGGCGTGGTGGATGAAGGCGGGCGCGGTTTCCTCGGCGCTTTTCGGCAGGGCGACCCAGCTTTGGATACCGAAGATGCGCTGCTGGCGGGCACGGTCTTCGTGGGTACTGCGTTCGGAATGGACGATGCCGCTGCCGGCGGTCATCCAGTTCACCGCGCCGGGTTCGATGCTGAGCGCGCTGCCGAGGCTGTCGCGGTGGAAGATGCTGCCGTCGAACAGGTAGGTCACGGTGGCCAGGCCGATATGCGGGTGCGGGCGCACATCCAGCCCCTGCCCCACCAGCATCTCGCCCGGGCCCATCTGGTCGTAGAAGATGAAGGGGCCGATCATCTGGCGCTGCGCGCTGGGCAGCGCGCGGCGCACCAGGAAACCGCCGATGTCATGCGCGCGGGGCAGCAGGGTGAGCGGGACATCCGGATTCATGCGGGGCGCTCCTGGCGGCGTGGCCCCCTGCATGTGGGCCAGCGTGGGGCCGGCCGCAACCAGCGGCCAGCGCGTGCCGCATAGCGTCAGGCCAGCGCGTGCCGCGACCTCAGGCCAGCGCGTGCCGCGCTAGGCGATGCGGGTCCTGGCGCTGCAACTCGCGCGCCAGGTCGGCCAGGTACAGGTCGATGTTGCGGCCCTCCCCGGTGACGTAGCGGGCCATCAGGCGCTGCAGCGGGCGGTAGTATTCGGCCGCCTCGATGATGGCCAGCCGGGTGCCGCCGCTGCGCAGCGGCGTCAGCTCGAAGCGCCAGACGCCGCCGAACTCCAGCTTGTTGCCGACCACATGGCGCAGCAGGATGCGGCCGTGGTCCTCAACCTCCGTGCGCAGCGTCACGCCGGTATTGCCGTAGTTCTCGCGCCACAACTCCTCATGCGGCGCACTCGGCACGCGCATGACGGTGCGGACCTGGCGGCGCCAGCTTGGATAAGCCTCGAAATCCGTCAGCACCTGCCACACCTCGTCGGCGCGCTGCGGCAGGTCTCGGCTGCGGCGGCTGAGCTGGTGGACCGGCAGCAACCAGGCGGCCAGCGCCAGGGCGGCGAGCAGCAGCACGGGCAACACAAAGGCTAGGGCAACCCATTCCAACGGAACGGCCTCGATTCACGTGGTTGTGAGCCAGGGTAAAGCGCCTTCCTTGCCGGCGCGTCAACCGGCTGGCGGCGGCGCCTCGGCCAGCAGCGCCGCATGCAGCGCGCCCCAGCAGTCCCGGTCGGGCGCCACGATCAGCCCGCCAGTATGCACCAGCGGTGAATAGGGCGCCCCGTCGAAACGGGCGGAATAGCCGCCGGCTTCCCGGTGCAGCAGCCAGCCCGGCGCGTGGTCCCAGGGCAGCATCTTGTTATAGACCAGCGCGTGGGCGTGGCCGCCGGCGGCCAGGCGGTATTCATGCGCGGCGCAGCGCAGCCCCATGGTGGCGGCCAGCCGCGGCAGGCGGGAGGTCACGCGGGACTTCAGCGGCTCCGGCATGAAACCCCAGGACACCGCGGCCACCATACGGCCGACCGGCACCGCGGCGGCCACGCGCAGGTCGGTGCGGTGGCCGGCTTCGGTCTCGATCCAGGCGCCCTGCCCGCGCAGCGCCATGGCGGTGTCGTCGCCCATGGGGTCGTGGATCCAGGCGGCGACCACCTCGCCATGGCGGATGGCGGCAGCCATGCAGCCGAACAGCGGCAGGCCGGCGGCGAAGTTCGCGGTGCCGTCCACCGGGTCCACCACGAAGGCCAGTTCGGCATCGGCCAGCCGGTCCAGCACGCTGGGGTCGGCGGCGCAGGCTTCCTCGCCGACCACGACGCAGCCGGGGAACATTTGCTCCAGCCCAGCGGTGATGACCCGCTCGGCGGCTTCGTCGGCATCCGTCACCAGGTCCAGCGGGCCGGACTTGGTGCGGATGGCGCCAGCGGCCAGGCGCCGGAAGCGGGGCAGGATTTCCTGGCGGGTGGCCAGGCGCAGCAGGGCGGCGACGTCGGCCGCCTGGGAGAGGTTCATGCCTCGGCCTTCTCGAAGCGGGCGCGGTCGGCTGGGGTCAGCCGCACGGTGACCCGCACATCACCCTCGTCGTCGTCGCGGGCGATGACCTCGCCATGGCGGTACAGCCAGGCCAGGCGGGCGCCATCGGCGGCGGGAATGGCGTAGTCCACGGTTTCCAGCCCAGCGGCGAGTTTGTCATCCAGCGCCTGGCGCAGCGCCTCCAGCCCCTCTCCGGTCAGCGCCGAGACGCCGATGGCGCCGGGGGCGGAAACCGGCACCTCGCCATCGGCCAGCAGGTCGAGCTTGTTCAGCACTTCCAGCACCCTGCCCTCCCAGGCCTCATCCAGCGAGGGGTGCGGGCCGGTGGCAAGCTCCGCCAGCACCTTCAGCACGTCGGCGCGCTGGCTGGCGCTGTCGGGGTGGGCGACGTCGCGCACATGCAGGATGACATCGGCGGCGGCGACTTCCTCAAGCGTGGCGCGGAAGGCTTCCACCAGTTGGGTCGGCAGTTCCGAGATGAAGCCGACGGTGTCGGACAGGATGGCGATGCGGCCGGACGGCAGCCGGATGGCGCGCATGGTCGGGTCCAGCGTGGCGAAGAGCTGGTCCTGGGCATAGACGCCGGCGCCGGTCAGGCCGTTGAACAGCGTGGATTTGCCGGCATTGGTGTAGCCGACCAGGGCGATGACCGGGTACGGCACCTTCTCCCGCTGGCGGCGGTGCAGGCCGCGGGTGCGGCGGACCACCTCCAGCTCCTTCTTGAGCCGGATGATGCGGTCGTCGATCAGCCGGCGGTCGATTTCGATCTGTGATTCGCCGGGGCCGCCGAGGAAGCCGAAGCCGCCGCGCTGGCGCTCAAGGTGGGTCCAGGACCGCACCAGCCGGGTGCGCTGGTAGGACAGGTGGGCGAGTTCGACCTGGAGCGTGCCTTCCTTGGTGCGGGCGCGTTCGCCGAAGATCTCCAGGATCAGGCCGGTGCGGTCGATGACCTTGCAGTTCCAGGCGCGTTCCAGGTTGCGCTGCTGCACCGGGGAGAGCGCCGCATCCACCACCGTGACGGTGATGCCATGCTGCTCGATCGCCTGGCGGATCATCTCCACATGGCCTTCGCCCAGCAGCGTGCTCGGGCGGCGTTCGCGCAGCATGTGGACCGCGGAATGCACGATGGTGACGCCGATGCTCGCAGCCAGGCCGACCGCTTCGGCCAGCCTGGCATCCGCCGCGCGGGGCGCAGCTTCGGCGGCAGCGCCCAGCGCACCTATGCGCGGGCGCTGGTAGGGCAGGATGACCGCGGCACGGGTCGGGCCGGAATCGGTGCCGTCGCCGCGGTCGTTGGCGGGGGTGTAGCCGCCCTGTTCAGTTGCCGTCGGCAGCGGGTGTCGCCTCCGTGGTGCGGGTCAGCGTCAGCCGCCCGCCTTCGTTTTGCACGGTGGCCGTGCCGGCTGCCGGGACCGCTTGCGGGTCGAACAGCATGATTGGCGCGCCCGGCATGACCGTGCTGATGGCGTGCTTGTACACCAGCTGAGTGTGACCGTCGCGGCGCAACAGCACCGAGAAGTTGTCAAACCAGGTAATGATGCCCTGCAGCTTGACGCCATTGACGAGGAAGATCGTCACCGGCGTCTTGCTCTTGCGCACGTGATTCAGGAAGACGTCCTGCACGTTCTGGGATTTTTCGGCGGCCATTTCGGCTGTCCTCTTGTTGTCATGGGTGCCCCGGTTACCGGGTGCACCGCTGGTCGCAGGCCATGTGCCCGCAATTGCCTTCAGAATTGGATAGTCGCGCGCGGCTTGGCAAGGCCGTGGAGGTAGTCTGCCAACGCATGGCCGGTCGCGAAAACGGCATCCGGGTTGGCATTGCCTATGCCGCCATCATGCGCCGCATCACCCAGCAACACAGCGGTGCAACCGGCGTTTCGTGCCGCCACCATGTCGAGCGCGGTATCGCCGACGTACCAGACCGCCGGCGAGGCCTCGACCCCGCAGGCGGCGAGCCCGAGGCGCATCGGCGCGGGGTGCGGCTTGTCGGCCTCGGCGTCTCCGGCGCCCACCAGGCGGGTGAACAGCGGCGCCCAGCCGAGCTGCGCGGCCTCCGCCCGCAGCAGCGGCCCCTGCTTGTTGCTGTTGGCGGCCTGCGGCAGGCCCAGGGCGGCGGCGGCGCGCAAGGCGGCCTCGGCGCCGGGCATGGGGGTGAGCACCTGGAGGTGCTGGGCGCGGACCTCGCGGTAGAAGGTGTCGCGGGCGGCTTCCCAGCGGGCGCCGAAAATCTCCGGGAAGGTTTCGCGCAGGCTGCGGCGGACGTTGGCTTTTACGTGTTCCAGCGTCCAGGCTGGCAGGCCGTGTTCGGCGAAGGCGGCGTTGAGGCCAGCCAGAATGGCGGCCCAGCCATCCACCAGCGTGTTGTCCCAGTCCCAGATGATCGCTACCGGGCGCGGTGGGGCGGCGGGGGTCACCGGTCCGCCCGGCAGGGCGGCGGTCACAGGTTCCCCTTCACGTGGCGGGCGAACAGGTCGAACAGCTTGCGCGTCACCGGGCCGGGCGTGCCATCGCCCACCGGCTTGCCGTCCAGCTTCACCATGGGCTTCACGAAGCTGGTGGCGCTGGTGATGAAGGCTTCGCGCGCGTTGCGGGTTTCCTCGACGCTGTAGTCGCGTTCCTCCCAGGTGATCCCGGCGGCACGGAGTTCCGCCATCAGCGCATCCCGGGTGCAGCCGGGCAGGATGGTCTGGTCCAGGTGGCGGGTGCGGAGCACGCCCTGGGCATCGACGATCCAGAAGGTGGTGGCGGCGCCTTCGCGGACCACGCCGCTGGCTTCGTCGTACAGGATCGCCTCGGTGGCGCCGGCTTCGCGGGCAGCCTGGCGGGCCAGGCAGTTCGGCAGCAGGTTGATGGTCTTGATGTCAACGCGCGCCCAGCGCTGGTCGGGCAGCAGGATGGCGCTGCCGGTCCACTTGTCGATGTCGGTCGGGTAGGCCGGGATGCGCTTGGCGGTCACCACCACGCCCGGCGGCACCGGATGCTTCGGGAAGGCGTGGTCGCGCGGGGCGACGCCGCGGGTGACCTGCATGTAGAGCAGCCCCTCGGAGAGCCGGTTGCGGCGGGCGACTTCCAGCAGCACCAGGCGCAGCGCGGCGCGGGGCATCGGCATGGCCAGCTGGATTTCCCGCAGCGACCGCTCAAGCCGGCCGAGATGGCGGTCCTCGTCGATCAGCCGGCCGCGATAGAGGTGAACCACCTCGTAGATGCCGTCGCCGAACTGGTAGCCACGGTCTTCGATATTGACCTCGGCCAGCCGCTGTTCAGCGTAGCGGCCGTTCACATAGGCGATGCGCGACATGCTTTCCCCGAAGCGGTGGTCAGGTCGTGGTGGCGGCGGCTGGCTGCGGCGCGGCGACCGGGGCACGGTCCTCGGCATGCACGCCCAGGAACTTCAGCTTGCGGTGCAGCGCGCTGCGTTCCATGCCGACGAAGTTGGCGGTGCGGCTGATATTGCCGCCGAAGCGCAGCAGCTGGGCTTCCAGGTACTGCTTCTCGAACAGCTCGCGGGCTTCGCGCAGCGGCAGGGTCATGATCTCGCTGCTGCGGTCCAGCTTCAGCATGGCGGGCGCCGCGGCGCCGACCTGGGGCGGCAGCATCTCGGCGCGGATCGGCTCCTTCGCGTCGCCCGGCGCCATGATCTGCAGCCAGTCGATCAGGTTGCGCAACTCCCGCACATTGCCGGGCCATTCATAGGCCTGCATCGCCGCCAGCGCGTCCTCGGCCAACTCGCGCGGGGCCATGCCGGAGGTGGCGCCGGAGCGTTCCATGAAGTGGCGGGCCAGGGTCGGCACGTCGTCCCGCCGGTCGCGCAGCGCCGGCACCTTCAGCGGCACCACGGCCAGGCGGTAGTACAGGTCCTCGCGGAAGCGGCCATTGGCGATTTCCGCCTGCAGGTCCCGGTTGGTGGTGGCGATGACGCGGACATCCACTTTTACGCGCGTGGCGCCACCGATTCTCTCAAAACCCTGCTCCTGCAGGGCGCGGACGATCTTGCCCTGCGTCTCCATCGGCATATCAGCCACTTCGTCCAGCAGCAGCGTGCCGTTATGGGCGCGTTCCAGCACCCCTGCCCGGCGCGGCTGGGCCACCGGGTCGGCGCCGGCTTCCACGCCGAACAATTCTTCCTCGAACCTGGTCGGGTTCAGCGTGGCGCAGTTCAGCGCCACGAAGGGGCCGTCGGCGCGGCGACTGCGGGCGTGCAGCATGCGCGCCGCCACTTCCTTGCCGGAACCGGCCGGGCCGGTGATCAGCACGCGGCTGCCGGTGGGCGCCACCTTCTCGATGGCGCCGCGCAGCTGCGTCATGCCGTTGGAGACGCCGACCAGCTCGGTCTCGGGGCCGGCGCGCAGCCGCAGCTCGCTGTTTTCCCGCCGCAGCCGGGCGGCTTCCAGCGCGCGGGCGGCGATGAGCAGCAGCCGGTCGGACTTGAACGGCTTTTCGATGAAGTCGTAGGCGCCGTTCTGGATCGCCTGGACCGCGGTCTCTATGGTGCCGTGGCCGGAGATCATCACCACCGGCACCGTCGGCTCCTCACGGTGCATGGCGTCCAGGATGCCGAGGCCGTCCAGCCGCGAGTTCTGCAGCCAGATGTCGAGGATGACGAGCGAGGGCCGCCGCGCGCGGAACGCCGCCAGGGCGCTGTCGCTGTTGTGCGCCTGGCGGGTCTCATAGCCCTCATCCGCCAGGATGCCCTCGATCAGGGCGCGGATGTCCGGCTCGTCGTCAACGATCAGGATTTCATGCGCCATGCGCGCGCCTCAA
>CANBNK010000096.1 GCA_947371015.1 Acetobacteraceae bacterium | reverse complement strand
CAGGTCAGTGACGCTGCCAACCGCGGCGCCCGCATGGTCGCCGGCGCGGCCGCCATCGATGATGATCTCGCTGACACTGTCGCCCAGGGATCCGCTGGTGCCCGCCGTCGCGCTGCCGAAGGTGACATAGACCCGGCCGGCGTCCGCGGCCTTGTCGTCGCTGCCGGGGGAGCCGGTGATGATCTCCGGCATCAGGTCGCCGTTCAGATCAGCAATCGAGGCGAGCCAGGTGCTGCCGGTGATGCCGGTGGCGGAGGGAGCAAAGTCGCTCGGCGCTTCCGGGGTGTAGCGATAGCCACCGCTGGCCACGATGCTGGACAGGTAAAGCTTGGTCGAAGGTATCGCCATGATCGCCATTCTCCGCTTGGCGCACGGCAGAACCGATGCTGGCTGAGGCCGGATGCGCGCAGCGGGTGTAACAGCGCCACATGACGCCAACCTGACAGACGCGACCTGGCGTTTTCTTTACTTTGCTTTACCGACCTTGACGGTTTCTGGCGCGGGAAACGTCAGCACCACCTCGAATCCCGTCGCGCTGCCCCGGGCCGGCGAATGCAGCCGCAGGGTGCCGCCCAGTTGGCGCATGATGGTCTCGACGATGGCCAGGCCCAGCCCACTGCCGGGTCGCTCGTCGTCCAGCCGGCGGAACCGATCGGTCAGCGTTGCCAGGTCGGCAGCGGAGACCGGCGGACTGTCGTTGCTGACGCTCAGTTGCCGGCCGGGGCCGAGCCGCAGCCAAACGATACCCTCTGGCATGCCATGCAGCAGGGCATTGTCCAGCAGGTTGCGGATGGCAATGCCAAGGGTGTCGAGGTCCGCCCGCACCATGAAGCCGGTGGCGCCCCAGGTTTCCAGCTGGATGCGCCCGGCCACGCCGGCCTGGCGGTTGGCATCCTCCACCAGCATCGCCAGCAGCGGCAGCGCGTCCAGGGTGTCGCCGCCCATCGCCCCACCGGCCTCGGCCCGGCTGAGTTGCAGCAGGCGCTCCGCCAGCCGGGACATTCGCTGCAGGTCCGCGACAATGGCGAGCGCGCGCTGGCCCAGTGGCGTCGCCTCGCCCAGATGGGTCGCCAGTACCTGGGTCTGCGCCATGGCGGCGGCCACGGGCGTGCGCAGTTCATGCGCGCTGTTGGCGGCGAAGCTGCGTTCGCTCTCTATCGCCAGGGCCAGCCGTTGTAGCAGCAAGTTCACGTCGGCGACCATCTGGCCCAGTTCCGCTGGCAAGCCGGCGACCGACAGCGGCTGCAGGTTGCTGTGGCTGCGGCTGGCAATCTCCCGCTCCAGCGCGACGATGGGCTTCAGCCCGTGCCGGACCGAACGCCGGATGAGCCAGATGGCAACCGGCACCAGCCCGCCCAACGGCAGCAACAGCAGCAGGATGGCATGAACAATCGGCTCCCTGCGGTGGCCGGCCGGCTCGGCGATTTCGATGGCATAGATGCCGTCAACCGACAGTTCTGAATAGACGCGCCGGCCGATGGAGTCCCAGGAGAAGCCGGTGGCCACCGGCAGCACGAAGGCCCGCATCGGCGCCTGGTGTGACCGCAGCCTGACCTGCCCGTCGCGGGTGAGGATCTGGTAGGTGATGTATTCGTCATGCGGCACCGCCGGCAGGGTCGGCGGGGTGCCGCTCGCAGCCTCCAGTACCGCCCGATGGTCTTGCAGAATGCTGGGCAGCAGGTGCTGCGCCGTTTCCTGCAAGACGCTGTCGAACTCCTCATGCAGTTCGTAGCGCACCGCCAGCACGGCCAGGCCGGCGGCCACCAGCCAGCTCAGGATGATGCCCAGCGTCAACGAACGGATCAGGCGCCCGCGCAGGGTCCAGCCATTGGGCTTCACGGCCGCAACCGATAGCCGATGCCGCGCAGTGTCTCGATGACCTCATGCCCCAGCTTGCGGCGGATACGGCTGATATAGACCTCCAGCGCATTGCCGCCGGACTCCGCCGTGGGGCCGACCGTCTCCTCGATGTGCTCGCGCGGGACGACGCTGCCGGGGCGGCGGGCCAGCAGTTCCAGCAGCGCCCATTCCCGCGCCGTCAGCGCCACCGGCTGGCCATCGCGCAGGGCCAGACGCCCAGGGAAATCCAGCGAAACCGCGCCGTCATCGCAGACCAGGGTCTGCTCGCCGAAGCTGCGGCGCGCCACCGCCTGGGTGCGGGCTACCAGCTCCGCCAGGTCGAACGGCTTGACGAGATAGTCGTCGGCCCCGGCGTTCAGGCCGGCGATGCGATCGGTGATCTGGTCCCGCGCGGTCAGGATGATGACCGGCCGGCGATCGCCGCGGCCGCGCATGGCGCGGAGCAGGTCGAGTCCCGAGCCATCCGGCAAGCGCAGGTCCAGCAGCAGCAGGTCAGGGTTGCCGCCAGCCAGGCGTTCGGTCGCGTCGGCCACGCTGCGCGCCCAGGCCACCTGGTAGCCGGCCATGGTCAGGTGCTCCTGCACCGAGCGACCCAGGCCGGGCTCGTCCTCCAGCAGAAGGATGCGCATCAGGGATCACCCCAGCAGGCATGGCGTGGTCGCATCATCCAGACCTAGCAAATATGCCGACTGACTGGAATGCGACTCGCATGCAGCCCAGGCGCGTCGGATCCACTGGCGGTTGACGCCTCAGACGGACCGCTTCGCCTTCGCGGCAGGCGCCTTGGCCGGCGGCGTGGTGGCTTTCCGGGCAGGTTCCGGCGCCTGCTTCAGGCTGGCATCCTCCCGTGCCCAGGCGTCATTGCGGGCGCCTTCGTAGCTGAACCCGCCGGCGGCCCCACCGAGGATGGTACCCCCGGGCGCGCGGCTTGGCGCTTGCCTGTCTCCCATGTCCGTCATCCTTCCGTTCCGCCAGCATGGCCCAGCAAGACGGATGCCGGGATGACATCGGCGTGAACGAGCGGGCGTGAACTGGGGATGTGAAGTGGGGGGCGTAAACGCGCCGGCCTAGGCCGGCATGGCCTGGGACAGACGCCCGCCGAGCCGCAGCGGTTCCACCCGCCTGGCGAGGCCAGTGGCGTCGTCGGTTTCCACGAACAGGCCGCAGAGCGTCGCCTCGCCTTCCGCCGGCGCCAGCTTTTCGCCCGGCAGCTTGCGCCAGAAGCGCAGCGCCGCGCCTTCCTTCTGCATGCCGATGACGCTGTCATAGTCACCGCACATGCCGGCATCGGTCTGGAAGGCAGTGCCGCCGGCCAGTACCTGGTGGTCCGCGGTGGGGGTGTGGGTGTGGGTGCCGACCACCAGGGAAACCAGGCCGTCGAAGCTGTGGCCGAAGGCGGCCTTCTCGCTGGTCGCCTCGGCATGCACATCCAGGATGATCGCCTGCACCGGGCCGGTGGCGCCCATCCGGTGGGTGGCCAGCACGGTCTGCACGGCGCGGAACGGGTCGTCCAGCGCATCCATGAACAGCCGGCCCATGACGTTGATGACCAGTGCTTTGCGGCCGCCGGCCACGGTGATGACGGTGTGCCCCCGCCCCGGCGTGCCCGGCGGGTAGTTGGCCGGGCGGATCACCCGGGGTTCCTGCTCCATGTAGGGGATCAGTTCCTTGCGGTCCCAGCTGTGGTTGCCCAGGGTGATGGCATCCGTGCCGGCGGCCAGGAAGCTGCGCGCCATGTCGGGCGCCAGGCCGAAGCCATGGCTGGCGTTCTCGCCATTCACCACCACCAGGTCCAGCGCGAGTTGCTGGCGCAGGCCCGGGAGCTTGCTGGTAAGGGCGTCGCGGCCACTGCGGCCCACGACGTCGCCCAGGAACAAAATGCGCAAAGGGTCAGGCCTCGCTCAGGATGATACCGGCCTCGGTGGCGATGCGCGGCAGGGGAATATCGGTCGGGCCGGTTGGTACCAGGGGCAGGCGCTGGCTGGCAAAGGCAATGCCGAGCGCAGCGGCGAAGGGCAGCGCCGCCAGCGTCCGGTCGTAGTAGCCGCCGCCATAGCCAAGCCGATGGCCGCGGGCATCGAAGGCGAGCAGCGGGACCAGCAGGAAGTCGGGGATGATCGGCGGCGCCTCGGGCGCTGGCTGGCGGGTGCCGAAGGGGCCGGGGACCAGCGCGGCGCCGAACCGCCAGGCGCGGAAGGCCAGCGGGTGGCCGCGGCGCGGCGTGACCGGCAGCGCCAGGGTGTGCCCCCTGCCCTGCAACGCCAGCAGCAGCGGGCGGATGTCGATCTCGGCGCCCATCGGCCAGAAGCCGGCCACCACGGCGCCCGGCGGCGGTGGGCACTCCGCCAGCACATGGGCGGCGAGCCACAGGCCGCGGCGTGGATCAGCGGCGTCGCGAGCCGCCAACGCCGTTCGGCGCAACGCGGCCTTCACCAGCGCAATGTCGTCGGCTGCCTCAGTCACCACGACACGCCTCCAGTGACGCGGCAGCGTCGCAAAGCGCTTCTAGGAAACGCGACGGCCGAGGAAGCTGACCCGGGCGGGCCGCAAGGCCCGAGAGGCCGAATGGCGGACGCGCCCAGTGGCGCGAAAGCCAAGCTGCCGGATGGCGGCGCCGGCGCTTGAGGCAAAAAAACGAGTGCAGAGCCGCCGAAGCCGTCGGCCTATTATCCTCCCAAGGCCTGCTAATGCAGGTGGGCACCAGATACCCGAACCAAGATTCGGACAGAGCCAGCTCCCGGAGGATGCTTATTGGCCCTGGGGATAAATTGCCTAAACCTGCCCAGCAGCCCTGCACCGTATAATCTAGGTCTTGTCCAGGGTCAGGGCAATGCCCTCGATCCGTTCGGCGATGCGGGCCAGCCGTTCCGCCAGAGCCGGGTCGGGCTGCGCCACCGCCGCCACCGGGGCGGGCGCACCGCCGCGCAGCCGGGCCATTTCCACCTTCAGGTCGCCCAACTCATCGGCCAGGAGCAGCGAAACGTGCAGCAGCATGCGGCTTTCCGAGAACTGGCCACCCATGTCGCGGATGACCTTCACCTTGTCCTCGATCTGGCTCATCAACTCGCGGACGTGGTCTTCCTCGCCGTCCTTGCAGCCGATGGTGTGGCTGTAGCCGTTGACCTTCACGGTAACCTGACCCACGGCCTATTCCTCCCCTTCGTCGTCGGGCGCGGACTGGTCGCGCAGCGCGGTCTTCAGCTTGGCCAGCGTGGCGTCCAGCCGGGCGCTCAGCGCCGCAACCTCGGCGCGCGGCACGGAATCAGCCGGCGCGCGCGGGCGTGACAGGGCGTCGGCCAGCCGCTCAACCGCCTGCTCCAGCCGGGCAGCCGCCGTCATCAGGGGGTCAGAGGTACCGCTCTCGCTCATCGCGCTCCGCGCCCTGGCCGGGCTGAACCTGAAAAACCATGGAATCCAGCGCTGGACGTTGGGTTCCCAGCATGGTGCAACGCTTGGCATGCAGCGCAAGGCGGGTCAACGGTGACGGCAGCGCCGGCAGTGGTGGTACACGATGCGGCGCAGGCCAGCGCGGCCCTTGCGGCCGCCGGGCCTGACGGCGTGGTGTTGCTGTCCGCGCCTGCCGCGGCGGGCAATCTGGGCAGCGACTGGTTCCGCGCCCTGCTGCTGGCAGCAGCCGCATCACATCCTGGCGTGCGGTGGGACGCGGCGCTGGACTGTGGCGCCGCGCCCGGCCATGTGCTGGGGGCGTTGCGCGGTGGCCTGCGCCTGTTGGTGCTCGACCCCGGCGTCCCTGGTTTCGCGCGGCTTAGCGCCCTGGTGGCGGCAGCCGGGGGCACGCTATGGACGGCTCGGCCGCCGGCGTTGGACCTTGGGCGGGTGGACCTGCGCCGCCCTGGCGGCCAGGCGATGCTCGCGCAATGGTTGTGCAGCACCCCGGATGACACACGCGACACAAACGGCTAAACCCTGTTCCACACGGGATCGGCCGGAACGGCCCTTGAGAAGGAAAGACGCCCCATGCAGCTGACGCCGAAGGTCAAGGAAATCCTCTCCTGGTATGAGAGTGACAATCCCGGCACGAAGGCGAACCTCGCCCGCATCCTGATGGAAGGGAAGCTGGGCGGCACGGGCAAGATGGTTATCCTGCCGGTGGACCAGGGGTTCGAGCATGGCCCGGCGCGCAGCTTCGCGCCCAACCCCGCGGCCTATGACCCGCGCTACCTGTTCGAGCTGGCGATCGAGGCTGGGCTGAACGCCTATGCCGCGCCGCTGGGCATGATCGAAGCAGGCGCCGCCACCTATGCCGGTGCGATCCCGACGATCCTGAAGATGAACAGCAGCAACAGTCTGTCCACCACCAAGGACCAGGGCGTGACCGCCAGCGTCTCCGACGCGCTGCGCCTCGGCTGCTCGGCCATCGGCTTCACCATCTACCCGTCCAGCGAATACCAGTTCGAGATGATCGAGGAACTGCGCGAGTTGGCCGAGGAAGCCAAGGCGGCAGGTCTCGCCGTGGTGGTCTGGAGCTACCCGCGCGGCCCGATGCTGGACAAGACCGCGGAAACCGCGCTCGACATCTGCGCCTATGCCGCGCACATGGCCGCGCTGGTTGGCGCGCACATCATCAAGGTGAAGCCGCCGACGGCCGCGGTCAGCCTCGATGCGGCGAAGTCCACCTACGCCAAGTACCCGGTGCAGGACGACGCGGTGGCCCGCTACAAGCACGTGGTGCAGGCCTGCTTCGGCGGCCGTCGCCTGGTGGTGTTCTCGGGTGGTGAAGCCAAGGGCAACGAGGACATCCTGAAGGAAGTCCGCGCCATCCACGCCGGTGGCGGCAACGGCTCCATCATGGGCCGCAACGCCTTCCAGCGCAGCAAGGCCGACGCGCTGGCGCTGCTGGGCGCGATCATCGACGTGTACAAGACGCCGGTCTGATGGCGGCTTCCCGCAAGGGGAGTGACGACAACGGCAGCCAGGGGGAAGCCCCCGGCTGCCGTTTGTATTTGATCACCCCGCCGAAATTGTCGCCCGGCTTCGCCGACCATCTGGCGGCGGCGCTGGATGCCGGCGACGTCGCCTGCCTGCAACTGCGGCTGAAGGACGCGACGCCGGACGAGGTGAGGCGTGCGGTGGATGCGCTGATGCCCGTGGCGCATGCGCGCGACGTGGCCTTTCTGCTGAACGACGACGCGGCCCTGGCGGTGAAGCTCGGCTGCGACGGCGCGCATCTCGGCCAGACCGATGGCGACCACGCAGCCGCGCGAAAACTGCTGGGCGAACGGACGCTGGGCATCACCTGCCACGACAGCCGGCACCTGGCGATGGAAGCCGGCGAGGTCGGTGCCGATTACGTGGCGTTCGGCGCCTTCTTCCCGACGGATACCAAGGCCACCACGCACACGGCCGGGCTGGACCTGCTGGAATGGTGGTCCGACCTGTTTGAGGTTCCCTGCTGCGCGATCGGCGGCATCACCGCGGCGAATTGCGCGCCGCTGGTGCAGGCCGGCGCCGACTTCCTGTGCGTGGTCGGCGCGGTGTGGAACCACCCGGACGGCCCGGCGGCGGGCGTGCGGGCCATGGGCGCCGCCATCGCCGCCGCCTGAGCCTGATCCGCCAAGGCGGAAGCGCCGCGAGCCGTGCATCAGCCTCGCTGAAAGCAGCCATGGCATGATCACCGCTTCCATGAGCGGTGATCATGCCCTGAGCCGGGGCCGCGCTACAGCGCGGGGCGCCAGGGTGCCGGCAGCAGGTGATAGCCGGCGCTGTCCTTGCGCAGATGGCCGAAGCCCGGGAAATCCATGTGCATCCCGGCCACCATCAGCCGGTCCGCCGCGGCCATGTCGAACACCCGGCGGCGCGTCGCCACCGCCGCCTGCGGGTCCACGTCGAAGGAGATGCCCCATTCCGGATGTGGCACCTGCAACGCCGGGAAGTGCACCATGTCGCCGAAGACCAACAGCTGGGCGTTGCCGGAATGCACCCGATAGATGCTGTGGCCAGGGGTATGGCCGAAGGCGTCCTGGCTGGTGATGCCGGGCAGCACGTCCCGCCCGCCGGCCAGCCGGCGGATGCGGCCCTGGTAGGCTGCGGCCACCTGCTTGGCATAGGCGAAGCCGCCGCGCGAGCCCTGCGGCACCCGGTTGATATTGCCCTCGTCGAACCAGAAGGCGGCTTCCACCTCCGGGATCACCAGCTCGCAGCTGGGGAACAGGGCCCGGCCCGCCTTGTCGCAGAGGCCGCCGGCGTGGTCGCGGTGCATATGGGTCAGCACCACGGTGTCGATCTTCTCGGCGGTCACGCCCATGGCCGCCAGGTTGGCCGGCAGGTGGCCCATGGTGGGCCCCAGCGCATCGCCGGAGCCGGTGTCGAGCAGCACCAGCTTGCCGCCGGCATTGACCAGGAAGCAGTTGAGCGCGCAGGGCACCGGGGCATCGCCAGACAGGAAGTTCTCGGCCAGGAGGCGTCGGGCTTCGGCGAGGTTCGCGTCGCCGAATACCGCGACCGGCAGCGCGATGGTGCCGTCGCTGACCGCGGTCACCTCGATATCGCCGACCTTCGTGCGGTAAAGGCTGGCCACCTGGCGGCCGGCGGGCGGCAGCGCGGCGGCCGTGGGCAGGGGGGCGATGATCGCGGGCGCCAGCAGTGCGGCGGTGCCGGTGGCCAGCCATTCACGGCGGGAATGGGTCATCGGGGCATCTCCTCTGCGGCAGTCAGGGCTGCCCTTGCGGCGGCAGTATAACAGCGTCGCAGGTGCTCCGAACCGGGTTCCGTGGCAGGCTGGCGCTCATGGACGAAACCCGCTTCCACCACCTGCTCCATCGCCCCGGCACGCTGCTGGACATCGGCGCGCATGACGGCCTGCTGACCGTGCCGCTCGCCGCCCTGCCCGGCAGCCGCGTGCTGGCCTTCGAGCCTCTGCCCAGCGCCTTCGCCCGGTTGCAGGCGGCCTGCGCCGGGCTGGCGAACGTGGAACTCCACCAGGCGGCGCTGGGCGACCAGGTCGGCCAGGCCACCCTCACCATGCCGCTGGTGGATGGCGTGCCGCAGGAGCAATGGGCCAGCACCGCCAAGGGTTATGCCGGCTTCGGCGCCCAGGTGACGGAGGCGCGCTTCACCGTGCCGCTGCGCAGGCTGGACGAATTCGCCCTGCAGGACGTCACCGGCGTGAAGCTGGACGCCGAGGGCGCCGAGTACGAGATTCTCCGCGGCGCACGGGAGACGCTGCTGCGCTGCCGCCCGGTGCTGACGCTGGAAATCGAGGAGCGCCATCGCATCGGCGCCACCTATGCGGTGCCGGCCTTCCTGGACGCGCTGGGCTACGATGCCTGGTTCGAGATCGACGAGGTATGGCACCCGATCCGTGACTTCGACCGGGGCAGCATGCAGGTGGCCAGCAGCGACCCCTCGGTCTTCGCCGCCAGCGACCCCTACGTGTTCATCTTCTACTTCCTGCCGCGCGAGACGGCGCCGGAGATGCTGGCCACCCTTCAGCGCAGCTGAGCCAGCAACGCGTTCCATAGCGGCGCCGCGCGCTGCGCCGTCAGCGCCGCGACATTGCCCGGCGCCAGCCCCGGCGGCGCGCTGCCAGGCCACAGGATGGTGACGGCGCCGCCGGGCAGGCTGCCGAACCAGGGCGCCAGCCGGGCGCAGCGGCCCTCGGCGCTCCAGGCGCCGCATTGCTCATGGCCCAGCGCCCGGTGCAGCGCGATGGAGCCCTCCCCCAGCTTGTTGAACGGCCCGCCATTGCCGATGATGACCGGCACCACCCGCGTGCCCAGCACCACCACGCCGACATCGCCCAGCCGTAGGCCGGTGCGCTGCATGAACTCGGTGGAAAGGTTGACGCCGGGCCGCGCCGGGTCCGCCGGCGGGCCGTTAAAGGGAATGACCACCCAGGGGACGGTATCGGCATCCAGCGGCCGGCGGCCAGGTTGCAGCGCGGTGGCGCAGAGGTCGCCCGGGCGCGGCCTGGTGCAGGACAGCAGGCCGCCGTTGACGTCCACCGCCAGCTTGCTCTCGAAGGCGATGGCGCCGCTGGGCAGGCGCAACAGGTAGCGCACGCGGTTGGGGTCACCCCGGCAGCCCTGATGCACCTGGCCTTCCCGCCCGCGCACCGGCAGGGCGACGCCGCCGAAGCGGTCCTCCCGGTCGCATTGGCTGAACAGGGCGCGGTAGGCTTCGTCCACTGGCACGCCCTGTGCCAGGACCCGGGCAAGTTCCGGTGCCGGCGCGGTGGCCGGTAGCTCGGGCGGGCCACCGGCGCAGGCGGCCAGCAGCAACAGGATAAGGAAGCGACGCATGGCCCCAGTATCGCTGCGAACCGGCCGCGGACCCAACCCATGATCGACCTGCCGGCGCTGGACGCCGCCTGGCTGGTCGCGCCGCTGGGCGTGCTGGTGATCGCCATGCTGAAGGGCGCCTTCGGCGGCGGTTTCGCGCTGCTGGGCATTCCGCTGCTCGGCCTGGTGATGGACCCGTTGCAGGCCGGGGCGCTGTTGGCGCCGCTGTTCCTGGTGATGGACCTGTTCGCGTTTCGCTACTGGAAGCCCAGCACCTGGTCGCGCGAGGAACTGCGCGTGGTGCTGCCGACTGTGCCGCTCGGCATCGGCGTCGGCGCGCTGCTGATCGCGGTGCTGCCGAAGAACTGGGTGGCGACGGTGATGGCATTGGTAACGCTGTGCTTCGCCGCCAAGTGGTTCGCCGGGCGCGGCACGGTGGTGGCCCGGCCGCACAGCGCGCCGCGCGGGCTGGCGGCGGGGTTCGTTTCCGGGATCACCACCATGCTGGCGCATTCCGGCGGGCCGCCGATCGCCATGTACCTGCTGCCGCTGCAACTGCCCAAGGCGGTCTATGCCGGGACAACCGCGGTGTTCTTCTTCGTCGCCAACATCTTCAAGGTCGGCCCCTGGTTGTTCGTCGCGGAACCCACCGCGCAGACCTGGTGGCTGACGGCGTTCTGCGGGTTGTTCTGCCCCTTGGGGGTCTGGTTGGGTTGGGTGCTGCACAGCCGTCTCGATGAGAAGCGGCTGTATCTGTGGTGCTACATCCTGCTGGTGGCCACCGGGCTGAAGCTGCTGTGGGACGGCCTCATGGGCTGAACGGCAGCCACTGCACGTCGCTGATGCTGCGGGCGCCGCTGGCCAGCATGGCCAGCCGGTCGAAGCCCAGCGCGATGCCGCTACCGGCGGGCATGCCGTGTTCCAGCGCGGCAAGGAAATCCTCGTCCACGTCCCAGCCCTCGCCGGGGTGCAGGCGGCGGCGCTCGGCGACGTCGTGGGTGAAGCGGGCGCGCTGCTCCACAGGGTCGGTCAGTTCGTCGAAGGCATTGGCCAGTTCCAGCCCAGCGACGAACAGCTCGAACCGCAAGGCGGCGCGCGGGTCGGCCGGGTCGCGCCGGGCCAGGGCGGCCTGCGGCGTCGGCCAGTGGGTCAGGAAGGTGGCGCGGCCGCGGCCCAGATGCGGCTCGATGCGCTCCAGCAGCAGGCGGAAGAACAGGTCCTCCCATTCCTCGCCCTCGCGCGGCGGCAGCCCGGCGGCGGCGGCGGCTTTTTGCAGGCGGGCGCTGTCGCCTTCGGTGGCCAGGATGTCCAGGCCGTTGCAGTGGCGGGCGAAGGCCTCGGCCATGGTCAGGCGCTCGAAGGGTTGGGACAGGTCGCACTGCACGTCCTGGTGGGCCACCACGGCGGGGCAAACGGCGCGGGTGACGGCCTCGGCCTCGTCCATCATACCGGCGAATGGCAGGCCCGGGCGGTACCATTCCAGCATGGTGAATTCCGGGGCGTGGCGCGGGCTGACCTCCCCATTGCGCCAGACGCGGGCGAGTTCGAACACCGGCCCGGCGCCGGCCACCAGCAGCCGCTTCAGCGCCAGTTCCGGCGAGGTGCGCAGCCACAGCGTGCGCCCGCTGCCGGCGCCGAGATGCGGGGTGAACTCGCTGCGGAAGCCGTGCAGATGCACCTCCATGCCTGGCACCGGGACCAGGCTGGGGGTCTCCACCTCGGTGTAGCCAAGGCCGGTGAAGTGGGCGCGGGTAGCGGCGGTCAGCCGGGCGCGGGCCTGGAGGAAGGGCAGCCGGCCGGCCAGGCTTTCGGGGTGCCAGGGGGGCGAGGGCATTGCGCGGGGCGGCCTTGGGCTGGCTGGTCGGGGTGGGATCGCCGCTGGCAGTCGGTTTCCAGGAGCGTAACACTAAGCCATGAGCGCTTCAGTCGGAAGCGCAGATGGGCTAACTCCGCCACCAGCATGACCCGTACCATCACCACCGTCGATGCGCTTATCTCGGCCGGCCTGGCGCCGGAAGCCGCGCGCCCGGCGCTGGAGCAGGTGACGCAGCGCTACGCCGTGGCGGTCACGCCCGCCGTGGCGGCACTGATCCAGGCGCCGGACGACCCCATCGCGCGGCAATACCTGCCGGATACAGCGGAGTTGCTGACCCAACCCTGGGAGCAGGACGACCCGACCGCCGACGCGCCGTTCACCCCGGTGAAGGGGGTAGTGCATCGCTACCCCGACCGCGCGCTGCTGAAGCCCTTGCTGGCCTGCCCGGTCTATTGCCGCTTCTGCTTCCGGCGCGAGCATGTGGGGCCGGATGGCGGGCTGCTGAGCGCGGCTGAACTGGCGGCGGCGCTGGCCTGGTTCGCGCGCACGCCGCAGGTGCGGGAGGCGATCTTGACTGGAGGCGACCCGCTGATGCTCTCGCCGCGCCGGCTGGGCGGCATGCTGGGGCGACTGGCGGCGATGCCGCATATCGAGCTGCTGCGGCTGCACACGCGGGTTCCCGTGGCCGCGCCTGCCCTGGTGACCGAGGCTCTGTGCGCCGCCCTGACGCGCGACAAGCCGGTGTATGTTTGCGTCCACGCCAACCACGCGCGGGAGTTCTCGGCAGACGCGATAGCCGCGCTGGCAGCGCTGCATGGCGCGGGCGTGGTGCTGCTGGGGCAGAGCGTGCTGCTGGCCGGCGTGAACGACAGCGCCGAGGCACTGGAGGCGCTGTTCCGCGCCATGCTGCGGGCGCGGGTGAAGCCATACTACCTGCACCAGCTGGACCCGGCGCCGGGCACCGCGCGCTTCGCCGTGCCGGTGGAACGCGGCCGCGCCCTGCTGCGGGAGTTGCGCGGCCGCATGAGTGGCCTGGCCTGGCCAACCTATGTGCAGGAAGGCCCCGGCGGCACCGGTAAAAAGCCGCTGGGGCCGGCCTGGGACCTGGGTTAGCTCAGTTCCGGGATCACCCAGAGCGGCTTGTCGCCCCGCGCCACGCGCTGGCAATTGTCGAACGCGTTGCGGAAGCGCGCGACCTGATTGTCCCAGGTGGGGCCGGCGAAGTGCGGGGTCAGCACCACGTTCGGCAGGCTCAGCAGCGGGTTGTCGGCCGGCGGCGGTTCCTGGTCGAACACGTCGAGCCCGGCGCCGGCCAGCTTGCCGGTGGACAGCGCCTCGGTCAGCGCGGGTTCGTCGATGACCGGGCCTCGGCAGGTGTTGATGAGGTAGGCGTGCGGCTGCATCAGCGCGATTTCGTCACGGCCGATCATGTGCCGCGTGTTGGGCAGCAGCGGCACGTGCAGGGAGACGATGTCGGAGGTGCGTAGGATTTCCTTCATCAGGCGAAAGCGGACCGAGAGCGCGTCCTCAGTCTCCTCCGGCACGCGCTTCACGTCGTAGTACTGCACGTTCATGCCGAAGGCGTTGGCCAGGCGGGCCACCTTCTTGCCGATGGTGCCAAGGCCAATGATGCCAAGCGTCTTGTCGCGCAGTTCGTACAGCTTGGTGTTGCTGATGTCGTTGCCGCGCCAGCGCCCGGCGGCGGTGGAGGCGTGCAGCCAGGGCAGCCGGCGGCAGGTGGCGAGCATCAGCAGCAGCGCGTGTTCCGCCACCGCGGTGGAGTTGGCGCCGCCATTGTTGCACAGCGGCACGCCGGCGCGGCGATGCGCTTCGATATCGGAGCGGTCGTAGCCGGCGGAGAGCAACTGCACGAGCTTGAGGTTGGGCGAGGCCTTGAAGAAGGCGTCGTTCAGGTAGGGCTGGCTGTAGCCGACGACGAACTCGCTGCGGGCGGCGGCGGCGGCGAATTCGGGCGTGCCGCCCTCGGCGACCAGCAGCTCGAAGCCGGCGGGGAGGAGTTCACGGGCCAGGGCGGGTTCGTTGAGCGGGTTGGCCATCAGGGTGATGGTGGGCATGGACGTTTCCTTCCGAGGTTGGGGGAAGGATAGCGCCCTGGAGGTTCGGCGCTAGGCACGTTGCGAAGCCTCCCGGTTGCTTCTTCGCCCCCTTCCCGCCTATACCCCCGCCCCAACGCCCCGCCGCCTACAAGGCCGGCGGGGCCTTCGTTCATTGCCAACCACTCAGAAATCAGGGTCCGTCACCATGGCGAAGATGCAGGCCAACCAGATGCGTGCCGGTATGGTCATCGAGTTCGAAGGCCAGCGCTACACCATCATCCGCCAGAACATCATGATCCCCGGCAAGGGCAATGCCATCATTCAGGTGGACATGCGCAACATCAAGACCGGCGCCAAGAAGGACCAGCGCTGGCGCACGGCGGATGTGGTGGAGCGCCTGCAGACCGAGGACAAGGAGTTCAACTTCTCCTACGCCGAGGGTGACAGCCTGATCCTGATGGACCCGGAAAGCTTCGAGCAGACTACCGTCCACAAGGACATCCTGGGGGAGCGCCTGCCCTTCCTGGTCGAGAACATGCCGGTCCAGGTGCGACTGATCGAAGGCGAGCCGGTGGCGATGGGCCTCCCGGAGCAGGTGACGCTGGAAGTGGTGGAGGCCGACCCTGTCGTGAAGGGCCAGACCGCCGCCAGCAGCTACAAGCCGGCCATCCTGTCCAACGGCATGAAGACCATGGTGCCGCCCTTCGTCACCACCGGTGAGCGCGTGGTGGTGAAGACCGAGGACGCCAGCTACGTGGAACGCGCCAAGGGCTGATGCCCTATCGCCACCGGGCCACACGGCCCGGCGGCCCCCGGCGCTCGATTTTTAGGAATAGACCATGGCAGGCAATCCCCGGCTTTCGCCAGCGCTGAACGTCGTTGTCGCCGCGGTGGAAAAAGCCGGGCGGCGCCTGCTGCGCGACTTCGGCGAGGTCGAGCAGTTGCAGGTCTCAGCCAAGGCCCCGGGCGACTTCGTCTCGGCCGCCGACCTGCGCGCCGAGGAGACGCTGCGCCACGAACTTGGCCGCGCCCGGCCGCAATTCGGCTTCCTGATGGAAGAGAGCGGCGAGTCCGGCAACGCGGACTGGGAATGGCGCTGGGTGGTGGACCCGCTGGATGGCACCAGCAACTTCCTGCACGGCATCCCGCATTGGGCAATCAGCGTCGGCGTGGAAAAGCGCAGCGCCGATGGCAAGTCCGAAGTCGTCGCCGGCGTCGTCTATAACCCCGCCAGCAACGAGCTGTTCTGGGCTGAAAAGGGCATGGGCGCCTTCCTGAACGACAAGCGCCTGCGGGTTTCCGGCCGGCGGGAGATGAAGGAGGCGCTATTCGCCACCGGCATTCCCTTCGCCCCGGTGAAGCAGAAGGCGGAGTTCAGCCACACCCTGGCACGGCTGATGCCCCAAGTGGCCGGCATTCGCCGCTTCGGCGCCGCGGCGCTGGACCTGGCCTGGCTGGCGGCCGGGCGCTACGATGGTTTTTGGGAGTTGGGGCTGAAGCCCTGGGACGTGGCGGCCGGCATGGTCATGGTCAAGGAAGCCGGCGGCACGCTGACCGACCCGAACGGCCAGGACCCCTGGCCGCAGGATGGCGGCATGGCGGTGAACCTGGTGGCCGGCAACGCGACGTTGCACCCCAAGCTGCGGGAAGCCGTCGCCGAGGGCATCACCGCCGCCGAAGCCGCCCGGGCACGCGCAGCGGGCTGACGCCAAGCAGGCGCAGCGGGCTGACGCCAAGCAGGCGCGGCACATCGCGCCCCGGTTGCGTGTCACATCCGCGTCACAGTGTTGCGTCCGGGTTGGCTTGGGCGTCGGGACGTTTCCACTTTGGCCGCAATCGCAGTAGGGTTCGCGTCGTGATGCTAACCCGCTCGCTCCCTGTGCTGGCAGTGCTGCTGCTTGCCGCTGCCGCAGTTCCGGCCCTGGCGCAAAGCGCAGGCCGGCGCCCCCCAGCAGCGCCCGCTGCGCCGCCGAGTCCCGCCGAGGCGCCGCCACCGCCGGCCGCCCTCGCCGCCCCCACCCCCAACGGCCCTGCCCTGCCGCCCGAGCCCGACCTGGCCTTGCCGCAGGGGTTGGCTGCCTTGCCACAGGGCGGTTGGCGCCTGCGTTTTGCTGGCGAGTCGCCGGCAATCGGCAGCCCCGCGCTCCAGGCGACCATGGCGGAGATCGGTCGCCGCCTGGGCAACCGGGCGCTGGGCCGGGTTACCCTGGTGGCGCAGGCCAGCGGCCCGGTGAACGATGTTTCCGCCGCGCGCCGGGTCAGCCTGACCCACGCGCTGGTGGTGAAGCAGGCGCTGGCCGCTGGCGGCCTGGCGGAAAACCGCATCGACGTTCGGGCGCTGGGCCGAACGGCCGAAGCCGAGGACGCCGTGGATATCCTGCCGGCCGAAGCGCAGCCCGCTTCCCGGCCGCTCCGTTGAAGCCAGCCCCGTACAGCACCTTGTTGCGGAACCGCCCATGACCAGACCTTCCGGCTATCTTTGGCGCATGATGCTGTTCCTGGTCGCGGTCGGCGGCGTGGGCTGGCTGATATGGCCGCAGCTGGCCACCGCCTTCTTCACCAACCCGGTGCTGAACGGCGTCATATTCGGCGTCGCCGTGATCGGCGTGCTGTGGAACATCCGCCAGGTCGCCGTGCTCGCGCCGGAAGTGGAATGGCTGGAAGCCTTTCGCGCCCCGAAGCTGGGCGCACCCGCGCATCCGGCGCCGAAGCTATTGGGGCCGATGTCATCCATGCTGTCGCTGCGCCGGGGTGAGCGGCTCTCGCTCTCGGCGTCCTCGATGCGCAGCCTGCTGGACGGCATCGCCTCCCGCCTTGACGAATCGCGCGAGCTTTCCCGCTACATGACGGGGTTGCTGATCTTCCTCGGCTTGCTTGGCACCTTCTGGGGGCTGCTGCTGACCATTTCCTCGGTCAGCGATGTCATTGCCGGCATGTCGATCGGCGGCGGCGACGTCAACCAGATGTTCAACCAGCTGAAGACCGGGCTGGCGCAGCCGTTGAAGGGCATGGGCACAGCGTTCTCCTCCTCCATGCTCGGGCTTTCCGGCGCGCTGGTGCTGGGCTTCCTGGATCTGACCGCGGGCCAGGCGCAGACCCGCTTCTTCAACGAGTTGGAGGAATGGCTGGCCGGGCAGACCCGGCTCTCCTCCGGCCTGATAGGCGGCGAGGGCGAGGGCAACGTACCCAGCTACGTACAGGCGCTGCTGGAACAGAATGCCGAGAACCTGGACCAGTTGCAGCACCTGCTGGCGCGCGGCGACGACGGCCGGGCGCAGTCCACCCAGGCGATCACCGACCTGGCTGAGCGGCTGAGCGTACTGGCCGAACAGATGCGCGCCAGCATGCAGGCGGTGCAGCGCGGCAACGAGGAAGCCAGCACCGGCCGCATCCAGGCGGTGCAGGAGTTGCGCAGCGAGATCAAGGTGCTCACCCGCACGCTCGCGGGCATTGCCGACGGCCGGCGGTAGGCGGCCATGGCACTCAGCCGGCGGCGGGGCGACCGGGGCGGGCTGGATGCCTGGCCTGGCTATGTGGACGCGCTGTCCACGCTGCTGATGGTCATCATCTTCGTGCTGCTGGTGTTCGTGCTGGCCCAGGGCTTCCTCGGCGCCGCGCTGTCCAGCCGCGACCAGGCGCTGGAGCAGCTGAACCGCCAGGTGGCGGAGCTGTCGGAACTGCTGAACCTGGAGCGGGTGCAGGCGACGGAGCTGCGCTCCACCCTGGGCCGCACCGTGCAGGAGCTGCGCGAGACCGCGGCGACCCGCGACCGGTTGGCCCTGGACCTGCGCGCGGCGGAACTGGCGCGGACGCAGCTGACCAGCGAACGCGACGCCAGCCGCGCTGAGCAGGACCGCGCCACCGCCCGCATCGGCGAGTTGGAACTTGCGGCGCGCAGTACGGCGCAGCGTCTGGCTGGGTTGGAAGCGCGGCTGACCGACGCCAATAGCCGCGCCGAACGCATCGGCGATGAGGCCGCCCGCACGATGGCGCGCCTGACCGAGGCAACCCGGGCGCTGGAGGCGGAACGCGCCGCGCGCAGCACCGCGGAAGCTCGCGCCGCCGAGGTGCTGCGCAACCTGGCCGAGGCCCAGCGCCAGCTGGAGGCCATGCGCGCCGAGTTGGCGGAGCTGAACCGCACCGTCCGGGCGGACCGCGCGACCATTGAGATGCGTTTGGCCGACCTGGCCCGGCTTTCCGAGCAGATCCGCGCGCTGACCGCGCTGCGCGACCGCATGGAGGCCGAGTTGCGCCAGCAGGGCGCCGCGCGGCAGACGGCGGAGACCGCGACGCAGGAAGCGACCCGTCTCGGCGACTCGGCCCGTGCCCAGGTGGCGCTGCTGAGCCGGCAGATCGAGGAGTTGCAAAACCAGTTGTCGCGCATCTCCGCCGCGCTGGACCTGGCGGAGACGCAGGGCCGCGACAAGGATGTGCAGATTGCCAACCTGGGCCAGCGGCTGAACGCGGCGCTGGCGGCGCAGGTGGAAACCCTGCAGCGCTACCGTAGCGACTTCTTCGGTAAGCTGCGGGAAGTACTGGGCAATCGGCCGGAAATCCGCGTGGTCGGCGACCGCTTCGTGTTCCAGTCGGAGGTGCTGTTTCCGCCCGGCTCGGCCGAGTTGTCGGAAGCCGGGCAGGTGCAGATCCGCCGCGTCGGTGGCGTGCTGCGGGACATCAGCCGCCGCATTCCCGGCGACGTGAACTGGGTGCTACGGGTGGATGGCCATGCCGACCGCACGCCGATCTCCAACCAGCGCTTCGCCAGCAACTGGGAACTGTCAGCGGCGCGCTCCATCGCGGTCTCCCGCCTGCTGGTGCAGGAGGGGCTACCGGCTAACCGGGTCGCGGCGACGGCCTTCGGCGCCAATCAGCCGTTGGATACCGGAGACGGCGCCGAGGCCTTCGCCCGCAACCGGCGCATCGAGTTCCGGCTGACGGATCGGTAGCGGCTCGCGCCCACGCACCACCCGGGCGGAAGCGCCCGGCGCCCATGGTGCGGCAGGGCCGGATGCGCGAACATGCAGGGCCACCCCGTCACCCCGGCAGCACACGATGCCGGATGGAGCGCCTGCATGACCTGGCTGACCCACCTGCCGCCCGACACCTGGCTGCGCAACGCTCGGGCCCCCGCTGCCCTGCTGGCGGCACCGGCGCCCGGCCCGGCGGATGGCGAGGGGCTGGTGCGGCTGGACCTGCGGCTGGCGGCGGGGCGCGTGGCCGCCATTGCCCCGGCCGGCACCGCAACCGAGGGCCTGGACCTGGCCGAGGGGCAGGTCTGGCCCTGCTTCATCGATGGCCACACCCATCTGGACAAGACCGGCATGTGGCCGCGCGCCCGCAATGTCAGCGGCGACCACCCAGGCGCAATCGAAGCGGTGAAGCAGGACCGCATCGCGCATTGGAACGAGGCTGACCTTGAGGCGCGGATGGAGTTCGCCCTGCGCTGCGCCCATGCCCACGGCACGGCCGCCATCCGCACCCATTTGGACTGCTACGGGCAGGCGGCCGAGCAAAGCTGGGCAGTGTTCCGCCGGCTGCGGGATGCCTGGGCCGGGCGGTTGGAGTTGCAGGCCGTCTCGCTCTGCACCATTCCTTTTCTGGATGGCGATGATGGCGTGTTCCTGGCCAACCTGGCGGCGCGCTCGGGCGGGCTGCTCGGCTTCACCAGCACTGGCCTGCCAACCGACGAGGCCATGCGCGCCCGCATCGACCGGGTCTTCGCGCTGGCACAGGATCGCGGCCTGGACCTGGACCTGCACCTGGACGAAACCAGCGACGCCAGCCAATCGGCGCTGCGGGAAGTGGCGCTGGCCGCGCTGCGCCGTGGCTTCAAGGGGCGCATCCAGGTCGGCCATGTCTGCGCGCTGAGCGTGCAGGAGGAAGCCGCCTCGGTCGAGACCATCCGCCTGTGCGCCGAGGCCGGCATCAGCGCCATCGTGCTGCCGATGTGCAACATGTACCTGCAAGGCCGTACCCGAGGACGCACGCCGATCTGGCGTGGCGTGACCCAGGTGCATGAGTTCCGAGCCGCCGGCGTGCCGGTCAGCTTCGCCTCCGACAACGTGCACGACCCGTTCTACTGCTACGGCGACTACGACATGATGGAGGTGCTGCGTGAAGCCACGCGCATCTGCCAGCTGGACGTACCCTACGGCGACTGGCCCGCCAGCGTCGCCGCCACGCCTGCCGCGGCTTGCGGCTTCCAGGGGCTCGGTCAACTCGCCGTGGGCGCCGGCGCCGATCTGGTGCTCTTCCGCGCCCGCAGCATGACCGAGCTGCTGTCGCGCCCGCAGTCCAACCGCGTGGTGGTCCGGCAAGGCCAGGTGTCCCAGGCGGCGCTGCCCGATTGGCGCGAGTTGGACGCGGTGGTCGGTGCCCCCTGATCGCGGCCAGGGCCGGCACAGTGGCCCATTGTCATTTATTTGACGCGTAACCGTCATCGAACCGCAGGCAAGGATAGTTAACACCGGCCCTCGCGGTTCACGGGCGGCAGCATGCTGGTTATCCAGGGTTTGACACGACGCTTCGGCACCACGACAGCGGTCGATAACCTTAATTTGGAAATTCCGCGGGGCGCCTTCATCGGCGTCATCGGCCGTTCGGGCGCCGGCAAATCGACCATGCTGCGCATGATCAACCGGCTGCAGGACCCCAGCGCAGGGCAGATCCTGTGGCAGGGCAAGGACATCACCACGCTGCGCGGCACCGAGCTGCTGGCCTGGCGGGCGCGCTGCGCCATGGTATTCCAGCAGTTCAACCTTTCGCCGCGGCTGGACGTGCTGACGAACGTGCTGGTCGGCCGGCTGCACCATGTGCCGACCTGGCGCGCGCTGCTGCGGATGTGGCCGCAGGCGGACCGCGCCATAGCGCTTTCGGCGCTGGAGCAATTCGGCATGGGCCCGCTGGCGGCCCAGGCGGCGGGACAGCTTTCCGGTGGCC
>CANBNK010000095.1 GCA_947371015.1 Acetobacteraceae bacterium | reverse complement strand
AACTCGCAGGGAACGTCCATGACCAACGCCCCCACCACGGCTGCGACGGGGCCGCTCGCCGGCATTCGCATCCTCGATCTCACCGCCGTCGTGCTCGGCCCCTTCGCCACGCAGACCCTGGGGGACTGGGGCGCCGAGGTGATCAAGGTGGAGAACCTGGATGGCGACCTGGCGCGGAATTCCGGGCTGTTCCGCAACAAGGGCATGGCCAGCGTCTTCCTGCAGATCAACCGCAACAAGCGCAGCGTGGCGCTGGATTTGAAGCAGGAAGCCGCCAAGGAGGTACTGCGCCGGCTGATCCCGACCATCGACGTGCTGGTGACCAATATCCGCCCCGCGGGGATGGAGCGCCTGGGCTTCGGCTACGAGGCCTGCCGCGCGCTGAACCCGAAGCTGGTCTTCGCCGTGGCCACCGGCTTCGGCCAGGACGGGCCGCACAAGGCGCGCCCGGCCTTCGATGAGATCATCCAGGCGGCCAGCGGCTTCGCCTCCTCCATGGGCACCGATGACGAGCCGGCCTTCGTGCCCTCCCTGCTGGCGGACAAGCTGACCGGCATGGCGCTGGTGCAGGCGGTGTGCGCCGCGCTGTTCCACCGCGAACGCAGCGGCCAGGGCCAGTTGGTAGAGGTGCCGATGCTGGAGACGCTGACCGCCTTCAACAGCGTGGACATGCTGGGCGGCATGAGCTTCGAGCCAGTGCTGGGGCCGCCGGGCTACAAGCGGCTGAAGCACCGCAAGCCGGCGAAGACGACGGATGGCTGGCTGACCATGCTGCCCTATTCCACCGCCAATTGGTGCCGCTTCTTCGAGGCGGTCGGCCGGCCCGAATTGATCGAGCAGCTCGGCGTGCAGGACCCGGTGAAGCGTGGCCAGAACATCGACCAGGTCTATGCCGCGATGCGCGAGATCTCGCAGACCCGCAGCAATGCCGAGTGGGAGGAACTGCTGCTGAGCATCGACGTGCCGCACACCACCTTCACCCGGCAGACCGAGGTGACGGAGCAGCCGCACCTGAAGGCGGTGGGGATGTTCCCGGTCTCGGAGCATCCGACCGAGGGGACCATCCGCGTCGCCCGGCCGCCGACGAGGTTCGCGGGCACGCCGGCCAGCATCCGGCGCCACGTGCCACGCCTGGGCGAGCATACCGCGGAGGTGCTGGGCGAGCTGGGCTACACGGAGGCCGAGATCGCGGCGCTGGTGGCGGCCAAGGCGGCGAAGCGGGCGTGAGGCTTTCCCCACGGCTGCGCGCCACGGCCGAGCCGGCGATCCCCGCCGCGCGCGCCTGGGCGGCGCGTTATACCGGCCAGGCCGGGCCGGCGGTGGACCTGACCCAGGCGGTGCCGGGCTACCCGCCCCACCCTGCCCTGCTGGAGCAGCTTTCGCGCGCCGCCGGGGATGCGGCGCTGGCCGGCTACGGGCCGATCGATGGCGACCCGGCGCTCCGGGCGGCGCTGGCGGCGGACATGACGCGCTTCTACGGCGCCTCGGTCGAGGCCGCCGATGTGGCGATAACCGCTGGCGGCAACCTGGCCTTCAGCATGGTCATGGCGGTGATCTGCGGCCAGGGCGACAAGGTGGCGCTGCCGACGCCCTGGTACTTTAACCACCAGATGGCGCTGACCATGCTGGGCGCCGAGGTGCTGCCGCTGCCCTGCGTCGCGGAACAGGGCTTCGTGCCCAGCGCCGCCGAGGCCCGCGCGCTGTTGGCGCAGGGCGCCCGCGCGCTGGTGCTGGTGACGCCGAACAACCCGACGGGCGCGGTCTATCCGCCGGCGCTGATCGCCGAGTTGGCGGAGGCCTGCCGCGAAGCCGGCGCCTGGCTGGTGATCGACGAGACCTACCGCGACTTTCTGTCAGTCGCGCAGTCGCCGCCGCATGCGGTGTTCGCGGACCCGGCGTGGCGCGACCATGTGGTGCATCTGTACAGCTTCTCGAAGGCGTATTGCGTGCCGGGGCATCGGGTGGGCGCCGTGGTGTGTGGCGCAGCGTTTCGCGCCGAGTTGGTCAAGGCGCTGGATACCTGGCAGATCTGCCCGCCCCGCGCCGCGCAGCACGCCCTGGCCTGGGCGGTGCCGGCGCTGCTGGACTGGCGCCAAGCGAACCGTGACCTGATGGCCGGCCGCGCCGAGGCTTTTCGCAGTGCCGTGGCGCAACTGCCGGGCTGGCGGCTGGACGCGCTGGGCGCCTACTTCGCGTATCTGCGCCTGCCGGAGGACGCGCCCGACGCCATGGCGCTGGCCGAGACGCTGGCCGCCGAGCGCGGGTTGATGTGCCTGCCCGGCCCGTTCTTCGGCCCTGGGCAGCAGCGGCACCTACGGCTGGCCTTCGCCAATGTTGGGCTGGAAGCGATTGCCGCCGTGCCCGGCCGGCTGGCGGGCTGAAGCAGTCCCGGGCCAGCCGCCGCAGCCACGGTCTGGCAGGCATGGCGCTTTATCGGTGGTGCCCGGCGTGGCCGCGCCGCAGGCTGCGCCCTCAGGGAGACCCAGCATGACCAACGCCCGCGACCGTGCCACCGCCTTCTGCGCCACCTTCGGCCTGCAGGTGCCGATCCTGCAGGCGCCGATGGCCAGTGCCTGCCCCCCTGCCCTGGCCGCCGCCGTGGCCAGTGCCGGCGGCATGGGCGGCCTGGGCGCCCTGATGAGCGACGCCAAGGCGATGCGGGACTGGGTCACCACCTTCCGCAGCAGCAGCAACGGCGCCTTCCAGATCAACCTGTGGGTACCGGACGAGCCGCCGGTGCGGGATGCCGCGCATGAGGCGGCGGTGCGCCAGGTGCTCTCCGGCCTGGCCGGGGCCGAGGTGCCCGAAGCCGGCCCCGGCCCGTTCACCCAGGACTTCGAGGCGCAGTGCGCCGCCATGCTGGAAGCCGCGCCGGCCACGGCCAGTTCCATGATGGGGCTGTTCCCGCCTGAGGTCGTGGCTGCCATGAAGGCGCGCGGGATGAAATGGATCGCCAATGCGACCACGGTGGCGGAAGCGCTGGCCGCACAGGCGGCGGGCGCCGATGCGGTGGTTGCGCAGGGGTCGGAGGCGGGCGGGCATCGTGGCAGCTTCGTCAATGCCGCGGCTGAACAGCAGCTGGTTGGCCTGTTCGCGCTGCTGCCGCAGATGGCCGACGCGCTGGACGTGCCGGTGGTGGCGGCCGGCGGCATCATGGATGGCCGCGCCGTGGCAGCCGCACTGACGCTGGGGGCGAGCGCGGTGCAACTGGGCACCGCCTTCCTGCGCTGCCCGGAGACGGCGCTGCACCCGGCCTATGCCGAGGCGGTGGCGACCACCCGCCCGGAGGATACGGTGATGACGCGCGGCTTCAGCGGGCGGCTGGCGCGCGGCATCCGCAACCAGGTGACGGACGCCTTCGCCGGCGGGCTGAAGCCGGCGCCCTACCCGGTGCAACGCGCGCTGATGGCCAAGGTGCGGGACGCGGCGGCGGCAGCGAATGACGGCGCGCGGATGCAGGCCTGGGCTGGCCAGGGCGCCCCGCTTTCCCGCGCCGAGCCGGCCGGCGAGGTGGTGCGGCGCGTCTGGGCGCAGGCAGCGGCGCTGCTGCCCTGACGCTCGGGTTGGCCGTCTGATCCGCGCCGCCGGCCAGCCGCTACCCCTCCGGCTGCAGCAGCCGCCCGGCCAGCACCTCCCGCAGCGTGGCGGCCGAGACCAGCGTGACGATGCCGGTAACCGCGAGCAGCACCAGCCACAGCAGCGGCTGTTGCCACGACGCCGGATGCGCGCGCGCCGCCAGTTGCAGGGCGCTGGCGAAGGCGGCGCTGGGAAAGGTCCAGCCCCACCAGGACATGGCGAAGGGCGCTGCGGCGAAGTCCCGCACCAGGGTGAGCATGACCACCGCCACCAGGACAGCCAGGCCGAGGCAGGCCAGCGGCCCCGGGCCGAAGCCACCGGTCAGCCCGGCCAGTGACAGCGCACCTACCGCCGGCGGCGCCAGGAAGATCACCAGCGCCGGGCGCAGCGCCGCCGGCAGCGCCGGACCCAGGATCAGCCGGTACAGCAGCAGCGGTTGCAGCATGAACCACAGCAAGGCGCCCAGGCCGAACAGCATCCAGTTCAGCGCCGGGAAGCCCAGCGGCACGCCGAAGACCGGCGCCAGGATGTTGCCAACCAGCGGGATCAGCAGCGGCGGCGTCAGCACGGCGGCCTGCTTTGGCGCCCGCAGCAGGCCGCGTACGGTCCAGCAGCCAATGGCGAAATGCGCGGCGACGCCAACCAGCCAGACATCCGCCGCCAGCCCCGGCGACAGCGGCGTCAGCCAGGCGGCGATGATCATCAGGCCGATGCTGACGGTGCCGACGAAGGCCGCCCGCACCGGGTGCGTCAGGTCCGCCGCCAGCGCGCCGGGGTGGCGCAGCGCCCGGGCCAGGTGCAGCCCGGCCAGGGCCAGCCACAGCAGCGTGGCGAGCAGCAGCAGTGCCTCCCCGATGAAGCCGGGGGCGCCGAGGCCATGCGATGCCTCGCGCCAGGTCAGGCCCAGCCCGCCGATGCCCATGGGCGCGGCGAACAGTGGCAGGGGCAGGTGTTGCAGGCGGGCTGAAGGCATCAGTAGGTGCTGCGCCCACCCGTGACGTCGAACACCGCGCCGGTCGAGAAGCTGCATTCCTCGGTGAGCAGCCAGCAGACCAGGGCGGCGATCTCCTCGACCTGGACGAAGCGGTTCATCGGGATCTTGGAGAGCATGTAGTTGATCTGCGCTTCCGTCATCTGCTTGAAGATATCGGTCTTGGCGGCGGCGGGCGTCACGCAGTTCACCCGAATGCCGGTCTGCGCCAACTCCTTGCCCAGCGATTTTGTGAGCCCGATGACGCCGGCCTTGGCGGCGGAATAGGCGGCCGCGTTCGGGTTGCCTTCCTTGCCTGCCACGCTGGCGATGTTGACGATGCGGCCATAGTTGCGGGCGCGCATGCCCGGCACAACGGCGCGATTGCACAGGAAGACACCGTTCAGGTCGATGTCGATGACCTGGCGCCAGGCATCCACCGGGTAGTTCTCCACCAGCGCATTCGGGCCGGTGATGCCGGCATTGGCCACCAGCAGGTCCACCGGGCCGAGCGCCGCTTCGGTGCCCTTCAGCGCAGCGTCGATGTCGCTCTCGCTGGTGACATCCACCTTGGCTGCGAAGCCGCCCAGGCGCGTGGCCTGGGCCTGGGCTTCCGCCAGGTCCACGTCCCAGATCGCGACCTTGGCGCCGCCGGCGACGCAGCGTTCCGCCACCGCCAGGCCGATACCGCGGGCGCCGCCGGTGATGACCGCGACGCGGCCCTGCATGTCGTAGGTATTCATGGTCGTTCCCTTGCTTGTGGGCGGCGGTTGGTCGAGCCTTCGGGCCTCAGGGCATGAAGCTGCCGCCGCCGACATCGATGGTCGCACCGGTCACATAGCCCGCCGCATCGCTGGCGAGGAAGGCCACAACCTCCGCCACGTCCAGCGGCGTGCCGACGCGGCCCATCGGCACCTGCGCGATGAAGGCGGCATTGGCGGCGTCCGACGAGCCCTGCGCCATCGGCGTGTCGATCCGCCCCGGCGCGATGGCGTTGACGGTGATGCCATGCGGGCCAAGCTCCACCGCCAGCGAGCGCGAGAAGCCCATCAGCCCGGTCTTGCTGGCGGCGTAATGGGCGCCGGCCAGCTGGCTTTTGGCTCGGGCGGCCTGGCTGGTCATGTTGATGAAGCGGCCCCAGCCGCGTGCCTTCATCGGCACCATGCAGGCCTGGGAGACCAGGAAGGCACCGGTCAGGTTGACATCCAGCACGCGGCGCCATTCCGCGATGGGCATCTCGGCGATCTTGCGCGGGCGGTTGTTGTGCTTGGGCGAGATGCCCGCGTTGTTGACCACGATGGCGAGTTGGTCCCACCAGTCGCCCAGCAGCTGCGGCAGGGTGGCAATCGCGGCCTCGTCGGCCACGTCCAGCCGGATGGCGCGGGCCTGGTGGCCGGCGGCAACCAGCGCGGCGGCAGTGGCCTCCACCGACGGTGTGACATCGGCCAGCACCACGGGATGGCCGGCTTCCGCCAGGCGCTTCGCCACCCCGGCGCCGATACCCTGGGCCGCGCCGGTCACCAGCGCCACTCGTTCATGCGTCATGGGGTCAGCATCACCTTGCTGGCGGCGCGTTGGCGCGCGAGTTCGAAACCCTCGATGCCACGGGACAGCGGCAGGCGATGGGTGATCATCGGGCGGAAGCCTTCCGGGGCAGCTGACAGCATGGCCATCACCTTGTCCCAGGTCTGGCGCTCCGCGCCATGGCTGGCGCGGAGTTGCCAGCGCATGCGGACGAACTCGGTGAGCGGCAGGGTCAGCGCGCCGGCGTGGATGCCGACCACGCCGAAGACGCCGCCCTTCTTCAGCAAGCCGAGGCCTTCATTGATGCTGGCGGGCACGCCGGTGGCTTCCAGCACCACGTCCACGGCACGGCCGCCGGTCAGCGCCATGACCCGCTCATGCAGCGGGGCCTCGGCCACGTCGATCAGGTCGTGGAAGCCGAGCGCGCGCAGGACGTCGAAGCGCGGCGCGTCGGCACGGCCGCTGACCAGCACGCGGGTGGCGCCGGCGGCGCGAGCGGCCAGCGCAATGGCCTGGCCGATGGTGCCGGGGCCGAGCACCAGCACCGTGTCGCCGATGCCGACTTCAGTGGTCAGCACCGCCTGCAGGCCGACGCCGAGCGGCTCTGCGAGCGCCGCCAGCTCGGCATCCACCGCGTCCGGCACCGCAACGCAGCAGCGCGTGGGCACGCGGACGGTGCGGGCGAAGCCACCATCCCGGGTCAGGCCGACACCTTCGCGGTTGAGGCAGTTGCGCGCGTTGTCGCTGAGGCAGTTGGCGCAACGGCCACAGGCGACGAAGGGGATGACAGCAACGCGCTGGCCGGGTTGGTAAGGGCTGCCGGTGCCGTTCTTCAGGATACGACCGGCGAATTCATGGCCCATGACCAACGGCAGGTGCGGGACCATGAAGTCGTAGCCGCCGGACCATTCATAAGCGTGGACATCGCTGCCGCAGATGCCGGCAGCCTCCACCTGGACCACCACCTCGCCCGGGCCGGGCGGCAAGGCGTCGGGCACCTCCTCCAGCGCCAGGCCGAAGCCGGCGGTGGTCTTGCGCAGCGACTGCATCAGAACGGCTCCGGGTAGTGGCCGGCAAACACGGAAATAGGCGGGTGGGCAGCTGGGTCGGTCAGCACATCCAGCAACACCGGGGCTTTCAGCGCGGCGGCCTTTTGCAGCGTGGCGCTGATTTCATCGCCGCTGCGCAGGCTCCAGCCCTCCACGCCGCAGCCGCGGGCGATCATGGCGTGGTCGGTCTCGGCGAAGAAGACAGCCTTGGTGTGCTCGCCGAACTTCACCTCCTCGGCGTGCTTCTGGTAGCCGAGGATGCCGTTGTTCAGCACCATGGTCACGATGGGCAGTTGCAGGCGCCGCAGCGTCTCCAACTCGGCCCAGGAATGGCCGAAGCCGCCATCGCCGACCAGGCACCAGACCCGGCTTTCAGGTGCGGCGATCTGCGCGCCGATCGCCATCGGCAGGCCCCAGCCCAGGCCGGCGATGCCGCGCGGCGTCAGGAAGCGCTGGCCGAGACGGGCGCTCAGACCATTGGCGATCCAGATGCTGGAATAGCTGGCATCGGCGACGACGATATCGGTGGGACGCAGCAGCTTGTTCAGCTCCGCCATCAGCCGTTCCGGGCGGATCGGGCTGCTGTCGCGCGTGGTGATGGCCGTGGTGGTCTTCGCATGCTCCGCATGGGCGCGGGCGATGGCGGCCTCCACCTCCGGGCGGGCGGCGGCGCGGGCGGAAAGGTCCTGGCCCTGCATGGCCTTCGCCAGCGCTGCCAGGGTCAGCTTGGCGTCGCCCAGCAGGCGCAGCGCCTCATAATTGCGGCCGATCTCCATCGGGTCTGCGTCCAGGTGGATGAAGGTGGCGTCGCGCGGATAGAGCTTCCAGCTATCGGTGCCGTTCTGGTTGGTGCGGCTGCCAATGAGCAGGATGACGTCGGCCTGCTGCACCATGTCGCGCAGATGCTCGGTGCGGGCGCCGGGACCCATGACGTAGCCGACCACGCCGAGCGAGAGCGGATGCGCCTCATCGACGCTGCCCTTGCCCATGACGGTGGTGCCAACCGGCAGGTGCGCCGCCTGCTGCAACGCCGCCAACTCGGCCGAGGCGTCCGAGAGGTGAACGCCGCCGCCGGCGATGACCAGCGGGCGTTTTGCTTGTGCCAGCAGCTTGGCGGCTTCGGCGATGCGGGACGGGTCCGCCAGCGTGCGGTCCAGTGGCACCTGGCCCAGCGAAGCCACGCGCGGGCCGGTGGGCAGCGCCTGGTCCAGCAGCAGGTCCGCCGGCACCAGCAGCACCGCCGGGCCGGGCCGGCCGGAGCAGGCTGCGGTGAAGGCCATGTCCACGTAGTCCTCCAGCCGGTCGGCGCGATCCACGCGCTTCACCCACTTCGCCACCGGGGCGAATAACCCAAAATGGTCCAGTTCCTGGAAGGCGTTGCGGTCGGTGGCGTCGCGCGTCACCTCCTGCACCAGCGCCAGGACGGGGACGCTGGCCTTCAGGGCTTCGGCCAGCGGGGCGACCAGCAGGGTGGCGGCAGGGCCGTTCTGGGCGGTGACGACGCCGACCTTGCGGCTGATACGGGCATAGCCATCCGCCATCGCGCCGCCGGCGTTTTCCTGGCGATAGACCTTCTGGTCGATACCGACATGCGGGCAGGCCAGGTGGAAGGCGCTGGGCAGGCTTTGACCAAAGGTCAGGGTCACGCCGTGGCGGGCGAAAGCCTCGGCCAGGCGCAGCGCCACGGTGGCGTTGCCCCCGATGCGGGTGGCGGCGGTGTCGGGCATTCGGTCGTCTCCTCAGCGCCTGCCGGACCATCTGCGTGGCCGGTTGGGCAAGGCGGCAGGCAACCGGCAAGTGCCATGGGCGTCAAGCCGGCGCCTTGCGCAGCCGTGGCGGCGCAAGTTCGGGCAACGCCCTGGGCGCCCAAGGGCCTGGCTCCACCGCCGGTGGCTGGCCGCGCCTGAAATCCTTTAATCCGCAACGAACTGGCCAAGAATGGCACTTTGCCGGCGCTTTCCCACGGCGAGCGGCGTCCCAAAATTCGCAATTCCACCACACTGATCTCAATTTTAATCCTTAACCGTCTAAAAAACCGTTGCCAGTGTCCGCGTATTAATACCTAATCGCGTCAGACCTTTTTTTAGACACATCTCGCTCAGGCTAGATTCAGCCAAAAAGGCGAGCACGAGAAGGACATATGGCAATGACTGCGCAGCCGACCGTCAGCTTCCTGAATGGCGCCACCGACCAGGTCTTCATCGGCGATACCGCTGACCTGACCATCCGCTTCGACAACACCGCCAGCGGCGCGAATGTCGGCTACGCGCCGTATATCAACCTGGTTCTGCCGACCAACGGTGCGGACGGTCCCGGCGCCGGCAACAGCCCGGTGAACGACGGCGTCAGCTTCATCTCGGCCACCTATCTGGGCGCGCCGCTGGAAAGCTGGACCATCGAGTTCAACAGCTCCGGCCAGGCGGTCCACCCCTTCCTGGATGACGCGAGCGGCATGCCGCTGGTGATTGCGGGCACGCCGGGCCAGACCCTGCTCGTGCTGCGCCTGCCCTTCGGCAGCTTCACCACCGACCAAACACCCGCCGACATCGACCTGAAGCTGGGCGTCTCTAATCTGGCGGACGTGAACGGCCTGCTGGGCGTCACCGCGACGGGCGGCTTCGCCTACGGCTCCGACCCCTTCGACAACCCCTGCTGCGATCCGCCGGTGGCGGGCAGCGCGGTCAACCTCAACATCAACCCCATCGTCGCCGAGTTGACCAAGACCTATATCGGCCCGGAGCAGGAAACCGCGACCGGCCCCAGCTACCCGCGCGAATGGGTGGTGCAGGGTGACTTCGCCCCGGGCCAGCCCTTCACCAATGTGAAGCTGACCGACACCATGCCGGACGGCACGGTGGTGACCGGAGCCCACCTGGAGGTGAATGGCGTCATCATCGCCACGGCTGCCAACATTCACGTGAACAACGACGGCACCACCACCGTCACCGGCAGCTTCCCCGGCACCATCACCGGCGGCACCCAGGTGCCAAAGCTGGTCATCGACTTCTACGTCACCGAGTTCCTGCACGACGGCACCCCGGTGCTGAACCCCTCTACGGGCGGCTTCCGCCAGTTGGATGACAACGCCAAACTGGACGCGGACTGGGATCCGATCGACAGCCGCGACCCCAACACCCACATCACCATCGACCCGGTCGGCCCGGAAAACACCATCACCGCCAAGTCCATCGCCATCCAGAAGGGCGTGGCGCTGGTCAGTGGTGACGCCGACCACAATGGCGTGCCGGACTGGCAGCCGCATGGCGTGCTGCAGTACAGCCTGGACGGCCAGATCTCGAACTACTTCGAGATGAACCACCTGGTGATGAAGGACACGCTGGGCGACGGCCAGACCTTCGGCGCCGGCTTCACCCCGCACATCGTCATCAAGCAGGCCGGCGCCACCATCCTGGATGCCGACCTGACGGCGGCGGAATACACCGTTGCCGGCAAGGACAGCGCCGGCCACACGCTGATCCAGTTCGATGTCTCCAAGGTGCTGGCCGACCACGGCCTGAGCACGGCGCTGGACGGCAATGGCGGCGCGCTGGGCGGCGCCAGCCACGCCACCAACTACAACCAGGCCACCGTGCTGGTGACCTATCGCACCACCATCGACACGCAGTGGACCGGCCCGACCCCGGGCGACGACTATGTCGACCAGGGCGACCCGATCAACAACGACGTGCTGTACGACGGCAAGGTCTACAACACGCAGAGCCTGATCGAGGATGACAGCCACGCCGGCGTGACCCTGCCGGTCAGCGAGGTCGGCAAAAGCATCTACGCCATCAATGGCGACACCTCGAAGGGCACCACCACCTTCGCCAACCCGTCGCTGGTGCAGTCCGGCGACCTGATCACCTACCGGCTGACCCTGGACCTGCCGCTGACCAGCGCGCACAGCGTCAAGCTGAGCGACTACCTGCCGCTGCCCGTGCTGAAGGTGGCCGACAGCAATGCCGATGGCAGCGCCGACACCTTCCACTGGGACGGCCTGAGCGGCGCCACGCCGGCCGCCGGCCACATCGCCTTCGGCAGCACCGACACCTTCCACACCAACGTGCCCGGCGTTACGCCGACCATCAGCCTCGACAGCGTTTCCAACAGCCTGACGCTGAACTTCGGCGACGTGCTGAACGCCAACTACCCGACCACCCACCTGGATCTGCTGTTCACCATTGCCGTCACCGACGCGCCCTTCGGCGACGGGCTGTACCTGACCAACCAGGTCACCTCGTCGGAGACCAACTCCTTCGGTGATGTCAGCCAGGACAACGCGATCATCCAGTTCCTGCTGGGCGAGCCGCGGCTGAAGATCACCAAGGGCGTCATCGGCTCCGACAGCGCGACCGCTTCGCTCGACAGCGCGGTCGGCCCGGCCGGCGTCAGCTTCTCGGCCCCCGGCAGCAGCGGCAACCGCTTCACCGGCACGCTGAACAGCAACGCGCTGGACGCCCAGGCGGTGAACGCCAACCTGAACCACGCCGACGCCGGCGACACGGTTTCCTTCGCCATCATCCTGGAAAACAAGGGCCAGGGCTGGAAGGGCGCCTTCGACACCCTGGTGCGCGACACGCTGCCGCCGGGCTTCGAGATCCCGTCCGGTGGGCTGAACCTGCACGTCACCTTCGGCGATGGCACCTCGGTGCCGTTCCACCTGGTGGGCACCGGCCTGTTCGACCCCGCGGGCGGCCTGATGCTGGACGATGCCAGCCTGATCCAGGGCTGCATGGGCACCTACAACCCGACCAGCGCGAAGAACGTCGTCGTCATCACCTATGACGCCCATCTGACCAACTCGGTGCAGGGGCCAAACGCGGCCATCGTCAACACCGCGACCATCGTGAACTACGCGGCGGAGGAAGGCGGCATCAACCGCGCGCCGTATGACGGCCTGCCCGATAGCGACACCGCCAGCGTCTCGATCTCGCCGACCATCGACAAGGTGGTCAGCGCCACCAGCCTGAGCCAGACCGGCAGCAGCGAGGGCAGCAACAGCAACCCGGACCTCGCCATCGGCGAGACCGTCACCTACACCATCACCGTGACGCTGCCGGAAGGCGTCGCCAAGTCGGTGTGGCTGGACGACCTGCTGCCCACCGGCAACGGCCAGATCAAGGCGATCTCGGCCACCGTCACCAGCGTGGGCGCCAACCTGCACGGCAATGCCAGCCTGGCGGTCGGCCAGACCGCTGTCCTGAGCGACACCAATGCCGACGGCGTGGCCGACAAGCTGCACTTCGACTTCGGCAACGTCACCAACACCACCGACAACGTCACCGGCGACCACAAGGACCAGGTGGTGGTGACCGTGGTCGGCGTGCTGACCAATGCCGCCAGCAACACCGCCGGCGACGTGCTGACCAACACCGCCACCATCAGCGCCGAGGACGCCAACAACCCGGCCAACCGGCTATCCTACTCCGACACCGCGGATGTTGACGTGGTCGAGCCGCACCTCTCGCTCGACAAGTCGGTCAACGTCTCCACGGCCGATGCCGGCGACATCGTCACCTACACCATCACGCTGACCAACAACCAGCCGGGCTACAACGCCGCGGCCTTCGATGTCAGCATCGATGACCTGCTGGCCAACCTGCCGCCGAACGCGCAGTTCCAGCACGGCACGCTGGCCATTGTCGCCGGCTCCGCGGCGGCCACCATCGTCACCGGCAACGGCCTGACCGATACCGGCATCAAGGTCACCGCGGCCGAACTCGACCCCGGCCAGCACATCACCCTGACCTTCCAGGCCAAGGTGACCGATACTGCCAAGGTCGGCGCCGATGTGCCGAACACCGCGACGTCGGACGCCAGCAGCCTGCCGGGCACGGACGCCAACGAGCGCAGCTACCACAACACCGACAGCGCGGACTTCCACATCGCCGCGCCGACGGTGACCAAGGTGATCAGCGCCACCAGCTACGCCGACACCGGCAGCAGCCAGTACAATGCTGGCAACCAGGACCTGAAGCCGGGCGAAGTCGCCACCTACGACATCACCATCACCCTGCCCGAGGGCGACAGCCCGCACCTGAAGGTGACCGACCTGCTGGCCGACATCCTGGCCAGCGGCACCGCCAGCGGCCAGTTGCAATACGTCGCCGGTTCCGCCCAGGTCGTCTCGGTCGGCGCCAACCTAACGGTGGGCAGCGGCCCGACCATCACGGTCTCCGACAGCAACGCCAACGGCACCGCCGACCAGCTGGTGGTGGACTTCGGCAATGTCCACAACCAGTGGGACAATGTCAGCAACGCCAAGGACCAGATCGTCATCCGCCTGCAGGCCAAGGCGGTGGATGTGGCGGCCAACGAGCCGGGCGACGTGCTGGTCAACAACGTCACGGTCACCACGGACAACACCAGCGCCTCGGCCCATGCCGATGCCGACTTTGTCCAGCCGCACCTGCTGGTGGACAAGTCCACGCCCTTCACCAGCGGCGATGCCGGCGACGTGGCGACCTACACCATCACCATCCGCCACGCGGCCGACAGCAGCAGCAACGCCTATGACGTGAACCTGGCCGACCTGCTGGCCCCCGGCCTGCAGCTGGTCAGCGGCAGCGCCAGCACCACCGCGGGCACGCTCAGCACCGCCGGCGGCAAGGTCAAGCTGCACCTGGACCAGTACAACCTGGGCGCCGGCACCATCACGGTCACCTACCAGGCCCGCCTGCTGGACGACGTGGTGAATGGCCAGAACATCACCAACATCGCCTCGCTGGAATACCATTCCTCCAGCCCGGCGCAGGACATCACGGAAGGCCGTGACGCCACCACCAGCGACACCGCCACCGTGCGTGTCGCGCTGTCGGACAGCGTCGTGAAGACCATCACCGGCACCGACAACACCTACACCACCGGCACCAACGTCGCCTTCGGTGAGACCGTCACCTACAGCATCACCGCCACGGTCGGCGAAGGCGGCCAGCACCTGGTGGTCAGCGACGCACTGCCAACCAACCTGACCTACGTCTCCTCGCAGGTGCTGTCGATCGGCGCCTCGATCAGCGGCAGCAGCCTGATGGTCGGCGATGCCGGCACCATCAGCGGCAGCAGCATCAGCTTCGACTTCGGCACCATCGACAACGCCGGCGACAACGTGGTGAACGTTGGCGACAAGGTGGTCGTGCAGGTGGTGGCCAAGGTCGGCGCCGGCGCCAGCCCGGCGGATGTGCTGACCAACATCGCCACCGTCAGCGGCACGGATGGCGCCAACCCCTACGGCGTCAACCCCAATACCGTGGTGCCCGGCGGTACCAGCCAGCAGAGCGTGACGGTGGTTGCCGCCGCGGTCGGCGACAAGGCCTTCGTCGATGCCAATGGCAACGGCGTGCAGGACAGCGGCGAGGCCGGCGTCGGCGGCGTCACAGTGCAGTTGCTCGACAGCACCAACACCATCGTCGGCACTGCCACCACTGCGCCGGATGGCAGCTACCACTTCACCAACCTGGTGCCGGGCAGCTACCATGAGCACTTCATCGCCCCGTCCGGCTGGGTGATCACCCAGGCCGGCCAGGGCACGGCGGCCACGGATAGCGACCCCAACCCCGCCACCGGCAACGGCGCGACCTTCACGCTGACCAACGGCCAGACCGACAACACTCACGACATCGGCCTGTATCAGCCGATCACCATCGGCGACTACGCCTTCGTGGACAGCAATGGCGACGGCCTGCAGACCCCGGGTGAAAGCCCGCTGCCGGGCGTGACCGTGAAGCTGCTGGACGGCAGCAACAACGTGGTGACCACCACCACGACCAATGCCAGCGGCGCCTACAGCTTCACCGGCCTGGCCCCCGGCCAGTACCACGTGCAGTTCGTCACCCCCGCCGGCTACACCATCACCCCGGCAGACCAGGGCGGTGATACGGTCGACAGCGACGCCAACGTCTCCACCGGCATCACGCCGACGAAGACCTACGTCTCCGGCGACGTAGACAACAGCATCGACGCCGGCTTCTACATCCCGGCCTCGCTCGGCGACCGCGCCTGGGTGGATGCCAACGGCAACGGAATCCAGGACAGCGGCGAAGCCAACCTGCAGGGTGCCGTGGTCCGCCTGTTCGACGCCGGCAACAACCTGGTGGGCACCGCCACAACCGACGTGAACGGCGCCTACAGCTTCACCGGCCTGCGCCCCGGCACCTACCACGAGACCTTCACGGCGCCGTCCGGCTACGTGATCACCAAGGCCGGCGCGGGCACCGCGGCGACCGACAACGACAGCTCGGGCGTCGGCACTGCCTCTGGCAGCGGCGGCAACATCACGCTGGTGAGCGGCCAGAACGACATCACCCACGATGTCGGCTTCTATGCCCCCATCACCATCGGTGATAAGGTCTTCAACGACCTGAACGCCAACGGCGTGCAGGATATCGGTGAGACCGGCATCAGCGGCGCCACGGTGAAGCTGCTTGACGGCGCCGGTGCCGTGGTGACCACCACCACCACCGACAGCAACGGGCTGTACCACTTCACCAACCTGGCGCCCGGCGACTACAAGGTGCAGTTCGTCACCCCGGCGACCTACTCCGCCAGCCCGGCGGACCAGGGCGGCGACGACGCCAAGGACAGCGACGCCAGCGGCGGCCTGTCGCCCCTGCACACCTACGTCTCCGGCGACAACGACAGCTCGGTCGATGCGGGCTTCTACCAGTCCGCCGCCATCGGCGACCGGGTCTGGCTGGATGCCAACGGCAATGGCCAGCAGGACATTGGCGAGAACGGCATCTCCGGCGTGACCGTGAAGCTGCTGGACGGCAGCAACGCGGTACTGAACACCACCACCACGGATGCCAGCGGCCTGTATCACTTCACTGGCCTGGTGCCCGGCTCCTACAGGGTGCAGTTCGTCACCGCCGGCGGCCTGGCACTGACCACGAAGGACAGCGGTGCGGACGCCAGCGACAGCGACGCCGACACCACCAGCGGCGTGACCGGCAGCTACACCCTGGTGGGCGGCCAGACCGACAACACGGTGGATGCGGGCATGTACGCCCCGGTCTCCATCGGTGACCGCGCCTTCGTCGATACCAACGGCAATGGCCTGCAGGACCTGGGCGAAAGCGGCCTGGCGAACGTGACCGTGAAGCTGCTGGACGGCCTGGGCAACGTGGTCTCCACCACCACCACCGACAGCAACGGCATCTATGGCTTCAGCGGGCTGAAGCCGGCCACCTACCAGGTGCAGTTCGTCACCCCCGGCGGCTACACCACCACCCCGGCCGACCAGGGCGGTGACCTGGTGGACAGCGACGCCAACCCCGCCACCGGCAAGGCGCCCGCCCACACCTACGTCTCCGGCGACGCCGATACCTCGATCGACGCCGGCTTCTACATCCCGGCCAGCCTCGGCGACCGTGCATGGGTGGACGCCAATGCCAATGGCATCCAGGACAGCGGCGAAGCCAACCTGGCCAATGTGCGGGTGGACCTGTTCGACGCCGCCAACACCCTGGTCGGCAGCGTCAACACCGCGGCGGACGGCAGCTACGGCTTCACCAACCTGCGCCCGGGCACCTACCACGAGGTGTTCACCGCGCCCTCCGGCAGCACCTACGTGCTGACCCGCACCGGCGCCGGCACCGCGGGCACCGACAGCGACGCCAACGGCTTCACCACCGCCAGCGGCTCGGGTCCCAACATCACCCTGGCCAGCGGCCAGAACGACATCACCCATGACGCCGGCTTCTACCAGCCGGTGACCATCGGTGACCGGGTCTGGACCGACACCAACGGCAACGGCGCGCAGGATCTCGGCGAGACCGGGATTGCCAACGTCACCGTCAAGCTGGTGGACAACCTGGGCAACGTGGTGGCGACGCAGACCACCGACGGCAACGGCAACTACACCTTCCTCAACGTGGTGCCCGGCACCTACCAGGTGCAGTTCGTGCCGCCCGCCGGCTACACCTTCACCACGCCGGACAACGCCGGCGACACGGTGGACAGCGACGCCAACATCACCACCGGGCTGAGCCCGCTGAAGACCTACCAGACCGGGGACGTGGACACCTCCGTCGATGCCGGGCTGTGGAAGCCCAGCTCGCTCGGCAACTTCGTCTTCGTCGACCAGAACGGCAACGGCGTGCAGGACGGCGCGGATACGCCGCTCGGCGGGATCGTGGTCAAGCTGTTCGACGGCGCCGGCCACTACATCACCCAGACCACCACGGCGGCCAATGGCAGCTACCTGTTCAGCAACCTGGCCCCCGGCCAGTACCAGGAACAGTTCGTCAAGCCGGCGGGGTATGAGTTCACCCAGACCGGCCAGGGCACGGCGGCCACCGACAGCGACGCCAACCCGGCCACCGGCTACGGCCAGGTCATCACCCTGACCAGCGGCACCAACGACCTGACGCATGACGCCGGCCTGTACCAGCCGGTGACCATCGGCGACGTCGCCTTCGAGGACATGAACGGCAACGGCATCCAGGACGTTGGCGACAACGGCGTGGCCGGCGTGACCGTGCAACTGGTGAACGACACCACCAACACCGTGGTCGCCACCACCACCACCGCGGCCGATGGCAGCTACCACTTCACCCAGCTGCCGCCGGGTTCCTACCACGAGGTGTTCACCAAGCCGTCCGGCTACGTCTTCACCCCGAACGGCCAGGGCACGCCTTCCACCGACAGCGACGCCAACCCGACGACGGGCGTGGCGCCGGGCTTCAGCATCCTGTCCGGCCAGACCGACAACACGCATGATGTGGGCCTCTACAAGCCCGTCAGCATCGGCGACTACACCTGGGTGGACGTGAACGGGAATGGCCAGCAGGACAGCGGCGAACCCGCCCTGGCCGGCGTGACCGTGAAGCTGCTGGACGGTGCGAACCACCTGCTGGCGACCACCACCACGGATGCCCTGGGTGCCTACAGCTTCACCGGCCTGGCGCCTGGTGCCTACCAGGTGCAGTTCGTCGCCCCCTCGGGCTACCTGGTAACGCCGCCGGACCGTGGCGCCGATGTGTCGGACAGCGACGCCAATGTCGCCACCGGCAAGGCGCCCGTGCACACCTATGTCTCCGGTGACCACGACGGCACGATCGACAGCGGCTTCTACAAGCCGGCCACGATCGGCGACTACGTCTTCATCGACGACAACGGCAACGGCGTGCAGGACGCCGGCGACACCGCGCTGGGCGGGGTGACGGTGAAGCTGTACGACAGCACCAACACGCTGGTCGGCACCACCACCACGGCGCCGGATGGCAGCTACCACTTCAGCGGCCTGCTGCCGGGCGACTACCACGAGCAGTTCGTCACCCCGGCGAACTACGTGCTGACCCAGACCGGCAAGGGCACGGCGGCCACCGACAGCGACGCCAACCCGTCAACCGGCTTCGGGCCGACCATCACGGTGATCTCGGACCAGACCGACAACACCCACGACGCCGGCATGTATATTCCGGTGAAGATCGGCGACTACGCCTTCGAGGACTACAACGGCAACGGCATCCAGGACGCCGGCGACCAGCCGTTGGCCGGCATGACGGTGAAGCTGTACAACAACGTAACCGGTGCCCTGGTGGCCACCGCCACCACCGCGCCGGATGGCAGCTACCTCTTCACCGTGCCGCCGGGCAGCTACTTCGAGACCTTCACCGCGCCGCTGGGCTTCCAGCTGACCAAGACTCAGCAGGGTCCGGATGCCGCGAAGGACAGCGACAGCAGCGGCTTCCAGCAGACCGCCGGCACCGGCCCGGTCTTCGTCATGCACAGCGGCGGCACCGACCTGACGCACGACGTCGGCGCCTTCCGCCCGGTCACCATCGGCGACCGCGTGTTCGAGGACCAGAACGGCGACGGCCGCCAGGATGCCGGCGACACCAACCTGGCGGGCGTGACCGTCAAGCTGCTGGATGCCAGCAACACCGTCCTCACCAGCACGACGACGGATGCCAACGGCCTCTACAGCTTCGGCAACCTGCCGCCGGGCCAGTACCATGTGCAGGTGGTGCCGCCAGCCGGCTTCTTCTTCACCACCCCCGACCAGGGGCCGGATGACAAGGACAGCGACGCCAACACCGGAACGGGCATCACACCCACAAAAACCTACGTCTCCGGCGACAATGACAGCTCGGTGGATGCGGGCCTCTGGCGCCCCGTCACCATCGGCGACCGGGCCTGGGTGGACACCGATGGCGACGGCCAGCAGGACAACGGCGAAGTCGGCCTGGCCGGCGTCACCGTGACCCTGGTGAACGAGGGCACCGGCGCGACCTACTCCGCCACCACCGATGCCAGCGGCAACTACCTGTTCAGCGGCCTGCCGCCCGGCACCTATCACGAGGTGTTCGGCAAACCCGCCGGCTACGAGTTCACCCTGCAGAACCAGGGTGCGCCCGCCACCGACAGCGATGCGAACCAGGCGACCGGCATCGGCCCCAGCTTCGCCATCAAGTCCGGCGTGACCGACCTGACGCATGACGCCGGGCTCTACATCCCCGGCCATGTGAAGGGCACTGCGTTCGAGGCGATGCCGCCCGGCATCTGCGCCGACAAGCTGCCCGGCGCGGTCTTCACCGGGGTCACGGTGAACCTGGTCAACGCCGCGGGCACCGTGGTCGGCACCACCACCACGGATGCGCAGGGCAACTACCAGATCGATGGCGTGGCGCCCGGCACCTACAAGGTGCAGTTCGTCTCCCCCACCGGCCTGGTGCTGATACCGCAGCACAGCGGCTGGCTGCATGACGGCAGCGACGCCAAGCCGGCAACGGGGCTGACGGACAGCTTCGTGGTGCTCTCCGGCCAGACCATCAGCGAGGTGGATGGCGGCTTCAACCACGTCACCGGCACCATCGCCGATGCGCCGCTGATGAGCCTGCCAGGTGGCAGCTACACCTTCTCCACCCCGGTACATGTCGAGTTCCAGGGCGGCGCCAACGTCAACCTGAACGCGGCGGGCAGCTACATCGTCGGCGGCAATGGCGGCCTGACCGCCAACGCCAATGCCGGCGGGTCCGTCCTCATCGGCGGCACCGGCTACTCCTCCCTGAATGGTGGACCGAATGGCGGCTCCATCATGATGGGCGGCCAGGGCGGTGCGAACATCGAGGGCACCAGCGGCAACGACATCATCATCGGCGGCTGCGGCGCCATCTCGGCCCAGGGCCTCGGTGCCAACTCGGCGCAGGGCCTGGGTGCCGGCGCCGGCTTCCTCGCCAACCTTGGCGGCGACCTGATGATCGGTGGCAAGGGCGGTGACAACCTGGAGTTCAACAACTCCAACGGCACCATCTACGGCGGCGCCGGCAACGACTACCTGCACGCCGCGGCGAATGGCGTGCTGATGGCCGGCGGCACCAATGACGGCACCATAGCCTACAGCGCGGGGCAGTTCTCCAACCTGCAGGTCGGCGATACCGTCAACGGCACCGGCGCCAACACCACGATCATCTACCAGGCCGGCGACGGCGTGCAGAAGATCGAGAACTTCAACCCCTCGTCCGGCGACCGCATCGAGGTCTGGGGCTTTGCCGGCCCCACCGCCATCGGCATGGTCAACGGCATGGGCGTGATCTACTTCGGCCCGAACCAGGCGCTGGTACTGAACGGCTGGCAGCCGCAGAACGGCCCGCTCACCGGCATCAACTACCACGCCGAGAGCAGCGTCGCCCCGGGTGCCATCGACCACATCAGCCCGCTGGTGCCGGTCGTGCTCGGCAACTCCGTCACCCTCTTCTACGGTGCGCAGGGCGACGACATCGTGGTCGGCTCCGACAACTCCACCACCTTCATGGGCAAGGGGGGCAATGACTTCATGGTCGGCGGCGCCGGGAACGACGTGTTCTACGGCAACGACGGCACCGGCAACACGCTGAAGGGCAATGGCGGCGACGACACCTTCTACGGTGCCACCGGCAGCGACAGCGTGGATGGCGGGGCCGGCGCTGACAAGATGATCTACAGCTTCAGCCATGG